>CALJLK010000546.1 GCA_937982655.1 uncultured Sandaracinus sp.
GCTGAGCTTCTCTTCGGGACGCTCGCCGTGCTCGGCGTGCTCGGTTGCGCCCCCGACGCCCCGGGCACCACCCCCGAGAGCACCGTGCTGGCGTTCGTGGGCGCGATGGAGCGCTCGTCGCAGGACGATCGCGCCCGCGCGGAGGCGTTCGCGCTGCTCGACGCCGAGTCGCGCACCGAGCTCGAGCGTCGCGCCCGCCGCGCCTCGCACCTCGCGCGCCGCGTGGTGCAGCCCTGGGAGATGCTCGCGCAGGGCTCGCTGCGGCTGCGCGTGCCCCTCGATCGGATGCGCACCGAGCTCGAAGGCGAGCGCGCGACCGTGCACGTCGAAGGCGGGAGCCGCGACGTGGCCGTCCCGCTCGTGCTCGAGAGCACCGACGACGGGCCCCGCTGGCGCTTGGTACTGCTTCCGTCCGAACCCGCGGCGTCCGAGCCGACACCCTGATCGCGGCGACCAGCCTCGATCGCTCGTCAGCTCGATCACTTGTCAGCTCGACCGCGCGTCAGCTCGATCGCTCGAGAGACTCGCCGCTCGTGCCTCGCTCGCCTCGGGCACGTGTCGAACGAACGCCGCGCCCGTCAGGCCGCGACGAGCACGATCTTCGTGACCTCGGGCGGCGAGAAGAGCCGCGTGGGAGGTCCCGCCGTGCCGAAGCCTCGGTTCACGTACAGGATGCTCTCGCCGACGTCGTAGCGACCGCGCACCCAGCCGTTCGGGAGCACGAGCTCGGCGGGGTTCCAACCGAGGCTCACCTGCCCGCCGTGGGTGTGGCCGCTGAGCTGGAGCTGCACCTTGCCCACCGCCTCTTCGAGGAAGACCGGTTGGTGCGCGAGCAGGATCTTCGGCGCGTCGGGCGGCACCATCGAGAGCGCGCGATCCAGATCCGGACGGCGTCCTTCGCGGGCCCAGAGGTCGTCGACCCCGACCAGCGCGAATGCGCCGCCGCGATCGCCGATCAGCCGGCCCGCGTTGGTCATCAGGTGTGCGCCCGCGCGTCGCAGCGCCTCTTCGACCGCATCGACGCCCGCGTAGTGATCGTGGTTGCCCGGGATGGCGGCCACGCCAAAGCGCGCGAGCGGACGCAGACGCTCCACGAAGCGCCCGAGCTGCGGCGCGTAGGCCGCATCGTGGTCGAGCAGATCGCCCGTGAGCACGATCAGATCCGGCCGCGCCTCGCGCACCAAGAGCTCGGCCGCGCGCAGCTCGCCGTCGCCGACGAAGGAGCCGACGTGGATGTCGCTGAGCTGCACGATCGTGAGCCCGTCGAGGGTGCGCGGCAGGCCCGCGATCGGGATGGGCACCTCGTCGATCGTGTAGTCGCGGCGCCCGAAGAGCGCGCCGTAGAACGAGCTGCCGGTGCCGACCACGAGCGCGGCGGCAGAGGCGTGGCGGGTGAACGGGCGGCGGCCGAGGGTGGAGCGCGAGAGCGCGAGCGCAGCGAGCTCGGGATCGACGACGACGGAGTCGTCGGAGTCCGAGAGCGCATCGGTGACGGAGTCCGAGACGGTGTCCGCGACCGAGACGGTGTCCGCGACCGAGACGATGTCCGAGTCCGTGACGGAGTCCGCGACCGCGCCTGCAGATTGGACCTCGGGCTTCGTTCCTCGAACCCGCGCGACGACCCGTTCGCCGAGCCACCAGAGGCCGCGCACCAAGTCGACGTGGAAGAGCAACCCCGCCGCGAGCACGATCGCCATTGCGAAGCCCGCGCCGACGATCACGAGCTCCTTGCCGATCACGTCGCTGCCGATCACGCGCCGCAAGAAGAAGAGCGCGAGACCTGCACCGAAGGTCAGCCCGAGCAACCAGCGGCCGCGCTTCTCCAGCGAGAACACGTGGGTCGCGCGGCGGTGCACGTACACGCCGAGCACGCTGACCAACACCGTGATGACGAGGAAGAAGAGGAAAAATCGCATGAGCAGACCGTCGTGGGCGGCTTCGTCGGGCGGCGTCCCGAACGCGAGGACACGAACGCGTGAGGATCAGTCGCGCTTCCCTTCGTGGCGCTACGCGTCGAGACTCTCCGGGGCGTGCGAAGCGTTCGCGAAGCTCCCTGCGCGACGTTCCGCCGGCTCCGCAGCCCGACGCCCGAGCGTGTTCAGGGAGGAGACGCCATCCGCCGCGTGTCGGGCGCGGGCGCGTTCGTCTGCACCGCCGCCGCCGGCACCACCTGCACGCCCGCCGGCGCGAGCGTCTCCGTCCGCCCGTCCGGGTAGATCGCGACCGCCCAACGCTCCGGCTCGTACTCACCGCCCGGCACCCCCGCGTTCCAGTCGAGGTTCAGCCACACCGGGCACTCGTGCCCCGGCCGAAAGTGCACCGTCTGAATCCGCTGACGCCCGAGGTTCCGGTCCGGATTCCGCCGGTAGTGCGCGGCGAGCCTGTCGCGCACCTCGTCACTCGTGCCGGGCACGCACGCCTCCGCGTACGCGTGACCGCCTTGTGGCCCGTCCATCATCACGAGCCGCGCCTCGCCGCCGACCGCCTGGATCATCGCCACGAGCACGATCGAGAAGTCGTCGCAGTCGCCCACGAAGCCGTTGGTGATCGTCTCGCTCGCGGTCGCGAAGTACTCGTCGCCCCGCGGATCGTTCACGTAGCGCCACTGCCCGCGCACGTGACTCCAGATCCGCGCGACCTGCTCCACGCTGTAGGGCCCCTCGCTCTGCGCCGCGATGCGCACCGCCTCGTTGCGCGTGACCGCGTTCGAGGTGTCGATGGCGGCCTTCACCTTCTCCACCGAGTGGATCCGGATCGAGGCCTCCTGCGGGCTCGACGATCCCGCCGCGCGCGCGTCCGACACGAGGCTCTCCGCCGCGCGACCGAGCGGGCTCTCGCGACCGCCGCGAAGGCCGAAGAACACCGCCACCCCCGCCGCGGCGAGCAACGCCACGCTCGCGACCATGCGCGGCCAACGCCGCCCCGGCTGCGAGACGATGAGCCGCTGCCCACACGCGCCGCAGCGCAGGACGCCACCCTTGAAGCCCGCGGGCATCAACCCGCGCGTGCCGCACGAGCCGCAGATGAAGCGGCTGCCCGGGATCGACTCGCCGAGGATCGTGTCCTTGCCGCCCTTGCGCAGGAAGGGTCGCAGCGCGGTCGCGCTCCACGGCAGCGCCGCGCGTCCGAGCCGCACGTCGTCACCCGGCCGAACCAGCGCGCGCTCGACCCGCTTGCCCGCGACGAAGGTCCCGTTCGCGGAGCCGAGGTCCTCGACGAGGATCTTCCCGTCCTCCCACGCGAGGCGCGCGTGCCGTCCGGAGATCGTCGGATCCTTGAGCACGAGGTCGCAGTCGCGCGAGCGACCGATCACGACGTTGGTGGGAGTCTCCGCCACGGGGGTCGAGGAAGGATACTCGGCGGCAACGGGATCGGCATGGCGACTTCTGCGGTTCCGGGCGTGGCCCGACGTCCGCTCCTCCGAGGGTCTGTCGCCGCCCCTCCCCCACGGGGCATGAAGCCCCGATGGGGCCCGCTCCGCTCGCTGCGCGCCGTCCAGTAGGGCGGCTTGCCTCCGCAAACGATCGATCAGCCGGCGGTGACGGAAACCGCGGTATTCACGAGGAAACAGAGCAAGAGCGAGCGAACGACGGCCCGGCTGGTGACGATCGGGATCTCCCGCCGCGAACGCTGGACCTGCAAGCCGTGCTGGATCGCGGTCAGAGAGACGATCGTCCCGAAGAAGACGGCCTTGAGCATCGCGGCGAAGAAGTCCGAGGGGTCGATGCCCTGCAGCAGATCGCTCGCCGGGTAGGACGGAAGGTTCCAGTCCACGAGCGCGGTGCCCCAATAGCCGCCGATCAGCCCGAAGAGATCCGCGTAGACCTGCAAGAGCACCAGCGCGAGCACCATCCCGACCAACCGCGGCACCAGCACGTACTGGTCGAACGGAATGCCCAGGATCTTCAGCGCCGAGAGCTCGTCGTTGAGCTTCATCGTCGCGACCTCGATGGTGATCGCGGTGCCACTCCGGCCGATCACGAGGAACATCGTCGCGAGCGGCACCACCTCGCGCACGATCACGATCGACGCGACGCCCTGCACGTAGTCGACTGGCAAGTACCGCAGGCTCACGGAGAGCACGAGGATCCCGAGCGCGACGGAAGCGAGCGTGATCGGCAGCACCGCCTGGAAGCCGGTGAAGAAGATCTGCAGGAGCGTCACGCGGTAGACCACGGGGCGACGTAGCCCGCCGAGCGCGCGCAACGCGCGGCCGAGGAGCTCCACGAGCTCCACGAGGTACCGCACCACCACGAGCGTCGTGGCCCCGAGCGCACGCAACGCGTCCACGCCGCGCATCGTACGCGCCTCCGGCCTCGCGCGCGGCGCGCAGACGCTCACCATCGCCTCACCGACCACACGACCACCACGCCGCGGGGTGCCGCGACACGCTTTCCGGTTACCCTCCGCCGCGATGGGCACCCCGGAGTTCGTTCACCTCCACGTCCACTCCGAGTTCACGATGCTCGACGGCGCCATCCGCGTGCCCGAGCTCGTGAAGCGCTGCGCGGAGCTGAAGATGCCCAGCGTCGCGATCACCGACCGCGGCAACATGTACGCCGCCGTCCAGCTCCACAAAGCCGCCAAGGACGCGGGCATCAAGCCCATCCTCGGCGCCGAGCTCGCGATCACCTCCGGCCACCGCGGCGATCGCAGCTTCAAGGAGTCCGGGCACCTCCTCACGCTCGCGGGCAGCCAAGAGGGCTACCAGAACGTCGTGCGCCTCGTGAGCCTCGGCTGGGTCGAGGGCCTGGTCGACGACGAGCCGCGCATCGACTTCGAGCTGCTCGCCCAACACTCGAAGGGCGTCGTCGGTCTGTCGGCGTGCATGGCGGGCTGGCTCCCGCAGCAGATCCTGATGAAAGGCCCCGAAGCGGGCCTGCAAGCGATGGGTCGGCTCGCCGAGTGCTTCGAGAAGGGCTCCTTCTTCGTGGAGCTCGAAGACCACGGCTTCCCCGAGAACCGCCCCCTCAACGGCGTGCTCGTGGAGCTGGCCAAGCGCCTCGATCTGCCGATCGTCGCGACCAACTGCGCACACTTCCTCGACCGCGAGCTCGCCCCCGCGCAGCTCGCCCTCCAGTGCATCGGCGCCTCGCGGACGCTCCGCGAGATGTCGGCGATGCACCACAACTCGTCCGAGATGTACCTGAAGTCCGCCGAGCAGATGGCGGAGCTCTTCGCGGACTATCCGGAGGCCCTCGCGAACACCCTCGCGATCGCCGAGCGCTGCGCGGGCTCGTGCAATCCGCTCTCGGAGCCGAAGCTCCCGCGCTTCCCGGTGCCGGAAGGTCAGACCGAAGGCGGCTGGCTCGTGGAGCTCGCGCAGCGCGGTCTGCAAGAGCGCTTCGAGGAGATGCGCAAGCTCGGCCAGCGCCCCGACGAGAACCTCTACCGCGAGCGTCTGCAGGTCGAGCTCGACGTCATCGTCAACATGGGGTTCCCCGGCTACTTCCTGATCGTCGCGGACTTCATCAACTGGGCGAAGAACAACGACGTGCCCGTCGGTCCCGGCCGCGGCTCCGGCGCCGGCTCGCTCGTCGCGTACGCCACGCGCATCACGAACCTCGATCCCATCCCCTACGGCCTGCTCTTCGAGCGCTTCCTGAACCCCGAGCGCGTGTCGATGCCGGACTTCGACATCGACTTCTGCATGGACCGGCGCGATCGCGTGATCACGTACGTGAAGGAGAAGTACGGCGAACAATCCGTCGGTCAGATCGCGACCTTCCACCAGCTCAAGAGCAAGTCCGTCGTGCGCGACGTCGGCCGCGTGATGGGTTTCGCGCCCGCCGAAGCCGGCCGTCTCGCGGGTTTGATCCCGGAGCTCGGTCCCGGAAAGAGCGCCACGATCCCGGAGGCCCTTCGCGACGAACCGCGTCTGAAGCAGGTCTACGACGCGGACGTCCAGGTCAAAGAGCTGCTCGACACCGCGCAGCAGATCGAGAACCTCACGCGCCACGCCGGCATGCACGCGGCCGGCGTCGTGATCGCGGAGGGTCCGATCTGGGACCACGTGCCGGTCTTCTGCCCCGACGAAGGCACGCTCGTCACCCAGTACCACAAGGACGACGTCGAGGCGGCCGGCCTCGTGAAGTTCGACTTCCTCGGCCTCAAGACGCTCACCGTGGTCGACATCGCGGTACGCCTCGTGAACCGGCGCCCCGACCGCAAGGAGCCCTTCGACATCGACGCGCTCCCGCTCGACGACCCGGCGACCTACGCGCTCTTGCAAAGCGGCGAGACCACGAACGTTTTCCAGCTCGAATCCCAGGGCATGCAGCAGCTCTTCAAGGCGCTCAAGCCCGACCGCTTCGAGGACATCGTCGCCGCCGTCGCACTCTACCGCCCCGGTCCGATGAGCGCCGACATGCACACGGACTTCGTCGAGCGTAAGCACGGCCGCAAGAAGCTCGAGTACCCGCACCCGAGCCTCGAGCCGATCCTCGAGGACACCCGCGGCGTCATCGTCTACCAGGAGCAGGTCATGCGCATCGCGCGCGAGATGGCCGGCTACTCGCTCGGCGGCGCGGACCTCCTGCGGCGCGCGATGGGCAAGAAGAAGGCCTCCGAGATGGAGAAACAAAAGGCCATCTTCGTGAAGGGCGCGAGCGAGAAGGGCTTCGATCCGAAGGACGCCGAGGACGTCTTCAACCTGATGGAGGGCTTCGCGCAGTACGGCTTCAACAAGTCGCACTCGGCTGCTTACGCGCTCATCACGTACCAAACGGCGTATCTCAAAGCGCATTATCCGGCCGAGTTCTGCTGCGCGACCATGACGGCGGACAAAGACAAGTCCGACAAGGTGGTGCGCACGGTCGCCGAGGCCCGCGCGCTCGGGATCACGGTGCTCCCGCCCGACGTGAACCAGTCCGAGATCGACTTCTCCGTCGTCTACGAGCCGATCCCCGGCGCCAAGCGAACCGAAGGACGCCCCGTGAGCGAGAAGGGCACCCTGCGCGACCCGACGGGCCCGAAGATCCGCTTCGGCCTCGGCGCGCTCAAGGGCGTGGGCGAGTCCGCGCTCGAAGCGGTCTTCGAGGAGCGCGTGGACGGAAACCGCAAGGTGCCTTTCGTCGACCTCTTCGACTTCTGCGACCGCGTGGACCTTCGCCGCGTGAACAAGGGCGTCTGCGAAGCGCTCGTGCAGAGCGGGGCGTTCGACGCCTGCCACGAGCCGAGCAAGGTCCACCGCGCGCAGGCCTACGCCGCGATCGAGACCGCCATCGAGCGCGGCAAGAAAGCCGCCTCCGAGCGCGCGAGCGGCCAGACCAGTCTCTTCGGGCTCCTCGGCGGCCCGAGCGAGACGCAGGCCTTCACCAAGGTCGGCGGCGCGTTCCCGAACAACGTCGATCCCTGGGACTCCCGCGAGTTCCTCGCGCGCGAGAAGGCCACCCTCGGCTTCTACGTCTCGGGGCACCCGCTCGACCGCTACGTCGCGGAGCTGCGCCGCTTCTGCAACGCCACCGCGGAGACGCTCCCGAACCTCGACCGCAACGCGAAGGTGGTCATGGGCGGCTCCGTCGAGGGCTACCGCGAGCGCCGCACCAAGACCGGCGGCACGATCGCCTTCTTCGAGCTCGAAGATCCGAGCGGCCGCGTCGAGGTGATCGTCCGGCCGCGCGAGGTGGAGAAGGAAGGCCTGCGCGAGATCCTCGCGAGCGGCGAGGCGGTGATCGTCACCGGCCGCGTGAAGCACGAGCAAGCGCAAGGCACCGACGAGATCGAGGTGAAGCTCGGCCTCGACGAGGTCGTGCTCCTGCAAGACGTGCTCTCCCGCAAGACCCGCGCGGTCTCCGTGAAGGTCGACGTCGGCGAGGTCGATCGAAAGAAGCTCGAGTCGCTCCGCCAGACCCTCGAGAAGCACCCCGGCCCGATCCCCGTCTCGCTCGAGCTCGTCTCTCGCGGGCAATGGGCCGTGAACCTCCAGGAGACGGGTTTGTGCGTGGAGCCGACCGACGCGCTGCTCTCCAGCTTGGAGCGCATCTTCGGCAAGAAGGTCTGCGAGCTGCGCTGATTCACACGCGGGCGTGCGGACGCGCGACGGCTCCGGATCCGGTGAGGTCGCACACAAAGGGTGAACGAATCACGCGCTTGTAAGGATCCTCCGCGCCGACCTCCGGCATGCTTCCCCGGTCGGAGGTACGTGGTGACCAAGCGCTCGATCTTTCTTTCTTCCCTACTCGCCCTCGCCGGCGTCGTCGCGTGTGGCGACGACGACCGCCCTGGAATCACCCGCGACGGAGGAGGCGGCGGCCTCGACTCCGGCGACGGTCTCCCGGACGGCTCGCCCCCGCGCCCCGACGTCGGCCCACCGCCCGATCCCTTCGATCCCCGCAACGGCTGCGGCGCGGCGGCGATCCCGACCTCGCGCGTGCCGGGGTCCGTGCTCTTGGTGTTCGACTACTCCGGCTCGATGGACGACGCGCCCGGCGGCGGAAGCGGCGCGACCAAATGGGACCTCGCCACGGGCGCGATCAACGACGTGCTCGCCAGCGTGCCCGACGAGCTCAACATGGGTCTCATGCTCTTCCCCGATCCGGGCGAGAGCAGCGACTGCAACGTCGTCACCACGCCTCAAGTCGGTGTGGGACCGCTCTCGAGCACGCGCAGCATGATCCAGTCCCGCCTGACCGGAACGCCCAACGGCGGTCAAACGCCGATCATCGACGCGTCGCGCTCCGGCTGGAACTACATGCTCTCGCTCGATGCCCCCGGCCAGAAGGGCATCATCGTCGTCTCGGACGGCGGTGAGACCTGCAACGGCGAGCTCTCGGACGAGCAGGCCGTGCACATGGAGGCGCAGACCAACAACCTCGCGTACGGCGTCTCGACGTACGCGGTCGGTCTCACGGCCTCGAACAGCCTGCTGAGCGGCCTCGCTTACTACGGCGGCACCCCGCGCACCGACACCTGCGAAGCCGACTGCAGCGCCAACGACCGCATCTGCACCTCGGACGCCGACTGCACGCGCGGCGCGACCTGCCAGTCGATCGTCCCCTTCCCGGTGCCCGGCTTCCCGGACATCCGCGCCTGCACGGGCGGCACCACCTCCGAGTGCTGCCACTACGTCGCGAGCTCGGGCGGCTTCCGCGCCGAGTTCGAAGCCGCGCTCGAAGAGATCGCTCAGCGCTTCCTCGAGAGCTGCGTCTTCGAGCTCCCGCGCGGCACCGACCCGAGCACGTTCGACCCGAGCCAGGTCAACGTCGGCGTCACCTTCTCGGGTGAAGAGCGCCGCGTCCTCGGCCGCAGCCCCGACGACGGTGTCGACTCCTGGAACTACACGAGCGACGCGTACGAGTCGATCATCATCCAGGGCCCGATCTGCGAGGAGCTCCTCTCGGGTGACGCGCTGGTGGAGATCGTGCTCGGCTGCCCGACGATCCTGATCTGAACACGGTCGTTTCGCGTGTGAGATGAGAGGCGCCTCCGGGCGCCTCTCGTCGTTGGAGGATCGGCGATCGGATGCCGAGGATGAGGACCACGATCCGTTCGACGGGAGGAGCACATCCATGCGAGGTTCACGCTCAGCAGAGAAGCCGGTGTACCGATGCAACGAGTGCTAGTTTCGCGACCCAAGGGTCCAAGCAGCAGCGACCCCGATGTCGCCCTCCAGGATCTCGAGGCAGAATCGTTGTGGGCGGACCGACGCTCGGAGATGGTGCTGCTGATCCAGGGAGACACCCCACGCCTACAACTCACCGTAATCAGACGAAACAACCTGGCCTGCGCCCTGTTCCTCTCTTACTCGGAAGGACCGCCAGGATGGATCACATCTGGCGGAACGGTCTCCGACCATGACTTCTCGGTGGAGTCGCAAGACGTGGTAGTCCACTATCCTTCATCGGCGTTTCTTCCGATCCGCGAGATTCGAGAGGTGATCAAGTCATTCGTGCAGAACGGGAGCAGGTCAGACGCGGTTGAGTGGGTGCGTCTATCCTGGTCGGATCTCCGATTCGAGGAGCTATGGGACTCGAGCACCTGACGTCGTGTCGACTTCCTAAGTGAAGGCGGGAGCTTCTCAATGCGTTCGAGCAGGACCGACCTTGCCGCATGGGGCGAGTCAATCCTGAAGCTCCCCGGGGAGGGAGGTGAGAGGCCCAGTCGGGGAGCTCTGACGCGTATGGCGTTTCAAGCGAAGGGCGCGGGTGGTCATCATGACCGATGAGCTGGTTGTCGTCGAACAGTTCGAGCTTCGGTGCTCGCTCGATGATCGAACGATCTCCTGTGAGATCAGAACCGACTGCCCGGGGCCCGTTCTGGTCTCTGGTGACGTATACCGCGAGTACAATACTCTGAAGTACGAGCGCGTTCATATGTACGCTCTGGCGGAGATCGAGTTGCTTCTCGACGGCGTGGCAACGTTGGTCTTCGACATGGCGGAGCTGGACGAGCGCGCTGCCCAGGAGTGCAAGTTTCCTTACGGGATGTTGTCGCCTCCATCGGAGGAAGTCATTCTTTACGTGCTTGCCGGATTACAGCGCCGATTCGGGCCCGGCAATCGTCGGCTAGCGGGTGGCGCCGTGGTCGAGGCCAACGGTCTGAGATCCTTGGAGTCGTCCTCACGAGTTCTGTGTCCGATGCGCCAAGAGACACGGCGGCTGCTGCGAACACGTCGATTCGCGAAGTCGCAGGCTGTTCGTCAGTGGCTCGACCAGTAGCTCGATGGCGGCTCCCGGGGTCCAGCTGACCTGCCCACGAGGGCGAGGAGGTCGTCGGCGAAGACGGATGCCTCGCGACGTAGGAGGTCCACGCGCCCTTGCAGGGCCCGTTTCACGCTCGTTAGTCTCGCGTTCATCAGCCAAGAGAACAGCACGCCATGTTTGGCCAATATCCTGCCTACATCAAATCCATCTCCGAAAAGGCATTCGGGCCAAACGCAAGCCCGGCAGTGGTCTCGCTCGTGTTCTGCGACCTCTTCGCGGCTCGCTTCAAGCAGACCACGGAACGGCACCGCGATTCGGACTACTTCATCGACGTACTCGATGCGAGGTGGGCACACCTGTCGGGCCGGCAAGAAGCCAGCCAGCTCATTCTGGATGTCGAAGACTTCGTATCGCGTTCTGCCGCGTTTCTGGAGGCCGATCTGGACGAGGAGGAAGTCGACATCGTCGTAGAGCCCATGCTGGTGCTCGAAGAGCTCGCGGGTCGATCCATCATGGGAGAGACGGTCGAGCTAGAGGCTGTGCTTTGGTACGGACTTCGGGATCTGTTCATGCCTGCGTTGGTGGAAGAGCTTGGGGTATCGGATGCCGGAGATCACAAGATCCCAGACGACATGTTCTTACGATTGACACGCTCGCAAGACTTGCTCGACCGATTGATTCTGACCTCCGGTGCGCTCGCCGCGCTGCGTATCGAGCCAGCGATCCCTGTCGATGACGTGCGGCGCGCTCTGGGAGCAGCATCGGCGAGTCTCGCGCGGAAGTCGTCATGAGCCCCAAGGTCGCACGTCGTCGGGTAGCACCGCGCGACGCTCACGGCTTCTTCAGCGCATCAGGCGGGATACTGCCGGGAGGGACCGACTTCCGCTCCTCGAGCAGCTTCTCGATCTTCTTCCCCTCGGCGACCACACGCAGCACCGCCATCGCCCTCGCGTACTTCGAACGAAGCTCCGCGAGCTCTTCCCGCGTCTCCTCGAGCTCGCGCGTCAGTCGCTGCACTTGCTCCTGGTGGGCGGAGAGTTCGTCGCGGTACGGCACCTCGCGAGTATGAGGGAGCGGTCGCGAGCCCGTCGAGGCCGGGAGCCCCACGAGGCCATGCGAGGGCCACGTTTCTCCTCCCACTCGCACCCGCGCCCGTGCGATGACTTTCGCGGCCGGTTGACCCGAACCGGTGCCGTGCACGCACATGAAGCTCGTGCGTGGACCTGATGGCCCACACGCCTCGGCCCTCCAGGGCCGTGAATACCGCCGCCTCGGCGCCGTCCGTGCCCTCCGCCGGACGCCTCCGAGGCCCCCGACCGCGGCTCGAACCTCGATTCGACAGGAGAACGACGATGCTGAAGCGACTGACGACCGGCTCGATCCTCGTGGGACTTCTCGCCTTCGCGGGCGTCGCGAGCGCGCAGGTCCGTGAGCTGCCGGTCTCCCGCGCGCGGGCGACCTTCCGCTCGGAGGCGCAGCTCGAGACCATCAACGGCGTGGCCAACGAGGCCTCCGGCTCGGTGCGCGTCGATCCCGCGAACCTCGCCGCCACCCGCGGCCGCATCGTCGTGCGCGTGGCCTCGCTCCGCACCGGCATCGAGCTGCGCGACGAGCACCTCCGCAGCGCCGAGTGGCTCGACGCGGGCGCGCACCCCGACATGGTGTTCGAGATCACGGGCGTGACGGGCGCGACCTCGCTGCCGGCGAACCAAGACGTGAACGTCCAGATCCGCGGCCGCCTCACGCTGCACGGACAGACCCGCGACGTGACCGCCGAAGCGCGTGTGCGCTGGGACGGCTCCTCGCTCCGTGGCCGCGCGCGCTTCTCGATCCGGCTCAGCGACTACGGCGTGAGCATCAACGAAGCGGTGCGCCTCAAGGTCTCGAACGAGATCGCGATCACGGTCGACCTCCGCGCGGGCGCGGGCGGCGACTGACCGAGCTCTCCGCCACTCACGTAGCCTATCGAAGCTCGAGCGAGGCGAGCCCCGAAGGGTGCAGCGAGTAGACGACGTCGCGCAGGTACCACATCAAGAGGACGTCGGCGGCGCGCTTCCGAAACGGCCAAACTTGGAGGTCAGTCTCCACGCCGGTGGTCGAGCGCCACCGGATGGAGCAGGGCCGAGGCTCGAACGCGATCACGCGGGCACCTTCGAAGCGCTCCTGCAGCACGTCACCCACGCGCGTCGAGTCGTGCTCGACGTCGAGGTCCGACGCGAGCACCGCGTCGGTCGCGGGACAGCGGATCTCCCAAGCCCCCATGTAGACCCATAGGAACGCCGTCTCCACGCCATCTCGTTCGAAGAGGCACGTGAAGAACGTCCCGAAGCCGAGCTTCGCTCGAGTGCAGGTCGCCCGCTCCATCGACGCGAGCACCGCCCGAACGACGTCGTGATCGCCCGACGTCACTCGTGCCTCACCGCCCGAGCCGCGCCCGCGCCGTCGAATGGCGTGGGTTCACCCGCAACGCCTGCTCCCACGCTTGCCGTGCACCCGCGCGATCGCCCGCCGCGGAGAGCGCGTCGCCGAGCAGCACGTGGTTGCCTGCGGTGCGCGCGTTGACCTCGACGAGCGTCCGCGACAGCCGCACCGCCTCGGGAGCACGACGCTGTGCGAGCGCGACCTTCGCGAGACCGGCCAGCGCCGGTCCGTTGCGCGGGGCCATGCGAAGCGCGGCTTCGTAGCTCCGCCGCGCCCGATCCCACTGCGCGCGCCCCCGAAAGAAGTTCCCCGAGCTCACGAGCTCGTCGAGGCGATCGCGCCGCTCGCGCGGGCTCGCGCTCTCGCCGAGCTCGGCCGGCTCCGATGGCTCGGTCTCGGTTCCGGTCTCGGTCTCGGTCTCGGTCTCGGTCTCGGTCTCGGTCTCGTTCTCGGCC
>CALJLK010000547.1 GCA_937982655.1 uncultured Sandaracinus sp.
CTTCGCTCCCTTCGGTCGCTGCGCGCCGTCCGGCAGGGCGGCTTGCGAAATCGGCCAAGCTTCTTTTCGGCGGACGCGCGTGCGAGGCTTCGCCCGTGCGCGAAGAGGTGCTCGTCGACGGTCGATTCCGACTCGAGGCCGAGGTCGCGGTCGGCGGGATGGGTCGGCTCTGGCGCGCGCTCGACGAGCACACGCGACGCACGGTCGCGCTGAAGGTGATCGCGACCGACCAACCGGGCGCCGACGAGCGCTTCCGACGCGAGGCGCAGCTCCTCGCGAAGCTTCGCCACCCCGCGCTCGTCGAGCACGTCGCGCACGGCACGATGGTGACCGGCGAGCCCTACCTCGCGATGGAGTGGCTCGACGGCCGCGACCTGCGCGCGGTGCTCGCGCAGCGGACCAACGACGTGACGCTCGCGGCGAAGGCTGCGCCGACGTCGCACTTCGAGATCGCGGACGTGGTGGCGTTCGCGCGCCGCATCGCCTCGGCCCTCGGCGAGCTGCACCGTCATGGGGTCGTGCATCGCGACGTGAAGCCCGCGAACCTCTTCCTCGAGGACGGCGATCTGCGGCGCGCGAAGCTCGTCGACCTCGGCGCAGCGGCGGTCCTCGAAGGGCCTCGAAAGCTCACGATGACGGGCGGGCTCGTCGGCACGCCCGCGTACATGGCGCCCGAGCAGGTGCGCGCGACCGAAGGCGTCACGCCGGCCGCCGACGTGTGGGCGCTCGGCTGCGTGCTCTACGAGTGTCTGACCGGTGGGCCGGCCTTCCGCGCGCAGCACATGGTCGCGCTGCTCGCGAAGATCCTGCTCGACCCACCGCCTTCGCTCGATCCGCGGCGCGGGGTGCCGGAGTCGCTGCGCGCGTTCGTCGATCGGTGCCTCACCAAAGATCCCGCGGAGCGATTCGCGGACGGCGACGCGATGGTCGCCGCGCTACGCGACGTGGAGGACGTGACGGGGCCCTCGATGGCCTCGGGAAGCTTCACACCTTCGCTCGGCGGCACCGAGCGGCGCGTGCGCTGCGTGATCGTCGGCTCGTTGCCTCCCGCGGCCGAGCATCGCCGCATGGAGATCGAGCGTGCGGCGGAGCGCGGCGGCGGCGTGGTGGCGTGGCTCTCCGCGGGCTCGTTCGTCGTCACCGTCGATCCGCCGGGGGCCCCGATGGATCAAGCGACGCGCGCAGGTCGCGTCGCGCTCTTCGTGCGACACGCGGTGCCCGACGTCGGGCTCGCGATCGGCCTCGGCCAAGCCGAGCGGAGCGGACGGCTGCCGGTGGGCGAGGCCGTCGATCGCGCGGCGGCGCTCTTGAGCTCGACCGAGCCCGGCGAAGTGCGCGTCGAGTCGTCGACGGTGCCGCTCCTCGAAGCGCGCTTCGATCTCTCGCTCGCGGGCTCGCGCGCGTGTGTGGTCGGCGAGCGTACGCACGAAGCGACGCGCACGTTGCTCGGCAAGCCGACGGTGTCGGTCGGTCGACGTCGCGAGCTCGGCATGCTCGTGGGCGCGTGGGATCACGCGGTCGAAGAGCCCGCGGCCTCGGTGGTGCTCGTCACCGCGCCTGCGGGAATGGGCAAGTCGCGCTTGCGCTACGAGCTTCTGCGCACGCTGCGTCAGCGCGGCGAGACCTTCACGCTCCTCGAAGGGCGCGGCGACTCGCTGAGCGCAGGCTCTCCCTTCGCGCTCGTGGTGCCGGCGATCCGTCGCTGGGCCGGCGTGCGCGAGGCCGACCCGCCCGAGCTCGTGCAGGAGGCGCTCGGGCGCAAGCTCGCGCGGCGCCTCGAAGCGGACGAGCTCGAGCGGGTGTGGCTCTTCCTGTGCGAGCTGGTCGGCGCTCCGGTGCTCTCCTCCGAGGACCCGGCGCTGCGCGCGGCGCGCGGAGATCCGATGTTGCTCGCGGAGACCACCAAGCGCGCGTTCTGCGATTGGATCGAAGCGGAGTGCGAGGCCCAACCGGTGCTGATGATCCTCGAGGATCTGCATTGGGGCGACGTGCCTTCGGTGCGCTTCGTGGAGGCGGCCCTCTCGCGCGTGCCCGATCGTCCGCTGCTCGTGCTCGCGCTCGCGCGACCCGAGGTCCACGAACGATTCACGGAGCTCTGGGAGCGGCACGCGCTCCAAGAGGTTCGCCTCGGCGCGCTGAGCAAGGCGGCGTCGCTGCAGCTCGTCGAGCAGGTGCTCGGCGACGTGGATGCGACGCTCGCGGAAGAGCTCGCGACGCGTGCCGCCGGCAACGCCTTCTATCTGGAAGAGCTGATTCGCGCGGCGGCCGAAGGTGGCCGCAAAGGACTCCCCGAGACCGTGATCGCGATGGTGCAGAGCCGCCTCGACGCCCTCGGTCAGGAGGCCAAACAGGTGCTCCGCGCGGCCGCGATCTTCGGCGAGTCGTTCTGGACCTCGGGCGTCGAGAGCCTGCTCGGGGAAGGCGTGAGCCTCGGGGTCGACGAGTGGCTCACCGAGCTCGCGGAGCGTGAGGTCGTGACCGCGCGACCGTCCGCGCGTTTCCCCGGCCAGCGCGAGTGGCGCTTCCGGCACGCGCTCGTTCGCGACGGCGCCTACGAGCTGCTCACGACCGAGGATCGCGCGCTCGGGCATCGCCTCGCGGGTCGCTGGCTCGTGGCGGTCGGCGAACAAGACGCGCGCGTGCTCGCGGAGCACTTCGATCGCGGCGACGAACCCACCGAGGCCGCTCGTTGGCTGGCGCGCGCGGCAGAGCAGGCGCTCGAGGGCAACGATCTCGACGGCGCGATCGCTTCGGTGACGCGCGCGCTCGCGCTGGTGGCGGACGGCTCGAGAAGCGGCTCGCTCGACGCGCGTCGTGACGCGTCGTCGACCGACGCTCCGATCGACGCGTCCCCCCACGAGCTCCGCGGTCAGCTCCACGCGACCGAGTCCCTCGCGCGGTATTGGAAGAGCGACTACGCCGGCGCGGTGCGCTCCGGGCGCGCCGCCGCCGACACGCTGCGCGAAGGCAGCCGCGCCTGGTACCGCGCGCTCGGCAGCGCGACCGTGGCGAGCGCGCGCCTCGGGGATTTCGCGTCGGTAGACGAGCTCTTCCAACGCGTCGTGAGCGTCGATGCCGAGCCCGAAGCCGAAGCCGAGCGCCTCGTGGGGCTCGCGCGCGGAACGTTCCAGCTCATCTTCGCGGGGCGCTTCGAGGAAGCCGACCGAGTGCTCGCGCGGATCGCGACGCTCGCGGAGGACGAGGAGTCGCTCGACGCGCTCACGCTCGCGCAGGTGCATCACGTACGCGGCGTGCGAGCGTGCATGATCGGCGACGTGGGCACGTTCCTTCATCACCTCGCGCCGGCGGTGGAGCACTTCGAACGCGCGGGGGATCTCCGCAACGCCTCGCTCGAACGCACGACGCTCGCATGGTGTCACGCCGAGGTCGGTGACTTCGAGGAAGCCTCACGCATCGCGCGTGCGAACCTCGCGCGGTGCGAGTCGATGGGTGCGCAGCAGGCGATCACCTACGCGAAGGTGAACCTCGGCTACTTCTTGATTCACGTCGACGGCGCGCGTGACGAGGCGCGGCGCGTTCTGGGCGAAGCCATCGCGGAGTGCCGCGCGGTCGGTAACGCGCGGCTCGCGGGCTGGGCGCTGACGCATCTCGCTTCGTTGGAGCGCCTCGAGGGCGCGAGCGAACACGAAGAGCACGCAGCTCGTGAGGCGTCGGAGCTGCTGGCCGCGTCGCCGGGGTTGCAAGCGTGGGCGCTCGCTCGGCGCGCGCTCGCGTGCCTCGATCTCGGTCGCCCGGAGGAGGCGCTCGATCACGCGGCGAGCGCGCACGCGACCTTCGAGCGGCTCGGCGGGCTGATCCAAGGTGAGTCCGTCGTGCCGCTGGCGTACGCGCGCGCCCTCCGCGCGACGGGTGACCTCGAGCGTGCCGCCGTGGTGCTCGCGAAGGGGCGCGCACGGCTCGACGAGCGCGCGACCCGCATCCCGCGCGAGAGCTGGCGCGACGGCTTCCTCACCCACCCGGAGAACGCCGACCTGGCCGCGGAGTGAGCGTTCGCGCGATCACGGCGTCGAAGCGAGCGCACGCCGCATCGCCGGCACGTTCAGCGCCGCACCCAGGACGAGGCCTCCACTCGCGAGCACGCCCGCGACGAGCAGCGCTGGCCGCGTCGAGGCGAGGCCGGGCAACCCGTTGAGCCCCACACCGATCCAGAGCGCGACCACCGCGAGGTCGAAGCCCACGAGCGCCGTCTCCGCGAAGCGGAGGAGCGCGAGCCGTCGTGCGGGCGCGCCCTCCCCCGTAGCCGCGACGTAGGCCGCCGCGAGCATCGCCGCCGTCCCCACCACGAGCAGCGCGGCGCTCCACCACAGGCGCGTGGGCGGCCCGTATCCGTCGCCGCCGAGCCCCGCCCAATGCAGCGGCACGATGCCCGGCAAGAGCGGGAGGAGCGCGCGAAAGAAGAACCCCGCTTCGAGCACCAGCGCGGCGTGGAGCAGGTGATGCGCAGCCGACGGACGGATCGCGGGCAGCCGCTCGGGCTGGCGATTCCACGCGAGCCGCGCGGCGAGACCGAGGAGCACGGGCGCGATCGTCACCGCGAGCGCGACGCCCACGAACGCGACCAGCGGATCGCCGAGGGTCACGCAGCCGAGCGCGAGCACGGCGAGCCCGACGTTCGAGGTTCGCACCGCGGAGCGCCAACCTCGATCGCGCTCGGTGTCGTCGACCGGAACCCCCGCGAGCGAGCCGCTGCCGCGACGACCCGCGAGCCGATCGACCGCGAACGCGACCACGAGCGCGATCACCCCGATGCCGATGCGCGGTCCCCAGCCGACCTCGAACGCCATGTGTGGTGAAGGTTCCACGGCGCCGCGAAAGGGTCCACCACGGGAACGCGAAGCGACGTTCGGGCGCGCTTCGCGTTGCGACGACACGACGACGGAACGAAAGAGCCCGCCGAAGCGGGCCCTTTCGTCGGTGCGGCGCAGCGAGCGCGCCGCGGTCGGCTCACTGACCGGCCTGCACCATCGCGCGCAGCTCGTTCATCTTCTGCTGCACCTCGGGGCGCTGCATGATGGTCTGGCACGTCTCCATGTTCTGCATCGCGTACGCGGGGACGCTGCACTGCTGCGCGTCGGCCGGGAGCTGACGGCACGCCGTCAGGTACTGGTCGCGCGTCGGCACCGGCTGCTGCATGCCACCAGCGGGCATGTTCTTCTGCAGCGCGGCGACCATCGCGGTCATCGCGTTGTACGCCTGCTCGCAGGGCTCGCCGCCCTCGGCCATGCCGGCCGCCTCGAGCGCCGCACCGAGCGCCGCACCGAGGTCCTCGAGCCCCTGGCCCGGGTTCGCCGCCGCCGCGCCCTCGGCCGCCGCGGTATTCGCCTCGGCTGCCGCCATGTTGGCCTCGGCCGCCGCCTGCTCAGCCGCCATGTTCATCGACTCTTCGAGCTGCGCCGCGAGCTCGTTCGCCTGCTGCTGCGCCTCTTCTTCGTTGCCGCCACACGCCGCCGCGAAGATCGCGAGCCCGCACATCCAGTTCTTCCAGCTCATCGAGATTCCTCCATCCGGCGTTCTCGCCGGCGGCCGCGGGCCTAACACGAACGCTCGTCGTTCGGAAGCCCGTCGTCCGAAAGTCGGGGTGGTTCTACGGGAAGACGCGGGTGCGCCTTCCCTCGGCCGAGTCGCTCCGACGACGGAGCCGGGCTCACCACTTCTTGCCGAAGCCGCCCTTGCGCTTCGGCGGCGCGAAGCCACCCGGCTTGGGCTTTCCGAAGGGCTTCTTGCCGAAAGGCTTCTTCGGGCGCTCGGCGCCCTCGCCTTCCGCTCGCGGTGCGTCGGGCCGCCCTTCGGCGCGCGCGCGATCGAAGCTGCGCGGACGACGCGCGTGGCCTTCGAAGCCGCCCTCGAAACGACGCGGACGCTCGTCGCGCGGCGCGTCGAAGTCTTCCCAACGCCGCTCCCCCGCGCCTCGCTCGCCCGCCGCGCCACTGCCGTCGGCCGCGCCTTCGGCACGTCGCGGACGCTCGCCCGCGTCTTCGTCACGCGGCGGACGCGCGCGCGCCTCCTCACGACGCGGGCGCTCCTGGACGTCGTCGCGACGCGGACGCTCGTCGGCCTCGCCACGAGCCTCCCGACGCGGACGCTCCTCGAAGTCTCCGCGCTCGTCGTCACGCGGACGCCGCTCGTCGTGACGGTCGCGCGCCGGCGGCTCGCCCCGCGCGAGGTCGAGTCGGACCGGGCGCCCACGGATGATGAGCATCCGATGGTGCTTGAGCAGGTGCTCCGCCACCGAGCGCGGCACCCGCACGAAGCTCGCGCGATCCACGATGCTGATCTTGCCGATCGAGCTACCCGGCACGTCCGCTTCGTTCGCGATCGCGCCCACGAGATCCTGCGCGCGTACGCCGCGCGCACGTCCCACCGCGAAGACCAGCTCGAGCTCGTCGCCGTCCGGCACCGGACCGCGCGGCCGCGCGCGCGGCTCCTGGAAGTCCTCTTCGTGGCGACCGCGCCGGCTCTCGCGGGGCGCTTGCTCGCGCGCACGACGCTCCGCGAAACGGCGCGCCCAATATGGCGGCTGATCGGAGCCTTCGTGCAGATCGAGACCCCGCGACTCCGCGACGATCGCGAGCAGCGCCGCCGCGACCTTCGTGGGCTCGATCTCGGTGCTCAGGTCGTCGATGAACGTCGAGAGCTCGGGCGGTAGCTCGCCCGCCGCGACCTCGAGGAGCTGCGAGCGCAGCCGCGCCTTGCGGGCGCGCGCGATCGCGGCGTCCGACGGCACGTCCATCGGCGCGATGGTGACCTTCAGCATGCGCTGGAAGCTGCGCAGGCGGCTCTCCTCCGCGGGCGTCACGAAGCTGATCGCGTGACCCTCGCGGCCCGCTCGACCGGTTCGGCCGATGCGGTGCACGTACTCCTCCGCACGCGGCGGAAGATCGAGGTTGATCACGTGGGTGACGTGATCGATGTCGAGCCCGCGCGCCGCGACATCCGTCGCGACCACGATGCCGAGCCGCCCCGCGCGCAGACGCGCGATCACTCGCTCGCGCGCGCCTTGGTTCAAGTCGCCGTGCAGCGCGTCGACCGGCAGCCCGCGGTTCGCGAGCACGTCCGAGGCCTCGGCGGCGCCTGCGCGCGTCCGCGCGAAGACGATCGTCGTGCCTTCGGTCTTGGCTGCGAGCACGCGCGCGAGCGCCTCCGCCTTGTGGCCCTGCGGCACCACCACGTAGCGCTGGTCGATGTGGCCCACGCTGAGCGCCGAGCTCTCGACCTGCACCTCGACGGGATCCTTCAGGTGCGCGTTGGCGACCCGACGGATCGGGTCGGGCATCGTCGCGGAGAAGAGCGCGATCTGACAGGTGTCGGGCGCGGCTTGGAGCACGCGCTCGACGTCGTCGATGAAGCCCATGCGGAGCATCTCGTCCGCCTCGTCGAGCACGAGCATCTCGAGCTGCGAGAGATCGAGCGCGCCGCGATCGAGGTAGTCGAGCACGCGACCGGGCGTGCCGACCACGACCGACACACCGTCGCGAAGCGCCGAGAGCTGAGGGCCGTACGCGGCGCCGCCGTAGACGGTGACGAGGCGAACCGGGAGCTTCTGCGCGAAGTCCTGGAGCGCCGTCGTGACCTGGAGCGCGAGCTCACGCGTCGGCGCGAGCACGAGGCCGCGCACTTGGCGACCGCCGGACTTCACGCGCTCCAGCATCGGCAGACCGAACGCAGCCGTCTTGCCGGAGCCGGTGCGCGCGCGCCCGAGCACGTCGCGGCCCGAGAGCAGCGTCGGGATCGCCTCGCGCTGAATCGGCGTCGGCTGATCGAAGCCCATCGACTCGATCGCCGCGACGATGCGCGGATCGAGCCCGAACGACGCAAAGCCGGGCTCCTCGGGAGCGGCCTCGCTCCCGGAGAAATCGGTATCGGAATCCATGTCTGTCCTCTTTCCGTGCGCTGACCACGCGCGGACACGCAGGTCCGTGCATGGTGATCGCTCCGGGGCTTCACCCGCGGAGCGGCCCTCTCCCGCGACGCTTCGTCGCGGCCGCGCGCTCGACCCGGCTCAGAACCGCCGGCGTCGAATCGTGTCGCGGACAGGAGAGTCTCGAGGCGCACCCGAAAGCTGCGGCGCAGCCGAAGGATCGGTCCTTCGTTCTGCCCGCGCGCGGCGAGGAATCTCCATGGGCATTGAAAATCGAACGAGGTCCCGAGTGGACGCTCGTCGCGCGCGAGTCGTCTCGCGAGCCGCGCGCAGCATGGAAGGTGAATCGCGTGCGCGCCAGTCGATCTCACGATCGCGCGTGACCTCGATCGGCCGAGGCGCCGAGTCGACCCACTCGATCGAGGCTCTCCGCGTCCGCGATCAGAGCGGGTAAGCGCCGACGTACACCTCGCCGGGCGTCGCGTTCGGCACGCAGCCGCCCGCCGGCATCGGGGGATACGTCGTCGCCCCCACCGTGCAGGTCGTCGGCTCGACCGAGAACCGAATGCGCCCGAGCCCCCCCGCGCCACCGAACGATCCCGCGCCACACGAGCGCGGCACGCCACCTCCCGCGCCACCGCGCGCATCGAGCGTCGCGCCGGAGTCCGCCCGAACGGTCGGCGCGACCACGTGGATCACGCCGCCCGAGCCGCCTCCGCCCGCGCCGCTGCCCGCGTTGGCGACGCCCGTCGTGCCCGCACCGTTGCCGCCCACACCACCCGCGACGGTGATGCGCGCGGTGTTGAGGAT
>CALJLK010000548.1 GCA_937982655.1 uncultured Sandaracinus sp.
GCGTGAAGACGCTCGCGTCGACGTCGAGCGCGAGACCGGTGGCGACGAAGACCGCCGCCGTCGTCACGTGCGAGAGCACGCCGAGGCTCGTGACGCGGACGAGGAGCTCACGTGTGGGAGGTGCGCTCGCGAGCGCGTCCGCGAGCTCGACCGAGCGCGCGCGGATCTTCTTCGGGGCACGCTGCGCGACGCGCTGCAGGAGACGCGGACGCGACACGAGCACGAGCCCGAGCACGGAGCCGAGGCCGAGCAACGCCGCGAGCGCGATGCCCGCCGTGCCGAAGAAACGCGCGAGACCGAGTGGGAGGAGCGCGAAGGTGACGATCGAGAGCGCGACGAGACCGTGGAGCTTCTCGACGAGGATCGCGCGCCCGCTCGCCGCACGAGCGCCCGTGAGCTTCGCGACGTCGACCAAGCGGTAGAGATCGAGGCCCGCGGTGCTCGGCGTGAACGCGCCGACGAAGCGGCCGCGAAGGAAGGAGCCGAGCAAGACCGAGAAGCTCAGGGAGACGCCTTCGTGCGCGAGCAGGAGCTGCCAACGCCGCACGCCGCTGGTCACCGCGACGAAGGGCAAGAGCAACGCGAGGGGCACGAAGCGCGGATCGAGCTGCGCGACGCGCGACGGAAGCTCCGCGACACCTTCGGTGCGCGCGACGAGCACGATCACCGCGACCAAGAGCGCCGCGCTCACGACGCGACGAATCAAACGCCCACGACCGGAAGCCGCCATGAGCCCTGGCGTACGAGCGGACGGCGATCCGGTCAAAGAACCGTCGCATTCTCGGCGCCGCCGAGGAGCGACCCGTCGCACGTGAGCGCCCCGTGATGCGCCGAACGATCCTCGACGGACGACGTCGTGGCTGGTGCCGGACACCCGAGCGGCCGTGCGTGCGGGCCGGGATCACGCGCGACGAATCAGCAACCACGCACCGGGCGCGAGCAGGAGCGAGAGCGTGACGCCGAGCGCGGCGGTCAGCCCCATCGCGCGCAGCGCCGGGTTCTCGGAGAGCGCGAGCACCCCGAAGCTGGCGGCGGTCGAGAGCGCGGCGACCACGAGGCTGACCGCGGTGGCGGGGCCGTCGTCGAGCGCGCCCTCCACGGACGCACCGTCGTCGAGCGCGCCCTTCACCGACGCACCGCTTCGCCGGTGGAGCTCCGCCTCGACCATGAACACGCCGTAGTCGACGCCCATCGAGAGCACGAGCAAGAGCGTGACGACGTGCAGGAGGTTCGCTTCGATGCCGAGCCAGCCGAGCAAACCGAGCGTCGCGCCGGCCGCGAGCAGCGCAGGCAAGTAGGCGGCGAGCGAGAGGTCGAGCTTCCGGTAGCGCAGCGCGACGAGCAGCAACACCACGAAGAGCCCGACCACCACGAGCTCGAGCGTGCGCGTGCGGAACGTGCCGTACGCCTCTTGCAGGAAAGCGTTCTGATCGAAGAAGCGCACACCTTCGATCGCCTCGACGCGCGCGCGAAAGGACGCTTCGTCGGTCACGCCCTGCACGAACGCGAGGAGCGCGACGCGCTCGCCCACCTGCACGCGCTGCGCGCCGATCAACCGCCCCAACGTCCCCTGCGCGAGGGTGTCCCAGCCGAGCGTCGCGTGCTCCTGCGCGAGCGCGGACCGAAACGGCTCGAAGGGCGCCATCACGAAGCCTTCGGCGGCGTACGCGGCGCTCGTGCGCTCGAACGCGTCTTCCGGGATCGCGTCGAGGTTCGCGCGCTGAAGCGCCTCCGACCAGAGCAGCGGATGGACCGAACGAAAACGTTCGAGCTCGCCGGCCGCGCGCGCATCCTCCAGCGCGCGATGGAGCGCGTCGGTCGCGACGAGCGCGGCTTCTTCGTCGTCGCCGAAGGCCGCCACGAAGCGGCCCGCATCCATGCGCGCGACGCGTCCACGCACCCGCTCGTCCTCCGCCGCGAGCTCGGGGTCGAGCGGGTTGAGCGCGCGGATGTCGTCTTGCCAGCCGAGGCGCGGGAGACCCGTGAGCGCGACGAGCGCCGCGACGAGGCCCACCGCCACCACGAAGCCACGCCGTGCTGCGATGGCCTCGAGGAGCCGGTGCGCGCCGCGCCCGAGCGCGCGCAGCAACGCGCCCGGAGTCACGGTCGACGGAAGCAGCGGCGGGACCGCGAAACGTGTGAGGAGCAGCGCCACGGTGACGCCGACGCTCGTGAACACCGCCATCTGCCGGATGCCGGGGAAGCTCGTCCACGCGAGCCCCACGAGCCCCGCCACCGTGGTCGCGGCGCCGAGGTAGAGGCCGGGCGCGAGCCGACGCGCGGTCGGCGGGCCCGAAGGCGTGCCCGGCGCGGGCGCGAGGTGGAGGTGCGTGAAGAGGTGCGCGACGTAGTCGAGCGCGACGCCGAGCAACGTCGCGCCGAACGCGAGCGTGAGCCCGTGGATCGCGCCGAAGAGGAGCTGCACCGCCGCGACCGCCGCGATACCGCCACCTGCCAGCGGGAGCGCGCCGAGCACGAGCAGACGTGGGCTGCGGAAGAGCAAGACCATCAGCAGCACCACGCCGATGGAGCCGGCCATCGAGACGCGCTCGATGTCGCCGCGGATGGTGGCTTCGCTGGTGACGGCGAGGCGATGCACACCCGCACGTTCGAGGCGGAGCGCGCCGCCTTCGGCCTCGTTCACGACGTCGAACGCGGCGTCGATCGCGAGGTCGAGGTGACGCGAGCGCGCGATCTCGAAGGGCGAGAACGCGCTCGTCGCGAGCACGACGCCGAAACACGCGCCTTCACCACCGCGCGCACCGTTCGGCTCCGCATCGCTGGCGTCTTCGGCATCGCAACCGGAGACGAACGCACCTTCGTGCACGTCGAGATCGCCCTGTAGGGCGGTGCGCAAGCGCTCGACGTGATCGAGGAAGAGCAACCACGGATCTTCGGGCGCGATGCGCCGCACGAAGGTGCCGGTCGGGCTGCCGAGCTGGTCCTTGAGACGACGCGCCCGCGCACGCAGGGCCTCGTCGGAGAAGGCGTCGGCGAGCGCGTTCGGATCGTCGGTCACGAAGCCGAAACGATGCGGAAAGTACGCCTCGTAGAAGCCCTGCTGCAGCGACTCGTCGGGCCCCGCGGTGACCCATGCGACGTCCTCGCGCGCGCGGAGCTGCTCGGCGAGCGCGAGCGCGGAGCGCGCGGCGACGCTCGCGTCCGGGGCCGCGATCGTGAGCGTGATGGTGCGGTTGAGCTCCGAGCTCGTGATGGCGCTCGAGAGCTCCGCGAGCGCGCGATCCTCTCCGGCCGGCAGGAAGTGCGTGATGTCGGCCTCGACACGCAACCGAGGCACCACGAACGCCGCGAGGCCGCCGAGCGCGACGAAGACCGACACCGACGCCAGGCGCGCGCGAAGCATCGAGGAGAGCTAGTACACCGACGCAGAAGTTCAACGACGAGCGCTCTCGCGGACCGCTTCCCATCTCGTCCGGGGCCGCTATCCTGCCAGGCCCGATGCGGAGCCCGCACCCCTGGATCGACGCCGGCGAAGCACCGCTCTACGTGGTGCACTACCCGCGCGTGCGCACGGACGACGAGGTGCGCGCAGCCCACGACGGCATCCGCAGCCTCTACGAGGAGACGCGGGTGAAGGTCGCGTGGGTGGTCGACGCGTCGGACGTGCGCGACGCGCCCGCGACCCAGCGACGCATCGTGGCCGAGCACGAGCAACGCGTGCGCCCGCTCGCGGAGCGCTGGTGCGCGGGGCTCGCGGTGGTGCTGCCGAACCCGATCGTACGCGGCTTCTTCACCGCGGTGACGTGGTTCGCGCCGCTGACGTACCCGCACACGATCGTGGAGACGCGAGAGGACGCGCTGCGTTGGGCTCGCGGCAGGCTCAAGCCCCACGCCGACGCGCGTCCGTGAGACGACGCTTCAAAGCCGGAAGATCTGCCGGCGCTCGGTGTCGCTGAAACGCCGATCCAGACGCACGTCGCGGAAGGTCGTCAGCGTCACGTCGCCGCTCACCTCGACCATCCGCATCGTCTTCACGCTGCGGCCGTTGCCGATCATCTCCATCTCGGTGAGGAACTGGTTCAGCGGCGCGCCCTTCGGACGCAACGTGAGCTTCCAGTCGCCGCCGTCGAGACGCGCGTACGTGATGCGGTAGGTGCGCTCGAGCGCCGCGCGGTCGCCCGCGAGGACGTCGGCGAAGCTCGAGATGAAGCCGCCGACCACCGCGTTGCTCGTGAGATCGATCTCCTGCCGCTGGCCGTTGGCGACCATCGTCAGGCGACCTCGCTCGATGAGCGCGGCCGAGGTCGTCGGCGCGGTCACGCGGCGCATCAGGGTGCCGGGGGCCGCGAAGTGGATCTCGCCTTCGCTGCGGATGGGCGTGGCGAGGAGCGCGATCGTCTTCTCTTCGACGAAGCGCGCGGAGAGCCCGGTCATGCCGCGGAAGCTCGCGAGGAGCGCGTCGAGCTCGCTGCCTTGGGCACGCACCGAAGAAGAGAGCGCCGGGAAGGTGAGCGCGGGAACGAGCGCCATCAGCGCGAAAAAGACGCGGGATCGAGCGCGCGGAGCTTCAATCTCGGAGCTGGCGGAGGATCGCATCGGGGGTCTCCATCGACATCTCGCCGTCCTTCATCGCGACGAGCGTGGTCCACGCGCGCGCCGCGCGTTTGCCGTGGGTGAGGTTGCGGACTTGGTAGGCGAGGTGGAGGCGCTGCTCCACGTCGACGAAGCGCGCCTCGACCTCGATCTCGTCGCCGAAGCGGCACGGGAAGGCGTGGCGACAGCGGGACTCGATGACCACGAGGTAGAGCTTCTGAGCACGGAAGAAGGGTTCGGTGAGGCCGTAGTGCTCGAAGAGCACGGTGCGCGCGATCTCGAGGTACTTGTAGTAGTGCCCGTGCCAGGCGATCGCGAGCGGGTCGCAGTCGTGGAACGGGACACGCTGGCGGTGGACGCCGCGGAAGCTCGGGACATTCACGGAGGTGGTCGTCGTCATCGTTCGGCGGGAGGTGAGGGGCGGTCGGGGCGCGGCTCGGACGCCTCTTCCGGTGTCGTCGCAGGTGCGGAAGGCGCCGCGTCCTTCTCCGACCTCACCCAGAAGTCGTAGAAGTTGAACCAGTTGTCGGGGGCCTTTCGGCAGAACTCCGCGAGCTGATCCGCGTACTGCTGCGCGTAGCGCTGGATGCCCTCCTCGCGTTTGCCGCGCGGCAGATCGATGCGCTCCGCGAAGGGGATGCAGAAGAGCTCGTAGTGGTTGCCGCCGCGGTAGAGGCCCGCCGTGAAGTACACCGGGCAGCGCAGCATCGACGCGAGCAGGTAGGGCCCCGCGGGCACCTCCGCCTTGCCGCCGAGGAAGTCGACCGTGACGTTCTTCTTTCCGGCCTGGGTGCGGTCCCCGAGGATCGCGATCATCGCGCCGGCCTCGAGCTTCTCGCGGATCGACAACATGAAGTCGATCTCCCCGCCCTCCCCCATCTCGATCAGGCTCACCATCGAGCCCGGATCGAGCTCCTCGATCACACGATTGAAACGCTTCGCGTGCTTCGTGTAGACGACCGGGTGAAGCGGCAGCGACTCCTTCGCGCTCTGCATCCGCATCGCGGAGAAGCTGCCGAGGTGCGCGCCGAGCAGGATCACGCCCGTCTTGGTCTCGCGCAGGCGCTCGAGGTGGTGGTGGCCGTTGCGGCTGACCGTGAAGTACTTCGTCTTGCCCTGCAGGAAGAAGAGGGTGTCGAGCGAGCATTGCGCGAAGCGCAGGACCTGACGATACGCGGCCCAGAAGCCCGTCGGCTCTCCGAGGTGGCGCCGGAACACGTGCACCGCGCGGCGCGCGTTGGCGGAGAAGAGCGTGAAGTAGAAGGCGACGAACGCGACGATCAGGCGCGCGGGTCCGCGTCCGAACATCGTGGCGAAGATCACCATCGCCTTGATCCAGAAGATCGATCCGCGCTCTTCCTCCGCGCGCCAATGCGGCGTGGCCGACGAAGCCGACGACGTCGGGGCGGTGTCCGGGAGCGCGCGCGGCACCTCCGCGCCCTCCGGGACACCGAGCCGCAGGTCCTCGGGCGCCGGGCCTTCTCCCGCCTGCCGCGCGCTCACGAGGCGCCTCCACGCGGCGGAAAGACCTTCGCGAGCAACCAGTCTTGCGGCCCGCGCCCGTACTCACGGAAGCGCGCCTTTCGCAGCACGTACTCGCCGGCGAACATCGATCCCATCAGCGCGTACGCGATACCGCCGTTGTAGGTCGCCCACCAGGCGAGCGGCGCGAAGAGCGCGAGGGCCGCAGCAGTCGCGGCGTTGAGCACGAAGAAGACCACCCAGGCCCACGTGACCTGTCGGCAGTGGCGCTGCTTGTCCGGCGTCAATCGCGGATCCTGCATGCGCGCGAAGCGCTCGATCATCGGGATCGTGCGGAGCGACGACGCGAACGTGACGAGCAGCGCGCCGTTGATCAGCACCGGCATGAAGAGCACGAAGCGCGCGTCGTCGGTGATGACCCCGAGCAGAAGCACCGCGAGCACCACGAGCGGCACCCGAAGGACCGCGACGAGGTTCGCGCGGTCGGCGTTGCGGAAGCGGAGCGCCATCAGCGGGACCACGATCGCGAGCGCGACGAGCCCGACCACCCGCGGCGAGAGGTGCGTGAGGCTCCACCAGATCGCGAGCGGGTAGACGACCGCGAGCACGACGTTGGCCACGACCGCGAGGACGCCGAGGACCGTAGGGCGCCCGCGCGACGGGAGGGACACTTCGCGCGATTCGCGCGAATCGCCACCGCCGACGGGCTCGTTCGGGCTCACGCGAGGGAGCATGCCAGCGGTCGCGCTCGTCTGCTTCGTCGACGGCACCTGCGCGCCGTTCAGCCGAGGCCGCCCGCCATCACGATCGCTTGGCCGGTCACGTAACCCGCGTGCTCGCTCGCGAGCCAGCGCACCAGCGAGGCGACCTCGTCGACCGTGCCCATGCGCCGCATCGGGATGTGCTTGAGGATGAGGTCCACCGGCGCGTCGCCGATCATGTCCGTCTCCACCAAACCGGGCGCGATCGCGTTCACGGTGACGCCGCGCTTCGCGACCTCTTGGGCGAGCGCCTTGGTCGCGCCGATGAGGCCCGCCTTCGCGGCGGAGTAGTTCACCTGTCCGCGGTTGCCGATCACGCCGCTCACGCTCGCGACGTTGATGATGCGGCCCCAGCGCTTGCGGACCATCGGCATCACGAGCGGCTGGGTCATGTTGAAGAAGCCGTCCAGCGTGAGCCGCGTGACGCTGGTCCACGCCTCCCAGCTCATCGCGGGGAAGCTCTCGTCCTTCGCGATGCCGGCGTTGTTCACGAGGACACCGACGTGGGTGCCTTCGCGCTCGAGCTCCGCGAGCGCGGCGAGCACCGCGGGTCGATCCGCGACGTCGAACTTGAGCAGTCGGCATTGGCCGCCCGCCGCTTCGATCTCGGCCTTCACGGCTTCGGCCGCCGCGTCTTGGCTGCGGTAGTTGAGGAGGATCGGGTGCCCGGCCGCCGCGAGCTCACGGCAGATCGCGGCGCCGATGCCGCGGCTGCCGCCGGTGACGAGGGCGTGGGGGAGCGAGGTAGGCTCGGTCATGTCGGCGCGGGGCGTAGCACTCGCGGCATCGCGCGGGAAAGAGTGTCGGGGTGAAGCGCGACACGCAGGGCGCGGGCGGTCGGCGTGGCCCCCGCAGTCGTGCGGTCGATCGACGGGGCGCTCGGCAATGCCGCGGTCGGGGGAAGGTGGTGCAGGTCTCTCATCCGCGACCTCCGTGGTTCGTGCCCGCACGCGCTTCGCGCGGCGGGGTGCCCGGGTGATGGATGGCGTGCGTACGATCGCTCGGCTCGAGACGCTCGCCCGCGAGCTGGAAACGCAACGCACGCTCGATCACGGGGGCCCAGTCGACCCAGCCGTGGATGCCCACGTACTCCTCCGCGTGATGATCGATGCCGTGCTCCTCGAGGTGCGTGGAGAAGCGCGCGTTCAGATCGCGAATCCCCGCGCGGTCCTCGGTGCCCCAGGCGAGGAAGACGTTCGGTCCGACGTCCGCGGGCGAGCGCCAACGGAGGAAGATGTCCTCGCGGGCGACGCGCTGCGGATCCGCGGGCCCGAAGACACGGTGGGTCGGGATGAGGATCGAGTAGAGCCGGTTGTCCGTGAAATCGAGCATCTGCTCGGAGTCGAAGATGGGCCCCGAGAGCGCGGAGACGCTCGCGAAGCGGTCGCCGTGGTCGAGCGCGAGGCGGAGGCTGCCGTGCGCGCCCATCGAGACGCCCATGACGTGGCAATCCTCCGGGCACGGCAGCGTGTGGTAGCGCTCCTGAACTTCCGGGAGGAGCTCGCCGAGGATCCAGTCTTGATAACGGCGCGATCCGTCGTGCCAATTCATCCAGAAGCCGTTGTCACCTTGGGGAAAGAAGATGACCGCGCGCGGCAGTCTTCCTTCGGTGTAGGCAGCGTCGAAACGCGCGGAGAGCCCGTGGCGATCGAAGGACGCGGGATCGTCACCGCCGCCGTGCAGGAAGAGCACGAGGGGAAGGCGCTCGCCCTCTCGGAAGTCGGGCGGTACGTAGACCGAGTAGCTGAGGTCCGCGTTCATCACCGCGCTGCACACGGGGACGTAGTCG
>CALJLK010000549.1 GCA_937982655.1 uncultured Sandaracinus sp.
GGTCGTGCGTTTCCCTGCGAGCGGCGGCATGGAGCTCGTCGGTGAGCCGCGTCAGGCCGGTCAGCTCCGCGTCGAGTACGACGTGTCGCGCCTGACGAGTTGCCGCGACACCCGCTACGGCCAGCCCGCGTGGAGCATCCTCGCGTACTACCGCTTCGAGAGCGGTCGGATCGGCTACGTCTCGGTCTCCAACGGCAGCGGCACCATCCACCTCGTCGAGGGCGGCGAGCTTCAGATCTGGTTCGAGAACCAGGGCTACTCGGGCTGCCGCGCGTGGGACTCGTTCGGCGGCGCGAACTACCGCGTGATGGTCGACACCGATCCGCGCGCGCCGGGTTGGATCGGCAACGGCGCGTCGGTCATCAACCGCATGACCTGCGACGGCCCTTGCGATCAGCACCGCGTCGCGCTCGCGGACGGCTTCACGCACGGCACCTACGCGCGTCAGCGCGCCGCGATCCGCGCGATCTACTTCGACGTGTGGAAGGCGGGCGTGACGGACCGCGACAACCCGAACCTCTGGCAGGATCTCGACGTTCAGGTGCACTTCCGCGCCAGCCCGAGCGCGCCTTTCCAGAGCCGCTACGTCAGCTTCTTCCGCCGCGTGGGCAACGACGCGCGCTACGAGCTGCCGATGTCGGTGATCGATCCGCTCGCGGGCTCGTACCGCCGCGACCCGTCGCAGTGCCCGGTCGACACGGACCTGCTCGTCTCGGGCGATCCCTCGAACGCCTACGTGGCAGCGCGCGTGGAGTACTACTTCACCGTCAACGGCGTGCCCTACCGCAACGGCGACCGCGGGAACTTCCTCGGCACCTTCGAGGAGTACCGCGATCTCTTCGCGGCGTGTCTCGACTGAAGCGATCACGCATCCACGCACGACGCCCCGCCCGGTTTGCCGGCGCGGGGCGTTTCGCGTTCGTGGGGCGACGATCACGAGGGGCGTACCGTCCGGTCACGAGGTTCGGGCACGAATCGCCGGGGCGCGAACCGACCGGAGACGGCACGGTCGGCTCGTCGGCCCGAGACGTGACGTCACTCGGGCGTGCTACGAACGCGCACGTCCGCCGCCGTTCTGCGGACGTACGGAGCCTCTTCATGCTCACCTGCCTTCGTGTCTCCAACCTCGCCATCATCGACGAGCTCGAGGTCGAGCTCGGGCCCGGCCTGAACGTCGTCACCGGCGAGACCGGCGCGGGCAAGTCGATCCTCATCACCGCGCTGCAGCTCGTGATGGGCGGCAAGAGCCGGCCCGAGCTCGTGCGCACGGGCGCGGACGAGGCGGTGATCGAGGCGCTCTTCGAGCTCGGGGCCGATCCTGAGCTGCGCGCGCGCCTCGAAGCGGCGGAGCTCGCGGCGGGCGACGAGCTCGTGATCCGACGCGTGGTGCAGTCGGAGGGGCGCAGCCGCGCCTACGTGAACGGGCGGCTCGCGACGGCCGCGCAGCTCGCGGTGCTCGCGGCGGGGCTCACGGACATCTCGTCGCAGCACCAGCACCACACGCTGGTCGATCCGAAGACGCACCTCGACTTCCTCGACGCGTACGCGCGGCTCCTCGATCAGCGCGCGACGATCGCGCGGGCGCACGCGACGCTGGCGGACGCGGCGGCGGAGTTGGAGGCCCTGCAGCGGCGCTACCGTGAGCGCGCGGACCGCGAAGATCTGCTGCGCTTCCAGGTCGACGAGATCGACGCGCTCGGTCTGCGCGAAGGAGAAGACCGCGAGCTCGAAGAGGAGCGGGAGCGGCTTCGTCACGCGGAGCGGCTCGCGCGCGCGGCGGGCGGTGCAGAAGAGGCGCTCTACGCGCAGGACGACTCGCTGAGCGAGGCGCTCGGCCGCATCGCCCAAGAGGTGCGCGAGGCGGCGGAGATCGACACGAGCCTCGCGCCGCTCGCGGATCGGCTGGACGAAGCGCTCGCGCAGATCGAAGACACCGCGAAGGAGCTCGGGCGCTACGCGCGCGAGGTGAGCCTCGATCCCGATCGGCTGGGCGAGGTGGAGGATCGGCTGGACCGGCTGCACCGACTGCAGCGCAAGTACGGCGGCGACGTGGCGGGGATCCTGGAGCACCGCGCGAACGCGGCGGAGGAGCTCGCGAGCCTCGAACAACACGAGGATCGTGTGGCGGAGGCGGAAGCCAAACAGAAGGCCGCGCTCGCGGAGGCGACGAAGGTGGCGCGCGAGCTGAGCCAGAAACGAAAGGCGGCGTCGCGGGCGCTCGGCGAGAAGATCGGCGAAGAGCTCGCGAGCCTCGGCATGGGCGGCGCGCGGGTGGTCGTGGAGCTCGCGCCGCTCGAAGCGAAGGGCGGGCTCGAGGTGGACGGCGCGCGTCTCTCCGCGACGGGCATCGATCGCGCGGAGTTCTTGATCGCACCGAACAAGGGCGAGCCCGCGCGTCCGCTCGCGAAGGTGGCGAGCGGCGGCGAGCTCAGCCGCGCGATGCTGGCGATCAAGCGCACGCTCGCGGGGCTCGGCGCGGCGGGCACGTACGTGTTCGACGAGGTCGATACGGGCGTGGGCGGCGCGGTGGCGGAGGTGATCGGGCGCAAGCTCGCGGACGTCGCGGCGCACCATCAGGTCATCTGCATCACGCACCTCGCGCAGATCGCGGTGTACGGACAAACGCATTTCCGCGTGGCCAAGAAGGTGGTCGGCGAGCGCACGTGCAGCGAGATCGTGAAGCTCGACGAGGCTGAGCGATTGGAAGAGATCGCGCGCATGGTCGGGGGTGTGAAGATCACGGCGCGGACCCGCGCCGCGGCGGCGGAGCTG
>CALJLK010000550.1 GCA_937982655.1 uncultured Sandaracinus sp.
GAGCCCCGCTCCCCGCGAGCGCGCGCGGCGGTCTCCTCACGCAGATCGACGCGCGCTTCACCGCGTTCGTGGTCGCGAGCTTCACCGCCTTCTTCGGGCTCGCCATCGTGCTGGAGTCCTCCGACTTCCCCGTCGCGCACGAGTCGATCGCGACCGAACGCCTCGCGCGCCTCGTGTTCGCGGAGCCCACTCCGCCGCCGGAGCCCGCCGATCCGGAAGACGTGGCAGACGACGTCGAGGTCGCCGACGCGACGGTCGCACCGCAGAACGTCACGCGCACGTCCACTCGCGACGGCTCACGCGACACGCCCCGCTCGACCCCGTCCGCCGACGAGCGGGCGCGCATCGCAGAAGAAGCGGTCCTCGCCGTGCAGATGATGCTTGGTGCGCAGGGCGTGAACGGCGCGGTGCACGACGTGCTCCGAGGCGGCGCTCCCACCGCGGACGCCGCGGAGATCCTCGACGACGCGAGCGGCGTGGTGCCGGCGACCGCGAGCGCGTCCGTCTTGCGCCCACGCGACGGTGGCGGAGACGGCAGCGGCGAAGACGATCTCGGAGCGATCGCGCGGCGTCGTGTGGCCGCGCTGGAGCCCACGTCGGCCGCCACCGAACGCACGATTTCGGACGTGCGCATCGAGCGTTTCGAGCCGATCGGCGGCGGGGGTGACTTCGATGCTGCGGTCGTCGCGCGCGCGATGCGTGCTCGTCTCTCCGCCTTCCGCCGCTGCTACGAGCAGGCGCTGCGTCACGAGCCGACGCTCGCGGGACGTTGGACGATCGAGCTGACGATCACCGAGCGCGGAGAAGCGAGCAGTGTGTCGATCGCCGATCGCAGCACGACGAGCGACACGCTCGAGCGTTGCGTGGTCGAAGCAGTGCGTCGCCTGCGCGTGAACCCCGCGCCCGTCGGCGGCGACGTGCGCCTCGCGTACCCGCTGGTGTTCGCGCCTCAAGGCTGAACACGTCGGTCGGTCGTGCGCGCATCTACCTCATTTGAGGGGCGCGGCGCGCGCGAGCGAGGGCTACGCTTTCGTCATGAGGTACGCGGCGCTGCTCGTTCTCGTGCTCGGGTGCCCGTCCGGGCACGAGGTCGTGCTCGACGGAGACGTGCGGGACGCTCCTTCGGATGCGCCACGCGACGTTCCTCGAGCCGACGCGCCCGACGACTCGTGCGAGCCCGTGAGCGTCACGCAGTGTTGCTGCCGAGGCGACGTCCTCACCGATCCGCCCGTCTGCCGCGACGGTCGCTGGGTCTGTGCGTCGGGCTGGGAGTACCACACCGGCTTCGACTGCGGCTATTCGTGTGGCGCCGCGTGCGGCCAGCCTTGCGACGCAGGCGCCCCGCCGATCTGCGACGGCCCCGGTGCGTTCCACGAGACTGCTGACCGCTCTTGCCTCGACGGAATGAGCTGCGTCGCGGTGCTGCGCCAGACCGATTGCTGCGGCACGCGAGCGGTGACGGCGGTCGCCTCGTACGCACGACCCGACTTCGAGCGCGCCGAGTCGACGTGCATGACGCGGTTCCCCGACTGCGACTGCGCCGCGGGTCCCACGGTCGCGGACGACGGCAGCACCGGCGATCCGGACGCCGTGATCGTCGAGTGCGCCGAGGGCCGCTGTCGTACGAGGTTCTGACCATGCCCATGCGTTGCACGTCGTCGGTGCTCTTCGCCCTCCTCGTGGCGTGCGCGTCCTCCAGCCCGGCTGCGGACGCCGACGTGAGCCTCGACGCATCCCCGGACGCAACTCTCGACGGGTCGCGCGACGCATCGGGCGGTCCCCCGTGTCCACCGTTGTCGCGCGCGTGCTGTTGCACGGAGGACATCGTCTTCGATCCGCCCGTGTGTGTCGCGGGCCGCTGGAGCTGCGAAGAGGGCTCGATCCAAGAGGGCTACGACTGTAGCTACGGCTGTGGCGCCGCGTGTGGCGGGTCTTACTGCCCCGACGAGCTCCTCTGTGCTTCGCCGTCCACCGGATACGTCCCGTACATCGCGCGTGGTTGCGTCGACGACGAAGACTGCGTCGCCGTGGAGCGCGAGCTCGACTGCTGTGGCTCCCTCGAGGTGACGGGGATCTCTCGCGAAGACCGAGGGCGCTGGGTCGGCAACGACGAGCGATGCCGGGCGTGGCGCGACGACTGCGAGTGCGCGCCGAGCCCGACCGTCGCCGACGACGGCAGCACTGGCGATCCCGCCGATGCGACCGTCGAGTGCGTCGAGGGCCGCTGTCGGACGAGGTTCTGATCACACGAGACGGGCGAAGATCGCCGATACGTCGTCGTGCAGTCCGCCCGAGCGCGTGCGCACCGCGTCGACGAGCCGCCAGGGCAGCTCCGCGTCGTCGGCGTCGAGCATCGCTTCCAGGGCGCGTCGGTCGACGTACTTCCAGATCCCGTCGGAGCACGCGAAGAGCGCATCGCAGCCGGCGAGCGCGAACGGCGCGGGCCGCGCGTCGTGCGAGCGAGGTTGTCCTTCGGTGAGCTCACGCCACTCCCCGCGAGCGCGGGCGATGCAGAGCGTGTCGCCGCGCGCGATCCCGACGACGGAGCCGTTCGAGCGCAGACGCGCCACCACGAACGCGGCCAGGCCCGGTCCGCGGAGCGCGGCCACACAGCCGTGCATCGCAGGCACCGTGGAGGGCCGGTCGCGAGCGACGGCATCCACTAGGGACTCCGCTGCCGCGCGCCCTCCGCCGACCCCGCCGACGCCGTCCGCGATCACAGGCAGCCCCGCCGATGAATGCGTCAGGCCTTCTTGCGGACCAAGAAGAAGTACATCGGCGTGAAGGTGCCCGTCTTGCCGCCCGCCACGAGCGCGTCCGCGCCCTGGTTCAGGAAGCTGGAGACGTCGCTCGTGCCCTTCGGGGCGAGCTTCACCTGCTCGAGGAAACGCGTGAGCTTGTTCGTGATGACGCGGCCGAGCGGCTTGCGGGGCAGCGCGAGCAGGCCCTTCTCTTCGCCGGTCAGCGGCAGGAACCAGGGGGTCTCCGGGCTGCCGTGGCTCGCCATGTCTTCCGTCTGGAGGAGCTCGAAGCCCGCCGCGCGCAGCGCCTCGTCGACCACGCTGGTGTGCGAGAGGTCGGGCAGGCCGTTGCCGATCTCGATGTCCTTCTTGATCTTCTGGTGCTCGGGGTTCTTCGCGTCGTAACGGTCCGTCAGACACCACTCGTAACCCGCGAACAGCGCGCCCGGCCTCATCACGCGGTTCAATCCCGAAAAGAGCTTCACGCGATCGGGCGCGTGGCAGCTCGCTTCGATCGTGTACACGGCGTCGAAGCTCGCGTCCTCGAAGGGCAGCTCCATGAAGTCGGCCTTCGTGAAGCTCACGAGGTGATCGAGCTTGTCGCGCTTGGCGTAGCGCTCCGCGCGCGCGACCTGGTAGCCGTTGTTGTTGATGCCGACCACGCTCGCGCCGCTGCGCTTGGCGATGTGGCGCGCGGGCCCGCCCACGCCGCAGCCGACGTCGAGCACGCGCTTGCCGGGCGCGAGGCGCAACGAACGGTCGAGGTGACGCTCGTGGCGGAGCAAGCTCGCCTTGAAGCCCTCCCACTTCCAGCGCGGTGCAAAGTGGAAGTGCTGGCCCCAGCCGATCTCGTAGAAGTCGGTCGCGAGGTCGTAGTACTGATTGACCAGCGTGGTGTAGTTCGAGAGCCGTGCGTCCACGTCCTGTTGCTCGTGCAGGCCCTTGTAGGCGTCGACGGTGGACTTGAACGACTCTTTGACGGTCTCGCGCTGGGCCATGGTTCCTCTGAAGTCTCGCGGAAAACTCGTGAGCTCTCGAACTGAATCGAGGAGATCGCTCGGGGCGACCCGCTACGAGGCCGAGACGGCTTCGAGCGAGCGCGCGTGAGGGCTTATCACTCGGCGGGCGAAAAGGCCCGCGCCTCGGACCCACGCTCGTGAGAAACCTGCGCCCCGAGCCGCTTCTGCGCGAGCGCGAGCGCCCACACCGGGAAGAAGCGCCGGTAGAGCCGGTACTCGATGAGCGCGGTGCGGAAGAACACGCCCGCGAACTCCTGCACCGGGAAGTCGCCGTTCGGGAGCTGCATCGAGGCGAGCCACGCGCAGCCCTTGCGGATCGCCTCGTCCGCCTGCGGGTCGTCCGCGGCTGACCCCGCGGACCGACGACGATCGTTCGCGGCTGACCCCGCGGACCGACCACGATCGTCGGCTTCGAGCAGCGTGAGCAGCGCCCACGCGGTCTGCGTCACGTGCCCGTGTCCGAGGTCCGAGTAGCGGTCCTCCAGGCAGCTCTTCCAGTGCTCGCCCCAGCTTCCGTCCGCGCGCTGCTGGGCCCGCACGAACTCACACGCCCGACGCACGGCCGGGTCGTCCTTCGAGGCGCCGGCCGCGATCAGGCCGCGCACCCCGAACATCGTGCCGTACACGAAGCAGATGCCCCACGCGCCCGGCCACGAACCATCCGGCTTCTGCGTGTCCCGCAGCCGCTTCTCCGCGCGCGCGATCGCGC
>CALJLK010000551.1 GCA_937982655.1 uncultured Sandaracinus sp.
GCTCACGACACCGCGCCAGAGCAACCGAGTCGGTCGACGAACCCAGCAACCCAGCAACCCAGCAACCCAGCAACCCAGCAAACTGGACGCTGGTCCACCCGCCTCGGATCCCGCAGCCTCCGCCCATGCCGGCTTTCGTCCGCACCTCGGGCCTTCGCTCGACCCCGATCCGTCCCGCCGTCGTCCGCGAGCGCGCCGAGAAGATGCTCGCGGCGCTGGAGCTCGAGAGCGCCGAGCTCTCGATCCTCCTCTGCGACGACCCGACCATCCACGCGCTCAACCGCGACTTCCGCCACAAGGACAAGCCGACCGACGTGCTCGCGTTCGCGATGCGCGAGGGCGAAGGCGGCGATCTCGCGGGCGGAATCCTCGGTGACGTCGTCGTCTCCCTCGACACCGCCCGCCGACAGGCCGCCGAGCGGGGTCATGCGATCGCCTCCGAGGTCACTTTCTTGCTCGCGCACGGCCTCCTGCACCTCGTCGGCTACGACCACCGAAACGACGCCGAAGAGCGCGTCATGAACGCCGAAACGTCCAAGCTCGTGGACGTCGCGCTCGGGCGAACGAGCCCCGAAGAGGCCTGTGGAGAAATGGTCGAAGAGCGGGGAAAGGGCGCGCGACGCGGCGGCAAGCCGGTCAAGAAACCCAAGTCGAAACGATGACTTGAGAGCGATTCACGAGATCCCCAGCGGACCCACGAGTTTTCCACAGGCCGCGAACGACCCACGTCCACCGGGGCTTTCTCCGCGAAATGACGCACCTGCTCCATCGGGGTGATCGATCACCCTACGAACGCGAGGGAGCGGCGAGGTGAGGCCCGTTTTTTCTCGGTAGTCGGAACGTTTTGGGCTTGTCAGCCCGAAAACCGCCGTGCATACAGGCCCGGACTTCGGAGCGAGCAACGCAATCACTCGCATTTCGCGGGCGATCCGAAGCCAGACGAATGGAGGGAGCCATGGCAGCCGCCAAGCGAATGACGAAGGCTCAGATCATCGGTGAGCTTTCGGAGAAGACGGGTCTCACCAAGCGTGAGGTCGGTGCGGTCTTCGAGGGTCTCAAGGACGTGATCAAGCGCGAGCTCGGCAAGCGCTCGCAGTGGAACGAGCGCGAGAAGGAGGGCAAGGTCGTCGCGAAGTACAAGGACTTCGTGATCCCCGACCTCGTCAAGCTCAAGCTCACCGAGGTTCCGGCGCGCAAGAACGTGAAGGTCCGCAACCCGGGCACGGGCGAAGAGACCCTCAAGAGCTTCCCGAAGAGCACCAAGCTCCGCGCGGCGCCCGTCAAGAAGCTCAAGGACCTGATGGTCTGAGCACGAGCCACTCCTCGCACGAGGAGCGCTTCGCGAGAGAGGGCGTCCCCACGGGCGCCCTCTTCGCGTTGGTGGCCGTCGTCGCGGGGATGGCCCTGTTCTCACGGTTCGAGCACGGCTCGAATCGCCTTGAGCACGCCATCCGGCGTGTACGGCTTCGGAAGGAACGCCGTCACCAAGGACGGATCCGCCAGCTCGAGCCCGCTCGACCCGATCACCCGCACGCTCGGGTCGATCTCGCGCAGCGCGCGGATGAAGGCCGGTCCGTCCATCGTGGGCATCGCCATGTCCGTCACGACGAGCGCGACCTCCGACCGGTGCGCGAGAAACGTGGCGAGGCCTTCGCGCCCGTCGCAGGCGACGAGGACCCGGTACCCATGACGGCTCAGCGTACGCGCGAGCAGCCGTCGCGTCGGCTCCTCGTCGTCGATCACGAGCACGACCTCGCCGCCCCCCGTCGGGCTCGGCATCGAGGAAGGTGCTCGCCGAACGGGCGCGTCGGCTTCGAGCGCCGGCAGGATGACGCGGAACTCGCTCCCGACCCCGACCTCGCTCTCGACCGTGATCACGCCCCCATGCCCTCGGACGAGCGCGTGGCTGGTCGAGAGGCCGAGGCCGCTCCCCTCGCCCACCGCCTTGGTCGTGAAGAAGGGCTCGAAGATGCGTTCACGAACCTCGCGGGTCATGCCGGTGCCGGTGTCCTTCACCGTCACGACCGCGCAGACGTCGGTCCCCTCCGGAGCCTCGGACACGCGGTCCGCGGGGAGCGTCCTCGCCTCGATCGTGAGACGGCCGCCGTTCGGCATCGCGTCGCGCGCGTTGACGCAGAGGTTCATCAACACCTGATGGAGGTGCGTCGCGTCGCCCTCCACTCGGCACGGAGAATCGGTCGGCACGACCTCGATGGCGATCGACTTCGGGAAGGTCTCGCGAACGAGCGCGACGACCTCGCCGACCACGTTGCGCAGGTCGACGGTGGTGTGATGTGTCTCCGAGCCACGCGCGAACGCCAGGAGCTGGCGGATCATCGCTGCGCCGCGACGCGCCGCCGTCGCGATCGCCGAGAGATCCTCGCGTCGCTCCGAGTCCTCCTCGTCGTCGAGCAAGAGCTCGGCCGAGAAGAGGATCGGGAGCAGCACGTTGTTGAGATCGTGCGCGATGCCACCCGCCAGGGTGCCGATGCTCTCGAGCCGCTGCGCACGGGCCATCTGGGTGGCGCGCGCTTTCTCCTCCGTCACGTCGGTGTTGATCACGAGCACCGAACGCGGTCGCCCGTCGCGCTCGGCGAGCAGCGTCCAACGGCCACTCGTCACGAGGAGTCGCCCGTCACGCGCGACCTGTTCGAGCTCGCCCGACCACTCGCCGCGTCGGAGGACCTCGGCGTTCGCCTGCTCGAACACCTCCACCGTCTGGGCGAACTGCATCTCGCGGACGTTGCGCCCCACCGCCTCGTCGCGCGCCCAGCCGTAGAGCTCCTCCGCGCGTCGGTTCAGGTAGAGCACCCGCCCGTCGAGGTCACGCACCAGGATCGCATCGCTCGCGGCTTCGAGCAGCTCGGCTTGCTCGCGCAATCGCGCCTCGGTCTCGATGCGGCGCGTGAGGTCGAGCATCCCGCCCACCATGCGGATGGGGGTGCCGCCGTCGTCGAGCAGCAGGTACCCGCGATCGACGACGTGGGCGTAGGTCCCGTCCGCGCGGCGGAACCGGTACTCGGCCGACCACGCCTCGTCGCGCGCCTCCACCGACCGCGTGAGCGTGTCGAGCACCCGCGCGCGATCGTCGTCGTGGATGCGCGAGGTCCAGGTCGACAGCTCGGGGACGATGGCCTCCGGATCGATGCCGAAGGCGTGGAAGTACCCCTGTCCCCACCAGATCCGGTTCGTGACGATGTCCCAATCCCAGACCGCGTCGTGGGTGGCGCGGGCGAGCAGGCGGAAGCGCTCCTCGCTCGTCATCGTCGCGAGCTCCGCGCGTCGGCGATCGCTCACGTCGCGGATGTAGATCGCCCGTCCGCGCCACGACGTCGCGTGCGCGCGGATCTCGACCCAGATCCCCGACGAGAGCTGGAGCTCGGCGTCGAGCGTCGGGTCCAGCTCCTCCACGTGCCGCGAGAGAAGGCGCGCGAGAACGGGATACGCGTCCTCGACCGACGCACCTTCCACGGTGACGTCGTCGGAGCCACCGAGGAGAACGCGCGCCGTCGAGTTCGCGAAGTCGACCCGTCCGTCCTCGTCGAGCATCACGAAGCCGTCGTGAATCGAATCGAGCGTGCTCTGGAACCGCTCCGCGAGGACACGACTCTCGTGCACGTCCACGTTCGAACCGAGCCAGCCGGTGACACGCCCTCGGTCGTCGCGCAGGGGCGTGGCGCTCACCGCGTACCAACGGTACGAGCCGTCACGGTGTCGCAGACGAAAGTCGAGGCAGCGCGGTTGCTCGGTCGCGCGCGCTTCGGCCCACACCTCGACCGTGCGTGGGAGATCGTCGGGGTGGACCGCGCTCGCCCAACCGTGCTCCAGCACCTCCTCCGAGGTGAGCCCCGTCGCGTCGAGGAGCGCGCGGTTGACGAACTCCACCGCCCCGTCGTTCCGTGCGAGCCACACGAAGTGCGGCAGCGCGTCGGCCAGCGCGCGAAACCGCGCGTCGGCTTCGCCGCCTCGCGGTGCGCTCGACTCGAGGTCACGCCGGTCGTCGGTCATGGGGTTCATCGCAGAGTGCCTCGCCCTCGCGCCGGCGGATAGCTCGGGCAAGTGTTCGAACCCATCGGCCCTGGTTGCGGGAGAGCCGTTCGCGGGAGCGTCGATGACGCGCGTACGGCGTCCTGCACGGCGTTCCCCGACGGGGTCGATTCGAGGTCGCGCCTCGTTCGCGGATCGGCGTACCCTGCCGGCGGAGGGAACGTTTGTGATCCACGAGGCACAGCCAGGATCGATCGTCGACGAGCGTTACGAGACGAAGCGCATCATCGCCCGCGGCGGCATGGCGGCGGTCTTCGAGGCCGTGCACGTGCGATCGGGTCTGCGCGTCGCGCTCAAGGTCCTCCACGCGGACTCGCTCCGCTCCGACGAGGCCCGGCAGCGACTGCTCCGGGAGGCGACCGCCCTCGGCAGCCTGCGCCATCCGAACGTCGTGCAGATCTACGACGCGGGGGAATGCCCCCAGCACGGCCCGTATCTCTCGCTCGAGATGATCGAGGGGCGCCCGCTCGACGGCATCTTGGTCGCGCGGCGTCGGCTGCCGACCGACCAGAGCGTCGCCGTGCTCGTGCAGCTCTGCGAGGCCCTCGACGAGGTGCACCGCCGCGGCTTGGTGCATCGCGACGTGAAGCCCTCGAACTTGCTCATCTCGCGCACCCCGATCGGAGACCGCGTCGAGCTGATCGACTTCGGAATCGCGAAGCTCGGCGACACCTCGCAGCCGAAGCTCACGCGGGCGGGCGACATGCTCGGCACGCTCGACTACATGTCGCCCGAGCAGCTCCTCGGCGACCAGCTCATCGACTCGCGGACCGACGTGTACGCAGCCGCGGTGTTGCTCTACGAATGCCTGACCGGCGAGGTGCCCTTCGCGGGGCCCCCGACCACGCTGGTCGCGCGCATCGTCTCCGGCGCCAAGCCCGAGCCGCTCGCGAGCCGCGGCGTCGACGTCCCGGCGCTGGACGCCGTGATCGCGCGCGCGCTCG
>CALJLK010000552.1 GCA_937982655.1 uncultured Sandaracinus sp.
AGCCCGCCCTGCGCACCACCTGAGCCAGGCGACGCCTCCCGAGCTGCTCACGCGACGGCGCCGTTCAGCCTCCGCGCCGCTCGCGCCGCGTGAGCTCGATCCCGCGCAGCCGAGCGCCTTCGTCCGCGCGGAACCCGATCGAGACACGCTCGCCGAGCCCGTCGAGCACACACGTGCGCATCGTCTCGCCGACGCGGATCGTCACGCGCGAGCCGTCGCGTTCGATCCTCACCGAGCCCCCGTCCTCGCGAGGCAGCGTGCAGAACGTCGGGCCCACCTCCGTCGCGCGCACGCGCACCGCGATCGGCGCGGCGCGGTCCGGCCCGAGCATCACGTCGACGCTGCCTTCGACCACGAGCGAGAGCGTGAACGACGCGAAGCGGAGGCTGGCCACGCTCGCCCGTGCGTGGTCTCGCGCGGCCACCAACGCGGCGCCTTCGGCTCGCCACTCGTCCGGCGATCCGAGCGCGAGATCGTCTGCGAGCACGGTGGCGGGGAGGTTGTCGAACTCGGTGCGCAGGGGAGGGCGCCGAAACGAAGCGCCGTCCTCACCGAGCTCCGCGATCGTTCCGTCCGCGAGCGTCACGAGGCGCGACACCGTGCGTGACGCGTCGAGGCGTGCGCTGGTCCCCCGCCCCGGATCCACGCGGAGCGCGAAGGGCGCGCCGTCGCGGCGTCCGGTCACCAGCATCGTTCCGTCGGGCAGCGGTGCCGCGCGCACGTCGGTCGCATCGGCGAGCGCGGGCAGCGGCCACGCGTCGACCGAGAGCTCCACGCCGAGCCCGAGGTCGCGCAATCGCACGATCGCGACTCGCGGCTCGAGCCCTTCGCGCGCGTCACCCACCAAGGCCACGCGCGCGCCCGGTAGCGGCACTGCGTCGAAGCTCGCCCAGCGCGGGAGGGTGAGGTCGTGGCGCACGAACGCGAGGCTCGTCGGATCCAACACGAACACCGGGCTCGGCACCACCGCGCCGCCCGGGCCGATGCCGCCGACCACCAGCACGTGCCCTTCGTCGTCGACCACCAAGTGCGGCGAGAGCCGCGCGAAGGGCGCCTCCACGAGCACCGAGGTCCCGCGCGTGGGATCGAGGATCTCCGCCTCCGCGAGCGGCTCGCCATCGCCGGTCGAGCGTCCGCCCACCAGCACCACGCGACCGTCGGGCAGCCGCGCCGCTCCGAAGTCGCGTCGCGGCGCGGCGAGCACGCCCGTGTCGAGCGGCTCGCCGGCCCACGAGAAGCGCTCCCACGTGTCGTGCGCGGGCCCGTCCGCACCGAGCGCGCCGCCGAGCACCCAGAGCTCTTCGTCGCCCAAGACGAGCGCGTGCCCCGTGCGGCGCTGTGCGAGCCCACCGAGCACCTCCGCGAGCGGCTCCCCTGCGCGCAGCACCACGAGCCGACGCGTGCCGAGGTCTCCCTCGAGACCGCCCGCGAGCGCGAGGCTCCCGTCGGGCAGCGCGAGCGCGGCGCCTCGCGAGAGCGCGAGCGCGGGATCGGGCGAAGGGCACGACCGATCGATCGGCGCGAGGACGAGCGAGCCGGACTGATCCTCGCCCGTCAGCAATCGCGCTCCAACCGCGTCCCACGCGCCGCTCCGCGCACGCACGGACACCACACGCGTCCTCGCCGGGAACCGATCGATGTCGGTCGCGCCGTCTGCGAGCTGCAGCAGCTCGATCGTCCGCGCGTCCGAAGCTGGGAAGTCGCCGAGCGCCTCCACGAGCAGCTCCGTCGGCGCCGTCGCGGGTCGACAGGTGTCCGCGACCGGCCAACGAAGCGCGAGATCGGCCAGCGTGATCTCGGGCTCGGGCGCGCAGCTCGCGATCCCCGAGAGCACGATCGCGAACAGGCTCGTCACGAAGATCCACGTCACGCGCGGGTTCGATCGCCGGTCCGCTCGGGGGCTCGGTGCACGACCCTCCCGCTCCGCCACGACCCGAAACGAGCAGTGGGACTCGGGTTCTCGCCGCGACACGGGTATCCTGTCGCACGGATGGTCGTGGGAGCGCAATCGGAGGACGAGGCGGGGCGCGTCGTCCCCTTCGGGAAGTACCTCCTCGACGCGATGCTCGCCGAGGGCGGCATGGCGCGCGTCTACCGCGCGAGGCTGCGTGGTGCGCTCGGCTTCGAGAAGCCGCTCGTCGTCAAACAGGTCCGCCCCGAGCTCGCGCGCGATCCTCGCTTCGTCGCGATGTTCGTCGAGGAGGCCAAGACCCTCGTCCGCTTGAGCCACCCGCACATCGTGCCCGTGTACGAGCTCGGGGTGGTCGACGGCGTCTACTTCCTCGCGATGGAGCTCGTCGACGGCGCGACCTTGGCGAGCTTGATGCGCGAGGGCCCGCTGCCGCCGACGCTGGTCGCGCGGCTCGGGGAGCAGATCGCCGAAGCACTGCATCACGCGCACGATCGGTTCGGCCTCGTCCACCGCGACGTCACGCCGCGCAACGTGCTCGTCGACGTGGAGGGCCACGCGCGCCTGGTCGACTTCGGCATCGCGACCCCCGCGGAAGGTCTCGCGGGCGAGGTCTTCGGCTCGCCCGGCTACATGTCGCCCGAGCAGCTCCGCGGCGAGAGCCTCGACGCGCGCAGCGATCTCTTCGCGCTCGGCGCGGTGCTCTTTCAAGCGCTCGCCGGTCACGCCGCGTTCTTGCCCGACGATCTGCGTGGCGTGGATCCGAAGTCGGCCTCGGCGGCCGCGAAGGTCGCCACGCTCGCGGGACGTGTCCCCGCGCTGCCGGACGAGATCCCGGACGCGCTCCGTGACGTCGTGCGGGCCTGCCTCGCGCCCGACCGCAACGATCGTCCGACGTCCGCCGCGTTGGTCGCGCGCCAGCTGCGCACCTGGCTCGCTCACGCGGCGCCCGGCGGTGTCGGCGCGGAGCTCGCGGCGCGGGTCCGCGAGACGGTGGCGCGCCACGCGAGACCCCATGACGACCCGGGGCCCATCACCGTCACGTCGAAGAAAGGCGAGGAACGATCCCTCGCGACCGCGGCGGTGCTGACCCACGCGCTCGAGCAGCAGCCTCGCGACGCGAAGGAGCGCTCCTCGGAGGAGCGCTCCTCGATCGGACACCTCTCCGAGCCCTCCGTGGAAGGCACCGCACCTCTCGAGCGGACCGCCCCGCTCGAGCGCCTGCGCCCGACGTCGGTCGACGAGCTCGAGTCCGACGTCGCCGAGGAGGGTGCGAGCGCCGACGTCGCCGTGGTCGAGGGCGCGAACGATCCGTCGGTCGAGCCTTCCCGCACCGCCGTGGATGCCGACCGAAGCGCGCGTCGAGCGGAGGATTCGACGCAACCCATCGTGCGCGAGCGTCGCCCGACCTCGGAGCCTTCGGACCACACGACGGACGCGCTCGAGCCCCCGACGGACGCGACCGACGAGCCTGCGACGACGAGCCCGTCGGCGACGGCGTCGACGAAGGAGCCCGACACGGAGGCACGTGAGACGGCGTCGAGCACGACGTCGAGGCGCTTCGCCGTCCTCGGGGTCGCGGTGATCGCCGTCGTCACGGTGGTCACCGTCGCGCTCTTCGTGCGACCCGGCGCCGAGCCTACGCGCGACGCGCCGCCTCCGAGCGAGCCCACGGTGCGTGCGGTCGATCGTTCGCCCCCGCGCGAGCCCCGGGTCGAGCCGCGCGTCGAGCCCTCCACGCCGTCGAGGACGACCTCGACGACCTCGACGCCGTCGACGAACGCGTCGAGCGACGTCGCCGAAGCGCCGGTGCCCGTGCGCGGCTACGTGACGGTGCACGCGACGCCGTGGGCCGAGGTGCAGCTCGACGGGCGCTCGCTGGGCACGACCCCGATCCGTCGCACCGCGATCGGAGCGGGCTCGCACGTGCTCGTGTTCGAGAACCCGCCCCTCGGTCGCACGCTTCGCGTGCCGATCCGGGTGGAGCCGGGCGCGAACGTCCGCGTCATCGCGGATCTCTCGACCGACGAGCCCCGCGCGCGCGTGAGGTGAAGGGGACGGGGACGTACGTGGGTGTGTGGACGTGCGTGGACGTGAACGACGTCTTCCTCGGTCGTCGTCGCCGGCTCCAAACGAAACGAGCCACCGCGAAGTGGCTCGAAGTCTCTCCGCCGCGACCGACTCGCCTCACTGCTGCGGCGAGAGCGCGAACGGCACGTTGACCTGCACGCAACCGCCCGACGGCGGCGGGAAGCGCCAGCCTTCGACGATGCGGCGAACACACGCGAACACCTCGTTGTCGCGGAGCGAGCCACCGACCCGCATCTGGTCGATCGAGCCGTCACGGTCGACGAGCACCGCGACGTTCACCGTGCCCTGGAGCACGTTGTTCACCTTCAGCCGGCGCTCGTAGCATTGCCGAACCTGCGAGCGTGCTGGTCCGACGACCGAGAGGATCTGCTGCTGCGTGAGCTCGCCGTTGCACTCGCGCGGCTGCGGCGCGCGCATGGTGGACATGGTCGGCTCTTCGGCGATCCCGGCGTCCTGTGGTCCCGCGTCGGGCTCTTCGTCGGGGATCTCGATGTCCGGCTCCATGACCGGGCGCTGCACCACGCCGGCATCGATCACGGCCGCGATGGGCGGCGGCTGCTCGTCGCCACCGCTCATGAGGAAGTAGACCCCGATGGCGCCGAGCAAGAGCAAGATGCCGAGGATCGCGTAGCGCGAGCCTCCTCCGGACTCGGGCGGCGGCGGCGTGGATTCGGTCACGAAGTTCCCCTCTTTCCTCGCGGGACTGTCGCCCGCCCCGCGAGGCTCGAAACGAGCGGGGCGAACGTAGCAGATTCGAGCGCTTGAGGGGGTGAAACTGCACCTTCGTGCAGGTAGCCCTCCGGTTCGGGAAGACGCGGCATCGCGCCGCGTGTGGTACTTCGACCGCGATGCGCTGCTCGTTCGCCGTCTGTTGGCTCTGGATTGCGTGCTCGGGTGGGCACGAGCCCGCGCCCGGTCCGAGCCGACCCGTGGAGTCGAGCCGACCCGGGGAGTCCACGCCGATGGCGGAGGCCCGGACGCCCACACCCGCGCCCGCGCCGGAGCCGGAGCCCGCTCCGACTCCCGCCGACCCGCTCCCCGACCCGGCGCCCCACCTCGCGCTCGGCGGAACCTTCGGCTGCATCTCGGACGCGGCAGGTGCCGTTCGCTGCTTCGGCGCCAACCACTTCGGTCAACGCGGCGCCGTCCCGAGCCTGCGCGCGGAGCCCACGTCCACCGCCATCGGCACCGCGCGACGCGTGATCGTCGGGACGTGGCACGCGTGCCTGCTCGAAGACGACGGCACGCTCCGCTGTCTCGGACACGGCGGGCGGGGTCAGCTCGGCGACGGGGCACGCGAGGATCGAGCGAGGCCCGTGTCCGTGGTCGACGCGGACGGGCCGATCGCGGCGGTCGTCGACGCGTGCGCGGGCGAGGGCCACACCTGCGCGCGGCACGCCGATCGTCACGTCTCGTGTTGGGGCACCAACGATCGTGGCCAGCTCGGCGACGGCACCTTCGAAGATCGCCTCGCGCCGACGCGCGTCGCGATCGACGACGTGGTCGAGCTCGCGTGCGGCCGCGCGCACACCTGCGCACGTCGCGCGGACGGAAGCGTCCATTGCTGGGGCGAGAACGTCGACGGACAGCTCGGAGACGGAACCCGCTCCGAGCCGGAGGGACGGCGAGCGAGCCCAGCCCGCGTCGACGTGCGTGCGGACCGTGTCTTCGCCGGTCCTGGCGCCACCTGCGTGATCCACGATGCGCGCGCGGTGTGCTGGGGACGCAACGACAGCTTCCAGCTCGGCGTCGCACCGGGCGGCGGACAAGCCGACGCGCTCCTCGTGCCGACCCCGATCCCCGGCGCCGAGCGCGTCGCGGAGCTCGCCATCGGCGCCCGCCACACCTGCGTGCGTGACGTCGACGGTGGCGTGCGCTGCGTGGGCGCGAACCGCCTCGGTCAGCTCGGCGACGGAACGCGTCAGCCCCGTCGTGCGTTCGTACCGGTCACGCTCCCGGGCCCCGCGCGAGCGATCGCGGCGGGCGTCGATCACACCTGCGCGTTGCTCGATGCAGACGGTGCCGCGCGCGCGTTCTGCTGGGGCGCGGATCGCGAAGGTCAGCTCGGGCGACGGGCGCGCGGTCGCGATCGTTGGAGCACGACGCCCATCGCGGTCGATTGAGCACGCACGTCCTGATTTCGTCCCAGCAAACTCGGCGCGGAGCGTGGCTGAGCGCAGCGGCCACCGTTCAGCCCACGTCGCGCATCCCGGTGCGCGCGGCCCACCACGAGAGGAGCGGTTCGAGGTCGTCCGCGCTGAAGCACACGTTCGCCGCCGACGCCTCCGCGGCTTCGAGCGCGGCTGCGTCGTCCCGGGAGAGCCACGCGACGTCGGGCTCGTCACCGATCTCCAGCCGCACCACGCGCGCGCCGAGACGTTCGAGCTCGCTCCGCCAGCTCTCCGTCGCGTCGCCCACCGCGACCACCGCGCCTTCGAGCGGCCGGCGCGTGCGCGCGCCGCTCACGCTCGGCGCGCGGGTCTCGGGCGCGCTCGGCAAGGTCACCACGAAGCGGGTGCCCCTTCCGAGCGCGGTCTCGAGCGTCAGCTCGCCGTCCAGCCGCTCCACCAGATGCTTCACGAGCGGGAGCCCGAGCCCCGTCCCGTCCGGTTTCGTCGTGTAGTAGGGCTCGAAGATCCGAACGCGCTGCGCCTCCGTCATCCCCGGTCCGTCGTCGTCGACCACCACGCGCACGCGCCCTTCGTGAGTCGACGCGCCCACGCGCACGGTGCCTCCGCGCGGCACGGCCTCGAAGGCGTTCTTCACGAGGTTCCACACGATCGAGCGCACCTCGGCCGGCCGCGCCGTGACCGCGAGCTCGCTCCCGAGCCGCGTCACCAGCCGAATCTCGCGCTCGCGCCCGAGCACTTCGAATCGCTCGAGCAGGTCCGCGAGCACACCGCTCACGTCGGCGCGTGGCGACTCCGTCGTGCTCGTGGGAGGCGGGACGGAGCCACGTCGTCGCGCGACGCGCACCGCGTCGAGGGTCTCCGAGGCCGCACGCTCGATGCGCTGGAACACCGAGTCTCGCTCGTCCGCCGGAGCGCGGGCGCCGAGCGAGGCCAGGCTCGCGATCGCGGTCAGCCCGTTCGAGAGCTCGTGCACCAGCGTCGCTTGCGACGAGTCGCCGCCGCTGCTCGCGTCACCCCGCGGCCGCAAGAGCACGCGCACCCGATCGTCCTCGTCGCGCCACGCCGTCACGCGCCAGGTGCGCGACGCTTCGATCACCGCGCTTCCGACTCCCTCGGCCGCGACGCCGTCCAGTAACGCGGCGACGGTCGAGGAGCCCGCGGGCTGCCCGGTGATGCGCGCGATCGCGTCGTCGATGTCTCCCTCGAAGCCGATCCCGAGCGACGCTTGGGCCGCGTGGCTGAGCGGCGCCGCGCGCCCCGCGATCTCCACGATCAGGGGCAGGTCGAGATCGCGTGCGATCCGACGATCGGGCTCCGTCGCCACGCGCATGCGGAGCGTGCGGGGCCGACCGAGCTCCACCAGCGCATCGACCACCTCGTCGGGGACACCGAGCTCCTTCGCGCGAGCGGCGGAATCCCGAATCGCGAGGCGCTCCCCCGACCGCACCGCGGCGGCCAAGGCGACGAGCACTTCGGCTTCGGAGACGACCACAACGGAAAGATTAGCTGGCGGTAGACCGAAACGAAAGAGCGCGCGAGTGAGGTTCGCGTTCGGTTGAGAACTGAAGCGCAGTCGCGCGAGGCGACCCGGAGGGACGTCCGCGAGCTGCACGACTACGCGAACGATCGATCGCGCGTGCGACGCGCGTGCTTCGAACGGCGCGAAGCGAAGGTACGTACGGGGGAACCAGGTTCCAAGGGGCGGAGCCCCTTGGCCCGCGGAGCGTCCGAGCGCCGTCCCGAAGCGAAGCCGGTGCGAGGAGGG
>CALJLK010000553.1 GCA_937982655.1 uncultured Sandaracinus sp.
GGGGGCCCCATCGGGGCTTCATGCCCCGTGGGGGAGGGTCTGGCGACAGACCCTCGAGGAAGCCGAAACGCGTCGCGTCCGGCAACTCACGGTTTCGTGGGCGCACGCGGTCCGGTAGCTTCGCCTCGTGGACCGCAACGCGATCCGGATCTTCCACGACGCTTCGTGGGGCTCCGTCGACGAGCTCCGCGGGTACCTCGAGTCGGTGCCCGCGTTGCAACGACGCGACGTCGAGCAGCTCCTCGCGATCCTGCGCGAGCCGGGGCTCGCGAAGGACGGACCACACCACCGCAACCGCTGCGCCGCGTTCAAGACGCTCTGCCTGAACGCGCCCGATCCGAGCTTCTTCGCGCCCATCGCCGACGCGCTGCCGGCCCTCGACTCCATCGCGCTCAAGGCCGCCGCCGCGGTGCTGCCGCGCGTGAACGACGTCGAAGCGCATGCGCCGCTCTGCAAGGCGCTCGGCAGCCCGAACGCGGAGGTCCGCGAGACCGCGAAGGTCGTGCTCGAAGCGGTCGGTGGTCCGTCCGCGCTGCGCGCGCTCACCCAGCTCGTCCGCGAGCGCACCTTCCTCGGTCGCCGCGAGGCGATGGACGTGATGGTGCCCAAGGCGCGACACCGCGCGCTCGATCTGCTCGAAGGCGTCGTGAAGACCGGCACCGCGGTCGAGCAGCTCGAGGCGCTGCGTTGGCTCGCCGATCCGGAGGTGATGAGCGCGGCCGCCGATCGCGCGCTCGGCATCGTGCAGGACGCGCTCGACGTCGACGATCCACGCGTGGCGGCCATCGCGTGTCGCGCGTTCGCGCAGGCGGTCGACGAGGCGCGCTTCTTCGAGGTCGTGGAGCCCCGTTTCCAGCGCGACGACGTGCAGCCGGGGCTCGTGTCCGCGCTCGGTGCGGTGAACAGCCCGCGCACGGTCGCGCTCCTGCGTGCGCGTTCGCGGCGTGGTCCGAGCGCGGTGCAGCTCGCGGCCTTGCAGGCGCTCGAAGAGATCGGCGGCGAGGCCGTGATCCCGGCCTTCATGGACGCGCTGGTGCTCGAAGACCCGCTGGTACGTCGCGCGGCCGCCGAAGGCATCGGGAGGCTCGCGTCGAGCGGTCGCGTGGACGCGGCGCGGTTGCTCATCGGCGTGCTCCGCAGCCCGCACGAGCACGTGCGTTCGATGGCGGCGACCTTCGCGGCGCGGGTGCGCACGGACGATCGGCTCGGCGACGCGGTGCTCGACGCGACCACGGAGGAAGACTGGTGGTCGCGCGAGCGGGTGCTCGACGCGCTGGTGGAGCTCGGGGTGCCGCGCCTCGCGCAGCGGCTCGTGCGTCACCTCGACTCCGACTCGCCGATGATCCGTCGCTTCGCGGTCTACGGTCTCTTGCGCCTGCGCGATCCAGCGACGCTCTCCGCGCTGCTGCACACCGCGGCGACCGACGACGATTGGTGGGTGCGCGAGCAAGCGACGCAGGCGATCGGCGAGCTCGGCGATCGGCAAGCCGTGCCTTACCTCGAGGTCCTCGTGCGCGAGCGGCACGATCTGCGGGTGGTCGCGCTCGACGCGCTCGAGCAGCTCCGCGCCCACGATCTGTTGCTCACGCTCGCGGATCTGACGACCGACGAAGATCCCGGGGTCGCGCTCGCGATGCTCGAGGTGCTCGCGCGGCATCCGAAGGGCCGCGAGGCCGGCTTCTACGTGCAAGCCGCGGTCGGCTCGACGGAGCCCCACGTGGCCAAACGCGCGCGCGAGCTGCTCGCGACGTGGAAGCTCGAGAGCACCGACACCAGCGCGTCGCTCGGGCTCCTCGATCGCTTGCTCGTCGCAGCGGAGCGACACGGCGCGGACGACGTGCTGCTCTCGCCCGGTCGCCCGCCCTACGTGAAGAAGCTCGGCTCCGTCGAGCCCATCGCGCGAGCCTCGCTCGGCGACAAAGAGGTCGAGGCGATGATCCTGCCGCTCTTGCGGCCCGCGCACCGCGACGCGCTCGATCGACTTCAGGACGTCGATCTCTCGTACGACGTGCCGGGCTTCGATCTGCGCTTCCGCATCAACGTCTTCCGCGAGCGCAACGGCCTCTCCGCGGTGTTTCGCCGCATCTCGCAGACGATCCCGAAGATCGAGTCGCTCGGGCTGCCGCCGGTCATCAAGTCCTTCGCGGACTACCCGAACGGCCTCGTGCTCGTCGGCGGTCCGACGGGGTCCGGCAAGTCGACCACGCTCGCCGCGCTCATCGACTACATCAACGACTTCCACGGCCGGCACATCGTCACGATCGAAGATCCGGTCGAGGTCGTGCACCGCTCCAAGCGAAGCCTCGTGAACCAAGCCGAGGTCGGCACCCACGCCGACTCCTTCCCCGCCGCGCTGCGCGGGATGCTGCGCCAAGATCCGGACGTGATCCTGATCGGCGAGCTGCGGGATCAAGCGACGATCGAGATCGCGGTGAACGCGGCCGAGACGGGCCACCTCGTGTTCGCGACCGTGCACACCACGAGCGCGGCGGCGACGATCGATCGCCTCGTGCACAGCTTGCCCGCCGGTCGTCAGCCGCTGGTGCGCGGGATGCTCGCGGAGTCGCTGCGGGCGGTGCTCTGCCAGCAGCTCCTGCGGCGCATCGACGAGCCGGGCAAACGAGTGCTCGCGTGCGAGGTGATGATCAACAACGACGCGATCGCGAACCTCGTGCGGCAGGACAAGGCGTTCCAGATTCCCTCCGTGATCCTCACGCACCGCGAGCACGGCATGCAGCTCATGGACGGCGTGCTGGAGGATCTCGTGCGCACGGGCGCGGTCGATCCGGAGGACGCGTTGCTCAAGGCGGTCGACAAGTCGTCCTTCTCGCGGGTGCTCGAGGCCGCGCGAAAGGGCGAGCGCTCGCACGCCTCCGTCGCGCCGCCTCCGTCCACCGACGGGCGCGGCTCACTGCCGCCGCGTGCGCCGAGCGAGTCGGTCGCGCGTGCGCGTCCGAGCTTCGTCCCGACGCGCACGGGAGAGAAGACATGAGCGCGCGCATCGACACCTTGCTGCGCATCGCGTCCGATCAGCGGGCAAGCGATCTGCACCTGCACGCGGGCAAGGTCCCGCAGGTGCGGCACGACGGACACCTCGTGCCGCTCCCGTTTCGCGAGCTCGGTCAGCACCAGCTCCGCGTGATGCTCGACGAGGTGCTCGACCCCGAGCAGCGCGTGGAGCTGCGCGAGAAACGCCACCTCGACTTCGCGTACTCCCTCGAAGACGTCGGTCGCTTCCGCGGCAGCATCACCGCGCAGACCGACGGTTACAGCGCGGTCTTCCGCGTGATCCCGACCACGATCCGCACACTCGTGGAGCTCGACGTGCCCGCGGTCGTCGGCAGCTTCGCGCGACACGCCAACGGGCTCGTGCTCGTCACCGGACCGACCGGCTCCGGCAAGACCACCACGCTCGCCGCGCTCGTCGATCTCGTGAACGAAACCTCGGGGCGGCACGTGATCACGATCGAAGATCCGATCGAGTTCGTGCACCCACGCAAGAAGGGCCTCGTGACGCAGCGCGAGGTCGGCGTGCACGTGGAGAGCTTCGCGGCGGGCCTGCGTTCCGCGCTGCGCGAGGCGCCCGACGTGCTCGTCGTCGGCGAGATGCGCGACTTCGAGACGGTGAGCCTCGCGCTCGCGGCGGCCGAGGCGGGCGTGCTCGTCTTCGCGACGCTGCACACGGGCTCGGCCGCGAAGGCCGTCGATCGTCTGCTCGGCGCGTGCCCAGCCGATCAACAAGATCAGGTGCGCGAGATCCTCGCGGCGCTCTTGCGCGGCGTGCTCTCGCAGCGGCTCTGCCGCGGAGTCGTCGGAGGTCGCGTCGCCGCCTGCGAGATCCTCCTTCAGAACGTCGCCGTCTCGAACCTCATCCGCGAGTCGAAGGTCCACCAGATCGACGCGTACCTTCGCAGCGGCGAGCAAGCCGCGCGCGGCATGTGTGGGCTCGAGGAGTCGCTGCTGCGGCTCGTGCGCGAGCGCCGCATCACCGCGGTCGAGGCGATGTCGCATTCGAACGAGCCCGAGGCGCTTCGCGCGGCGCTCGGGTCGGAGGCGGCATGAGCAAGAAGCTCGCACGGCGCTTCGAGATGGCGCGTGACCTCGAGCAGCGCGGTCACCTCGAGCACGCGGCCAAGGCCTATCTGCGCGCCGCGCGACCCGACGAAGCGGCGCGGTTGCTCGAGGCGCTCGGGCAGCCGGTCCAGGCGGCGGAGGCGTGGGTGGCCTCGGTGGGGCTCGTCGCGCGCGAGGTCTCGCCCGCGTTGCCGCCCGAGGCGCGCGCGGTCGTCGAGCGTGCGTGCGAGCTGTACCGCGGCGTGCGGCGCGACGCGGACGCGAGCGCGCTCGAAGCGGCGCTGGGCGGTCGCGGGGCGCCGATCCCCGTCGCGTCGCTGGAGGACGAGGAAGAGCGCCCGAGCTCGGGTGGGGGAGCGCGACCGGCCTCGGATCGCGCGCGTCGGCCTTCGTCTGCGCCCGCGCCACGGGCCACCGCGAGCACGCCGACGCCGACTCCCGCGCCGAGCGCGCCGACTCCGACGCCCGCGCCGAGCGCACCGACGCCCGCAAGTGCGCCGACTCCCGCGCCTAGCGCAGCGTCGCCCGCGCCGACTCCGACGCCCGCGCCCTCGACTCCGTCCGCCTCGCGTCCCGCCTCGATCGGCGCGACGCGGCCCCCCGCGCCACCCGTCGACCCGCTCGACATCGCGGGCGCTCCTCGGCGACCGAGCGTGATGGCGAGCCCTGGTGTGCACCGGTCGACGCGGCCTCCGCTCGAAGAGTCCGTCGGGCTCCATCGCGGCGCACCGGCGGAGGAACGGGTCGGTCCGGAGCCGAAGCGGCCGTCGTCGTTCACGGTCGCGCGCCCGCTCGGCCGCCCCTCGGGAGCTCCTCCGCGGGTCGATCCTCGCGCGGAGCCGGAGGTTTCCGCGAGCCCGCCCCCGATGCACGCGGGCGCGACGCCACGTCCGCTCCCCTCGAGCGTGAGCGAGCCGAGGGTGGATGCCGTCCCCGCGCCGAGGGTGGTGGATCCGGCTTCGAGCGCGAGCGTGGAGTCGAGCGCGCCGCGCGTGGTGGATCCTGTGCCGACGCCTTCGACGGCGCATGGGGCGACGGAACCTGCGTCGAGCGCCCCGGCTCGTGCACCCTCGAGCCCCGGCACTCGTCCCGCCGCCACCAGCACCGCCGCGCCGAGCCGTGCGCCCTCGACCCCGGGCACCAGCGCCGCGCCTCGACTCTCGACGCCACCCGCCAAGATCGCACCCACGCGAGGTCCCGTCGGAGCCCCCGAAAAGGGCGACTTCGCGCGCGCGGCCGGGTGGCGCGACATGGGCAGCGCGGAGATGGAGAAGACCATCGACGCGCTCCTCGCCCAGGGCAAGACCGGCGCCGCGGCGCGCGTCGCGCTGGAAGCGGGCCAACACGAACGAGCTCTCGCCTGGTTCGACGAGCTCGAGCTCTTCCACCACGCGGGGATGTGCCTGCGCGCGCTCGGCCGCGCCGAAGAAGCGCTCACCGTGATCCTGCGGCTCTCGCTCGGCGACACGCGCTACCGCCGCGCCTGCTTCGACGTGATCGAGCTCGCGCGCGAGGTGGGCCGCTTCGACTTCGAGGTGGACCGCTTCCTCACGCGCTTCGTGGTCGACGGCCCAGCCGACCCCCAAGAGAACGCCGTCTTCCTCGAGCTCGCGGCGCTCTACGCCCAGCACGGGTTCGCGGAAGGGGCCCGCCGCTGCGCAGCCGCCGTTCTGCGGGCCTCCCCCGACGACGTCGGCGCGCGCCTGATCCTCGCCAGCCACGAAGCGGAAGCCCGCCCGACCCGGCGTTCCTCCCGACCTCCACGACCCGCGTTCTCGGCGAACCTCCCGAGCCTCGACGCCTACCGCGAGCTCGTCCGCACCAACGCCCCGAAGGCCTGACCCCCGGACGCGAGGCCCAGGCTTCCGCTTCGCAGGCAGGCTCTGGCAGCTCGTCACCTCCCAGTGCGGTACCGGCAGCTCGACCCCTCGAACGGCGCGTTCGGGACGGGCTCGGCTCCCCTCGCCCGGTTTTTCGGGCCGACGAGGATCTCCGGTTTGCCTGGGGCTTCGATGCCGCTATCACGTTCGTTCGCTCGTCGCGATCGAACGTCGCGGTCCGCTCCGTCCTTCGTTTCGGAATGGTGTCCGCTCGTCGACATCCGTGCACTCCACGTGACGAATCTGCATGGGGTGCTAGCCTACACCCGCGTGGGAGTGGAGAGAGACGAGAGAGACTCTTGAAAACATTGCGGATTTGGGTAGTCGTCGGGCTCGCGGGAACGAGCCTGGCGCTGACGGGATGTGGCGACGACGATCGCCCGGAAATCGACGCAGGTGAGCTGGACGCTGGGCGAGACGCCTCCGACGGGACGGATGCGGACATGCCCGAGCTCGACGCAGACATGCCCGAGCTCGACGCGGACACGCGGCTCGATGCGGGCGAAGAGCTGGACGGTGGCGAGGACGTCGACGCCGGTGAGGACGCCGGTGCCGACGCCGGCATGGAGATGGCGAGCTGCTCCGACGGGCGTCGGAACGGCGACGAGACGGGCGTCGACTGCGGCGGTCCGACGTGCACCGCACGCTGTCCGGACCTCGGGCGCTGCTCGATCTCCAGCGACTGCGCGAGCCGAGTCTGCATCGGCGGCACCTGCATCGCACCGGCGTGCACCGACGGCGTGCGCAACGGTGACGAGACCGGCGCCGACTGCGGCGGTCCGACCTGTGGTGGATGCGGGCTCGGTCAAGGCTGCGCGAGCGAGGACGACTGCGCGACCGGCACCTGCAACGGTGGCTTTTGCGTGGCGGATCACTGCTTCGACATGACCCGCAACGTCAACGAGACCGACGTCGACTGCGGCGGCGCGGACTGCGCGCCCTGCAACGCGGGCGAGCAATGCCGCACCAACCGCGACTGCAACATGTCGACGTGCGAGGGCGGCTTCTGTCTGACCCCCGAGTGCAGCAACGGCGTGCCCGACGCGGGCGAGGTCGACGTCGACTGTGGCGGCGAGTGCCCTGGCTGCGACGACGGCACCGCGTGCACGATGGGCGTCGACTGCCTCTCGGGTCGCTGCGAAGGTGGCATCTGCACGAGCTGCAGCGACGGCGCGCAGAGCGGCGCCGAGACCGGCGTCGACTGCGGTGGCGGCGTCTGCCGCGGCTGTCCGGGCGGCGAGGTCTGCACCACGAACGACGACTGCGCGTCACGCGTGTGTACGGCGGGTATCTGTGAAGGTGCGGCGACCTACTACCGCGAGGACTTCACCGCCGGTGATGGTGGATGGGCGGATCCTGCGGCGACTGGCGTCATTCCGACGCCCGTGTGTGAGAACACCTGCACGAGCGCGGGCGGCTCCGACTGGACCGACGACGGTGTCTGCGATCACAGCGCCGGCTCGACCTCGTGCCCGCTCGGAAGCGACTGCCTCGACTGCGGTCCCTACACTCCGCCGGGTGACCTCTGGCAGTACGCGGCGCCCGCAGCGACCTTCATCGACGCGGCCTACACGGGCACCAGCGTTTGGGTGACGAACCCGACGGGCGACTACCCCAACAACGCAAATGCGAGCCTCGTCTCGCCCGAGATCGACCTCACGATGGCCACGGTCGATCCGCTCCTCCGCTTCGCCGCGACCTACGAGGCCGAGCGTGGCTTCGACGGCACGACCGTCGAGGTCTCGATCGACGGTGGCACCTTCACGAGGGTCGGCACCAACGCACCGAACTGGTACGACGCGGTGAACAGCTCCGGCGCGCCGCTGAACCGCTTTGCGTCCTCGACGGGAGTTCCCTGGCGGATCGTCGAGCACCCGCTCACCGGCACCGCGGGTCACACGATCCGGCTCCGTTTCCGGTTCACGTCCGACGGCTCCAGCGTCTACGAAGGGTTCGCCTTCGACGACGTCGAGATCCGCGACGACGTGTGCAACAACGGCATCGCCGATCCGGCAGAGACCGACATCGACTGCGGCGGTGAGCTCTGCGCGCCGTGCGACGAAGGCCTCGATTGCATCGAGGACGACGACTGCGCGTCGGGGGTCTGCGATCTCGGAACCTGCGTGAGCTGCGACGACGAGATCGAGAACGGCGGCGAGACGGATCTCGACTGCGGCGGCGAAGACTGCGGTCCCTGCAACGACACGCAGGGGTGCGCGGCGGACACCGACTGTCTGTCGGGTCGTTGCGAAGCGGGCGTCTGCACGAGCTGCTTCGACGGCATCCAGAACGGCGGCGAGACCTTCATCGACTGCGGTGGCGGTGGATGTGGCCTCTGCCTCGGCGGCGCGGAGTGCACCGCGAACGAGCAGTGCTTCAGCGGCGCTTGCACCGCGGGGGTCTGTGAGCCGCCGGCGAGCACGGGGGCACGTTGGACCTTCGACGCCAGCGACGAAGGCTGGGTCACGGGCGGTACGGCGTCCTCCTGGGAGTACGCGCCGCCGACGTCCGGCCACATCACGACCGCCTACACCGGAACCTCGGTGTGGGTGACGAACGCGGACGGGGACTACAACGCCAACGAGGACTCGTGGGTCGCGTCGCCCTCCGTGGACCTTTCGGCCTACACGAACGATCCGACCATCCGCGTCGCGATCACCTACCGCACCGAGCAGTCGAGTCCGACCAGCACGATCTGGGACTACGGCTGGCTGGAGATGTCGATCGACGGTGGCACCACGTGGACGCGTGTCGGCGCCAACGGCACCGGCACCAACTGGTACAACCGCACGTCGACCACGACCCCGGGTTGGGGCGGAATCACGAACACCGGCTGGGTCGAGGCGAGCAACACGCTCGTGGGCGCAGCGGGTGAGGATGATGTCCGCATTCGTTTCCGCTTCGACTCCGACGGCGGCAACTCGATCGGCACCCCGCCCTACTCGGGGCTGGCGTTCGACGACGTGGAGATCGTGCCTTCCGCGCCGGACCTCGCGGTCACGCTCGCACCGAGCGCGAACCTCTGCGACGGCGTGCTCGTCACGGTCCGCAACGAGGGCTCGCTCCCGGTTTCGTTCTTCGACCTCCTCACGAACGTCGACGGGACGATGTCCACCACGCGCGTCACTCGGCTCCTCGAGCCGGGCGACGCCTACACGGTCGAGCTTCGCGCGGCGATGAACCTCGAGGCGAGCGTGCGCGCGGTCGGTGATGCCGATCCGAGCAACGACACGGCGATGTTCGCCACTGCACCACGCACCATCGGTGCGCGCTACGTCGAGACCTTCGAGATGGGCGCGGGCGACTGGGTCACCACCGGCACCAACTCGAGCTGGGCGTGGGGCACCCCGAACGACACGTTCATCACGAACGCGAATTCGGGCAGCCGGGCGTGGGTCACCAACCTCACCACCGACTACCGCGCGAGCGAGCAGAGCTACCTCGTGTCGCCCTGCTTCGACTTCAGCGGCTTCGGGACCGACCCGACCCTGAGCTTCTCGTACATCCACGACACCGAGCCGACCAACGACTACGCCTTCGTCGAGATCACGACCGACGGCGGCGAGACGTGGGAGAAGCTCGGCCTCTTCGGGACCGGTTCCAACTGGTACAACGATCTGGCCGGTGACTTCTGGGATGGCCGCAGCGGTGCGGCGGGCGTGTGGCTCCGTGCCTCGCACCCGCTCACGGGCGCGGCGGGCTCGGGCGCGGTGCGCGTGCGTGTGTCGTTCGTCTCGAGCGCGACCACGCAGCGTGAGGGCTTCGGCGTCGACGACGTCATCCTGATGCCCTGATTCGGTGGCGCTTCCCGGTCGGGGTGCTACCTGACCGGGTCGCGTCCTCTGGGCACGAGCTCCTTCGGGATGAGCTCGTGTGTGGAGGAGGCGATGACCACGTCGCCGAACGAGCGAAGAGGGCCGACGCTTCTCGAAGTGACGGCCTCGAGGTGTACCGACCTCGCGCTCGTCGTCATCGATTCGTGATCGACGTGTGATCCGCTTGGAGGTTCCCGTGCGCGCGAGTGTTCTTCTTTCAACTTTGTTCCTCTGGTCTGCGGTCGCGAGCGCGCAGGCTCCCCTGCTCACCGGCCTCGGCGGCGAACGCGGGTACGGTGAGACCTGTCTGCATCGGAACGACGACGGATCTTCGTCCGCCATCGATCTCACGCCGGTCTTTCCAGCGGGGCTGCGATTCTTCGACAGAACACATACGCGCGTCTTCGTGAATACCAATGGCAACATCACGTTCGGTGGCGCGCTCAGTACCTACACGCCCAACGCATTTCCTGTCGCGAATCAGCCAATGATTGCGCCTTTTTGGGCGGACATCGACACCCGCGGAAACCCGTCGAATCCGGGCGGGTGTTACCCCTTCGAGTCCTCTGGAACCTGCTCCGGTGGCGACAACTCGGTATGGTGGGATCTCGACCGCGAGAATCAGCGTTTGATCGTGACCTGGCACAACGGCGGGTACTTCAGCTGCAACACGGATCTTCGCGTCAACTTGCAGCTCATTCTGACCGCGGTTCCGAGCTGCGGTGGTGGCGCGACCGACTTCGACGTCGAGTTCCGCTACAACCGCTGCGAGTGGGAGGCCGGCGACGTCTCGCGGGGTGACTCCGGTGACGGATCGCCGACGCAACCTGTGAACGGCTTCGGCGGCATCGAGGCTCAGGCCGGCTTCGACGCCGGCAACACCCGCGACTACGTCGCCATCATGGGCTCGCGCCGCGCCGGCATCGCGAACCTGCTCTGCACCACCTCCAACGTCGGTGAGCCCGGCGTGTGGCGCTTCCAGATCCGCAGCGGCACCGTCCTCTGCCCCGAGGCGGGCGAGGCATGCGACACCGAGCAGCAGGGCGTATGCGCGGAAGGCGTCACCCAGTGCGTCGGCATGGGCACCTCCTGCGAGCCGATCGTGCCCGCGAGCGACGAGCGCTGCGACGCGCTCGACAACGACTGCGACGGCAACACCGACGAGGGCGAAGGCATCTGCGGCAGCGCGACCGCGGTCTGCGATCGCGGGACCTGCGTCGACGTCTGCTTCGAGGGCGGCTGCCCCGAAGGCCTCGTCTGCTCCGAGGAAGGCCGCTGCATCGAGCCCGGCTGCGACGACGTGGAGTGCCCGCCCGGCCAGCGCTGCCGCGGCGGCGAGTGCGTCGACGCGTGCGACGGCGTGACCTGCCCGGCGGGTCAGGACTGCCGCGCGGGTCGTTGCCTCGACCTCTGCGCGGATCTCTCGTGCGATCCCGAGTGCAGCGTGTGCAGCGCGGGCGAGTGCGTGCCGCGCTGCAACCTGCCCGGCAACTCCTGCGACGCCGGTCAGCTCTGCAACGCCGAGGGCCTTTGCGTTCCGACCGAGTGCTCCGGCGTGACCTGCGAGGCGGGCTCCACCTGCGTCGCGGGCCGCGGCTGCGTCGATGCGTGCGAAGGCGCGGTCTGCCCGACCGGCGAGACCTGCATGACGGGCGAGTGTGTTCCGAACATGTCGATCGTGCCGGATTCGGACGCGGGCATGGAGGAAGAGACGGACGCGGGTGAGCCCGAGGAGCCGGACGCGGGTCCGGTCGACGCGGGTCGCATCCCGCCGCGCCGCGGTGACGACGGCTGCGGCTGCGTCGCGGCGGGCGCGGGCTCCGACACTCCGGTCCTTCCGCTCGCCCTCTCGGCCCTCGGCTTCGCGCTCGTGGTCGCGCGTCGTCGCCGCCGCTGAACGTCGCGAGACGATCGACCACTGGTCGACCCCACGCGGGCGCTCCTGCTTCGGCGGCGAGCGCCCGCTTCGTTTCCGTCGGACCGCGATCGAGCCGACCCACGAATGGGCACCCTTCCTCGGAGACGTTCGCTCGCACCACCGCTGCCATTCGTTGACCGCGCCTCGGCGTCGCGCGATCCTCGCCGCGCATGTCGTCGACCCTCGCCCTCCTCCGCGAGCACGGCCTCGTGGCCGTCCTCGATGCGCCCATCGAGGAGCGCGTGTTCGATTGGGCGATGGCCATCTCGAAGGGCGGCATCGAGCTGCTCGGCATCCCGGTCACGCTCGGCAACGTCACCGAGATCGTCTCCGACCTCGACGACGCGAACCTCACCGTCGGCATCACGGGTGTCGTCCAGCCCGAGCAAGTCTCGATCGCGGTGGCGGCAGGCGCGGCTTTCCTCGTGTCGCCGATCGTCGACGACGAGATCATCGCGACCGCGAAGAACCGCGGGCTCGTCACGGTCGCGGGCGCGTTCACGCCGACCGAGGTCCACCGCGCGCTCCGCGCCGGCGCCGACCTCGTCGCGATCCATCCGATCGGCACCTTCGATCGCGGCGTCGAGCACTTCCGGCGGCTCCTGCGCAGCTTCCCCGACGTGCCGCTCGTGGTCGCGGGAGGCATCGACGTCGAGAACGCCCCCGCGTTCCTCGAAGCGGGCGCGGCGGCTGCGTTCGTCGATCGAGGCGTGTTCCCCGACTCCAACGATCCTTCCGCGATCGACGTGATCGCGATGCGCGCGGTCGCGCTCGGCGAGGTGTGCGCGGAGGCGCTCGGCACGCCCAAGCGCGCGAGCTTCACCGAGCTGCGCAGCGAGATGCCGCCCGCGCGCAACACGATGGAGCTCGAGAGCTTCGACGACATCGAGCTCGAGTGATCGCAGGTCGACGTCGATCGAACGCCGGTCGAACGCTGGTCGTCGGGCGAACCTCCTGGGACGAGGGATGCTTGCGATCGGCCGCTTGCGAGGGCTCCGCGTACCCGCCATGACGCGGGGGGTACGTGCTCCGGGTGTTCCAAGTCCTCGCCGCTCTCTTCGCGACGACGGTCCTCGTCGGCGGCGTGACGTTCTTCGTGCTCAGCGTGCCGCTCGCGCGTGAGCTCGTCGCGCCGCGAATCGTCGACGTGCAAGAGATCCCCGACGACGTCGACGCGCACCTCCGCGTACCGAGCGACGACGCCGTCATCGACGTGTGGGTGATGGAGCCCGAGATCGCGACGCCGGAGGGCTCGGTCGACTGGGTGCTCGTGCTGCACGGCATCAGCGATCACAAAGCCTCGATGGGCGGCCTCGGTCGGCGCTTCGCCATGCGCGGCACCGGCGCGATCCTCGCCGATCTGCGCGGCCACGGCCGCTCCAGCGAGGTGCCGCTGACCTACGGCGTGAAGGAGCGCCACGATCTCTCCGCCGTCCTCGACGCGATGGAGGCGGCTGGATACGACCTCGGCGAGGTCGGCATCTACGGTCCGAGCTACAGCGGCGCGATCGCGATCCAAGCTGCCAGCGTCGACCCACGCTTCACGCGCATCGTGACGGTCGCGTGCTTCGCGGAGGCCGAGCGCATCCTCTCGCACCGCTTCGCGGAGGGGCTCGATCGCTTCTCGTTTCTGGTGCCGCACGAGTGGCGTCGCGTGATGATCCGCGCGACCGGCGAAGCGGGGGGCTTCGACGCGTTCGCGGCGTCTCCGCTCGACACCATCGGTCGCGCGGAGGGGCGCTTCCTGCTGGTGCACAGCCGCGCCGACGAGGTGGTCGCGTACGGCCACGCGACCGCGCTCGCGCGCGCGTGTGGTGATCACTGCGAGCTGATGACGCTCGAAGGCATGACGCACCTCCAGAGCCTCTCGAACCAGCCGCTGCGCGAGGCGCTGCACCGCTTCATGACGGGCACCGAGCTGTCGCTCGTGCCTCCGCGGCCGCCCGAGCCGACGCTCTCGAGCGCGGCCCCGACGCGGTGAGCGCGACGACGGAGCACGACACGGTGAGCTCGACGCGGTGAGCTCGACGCGGTGTGGTGCGCGACGGTGAGCTCGAAGCGGTGAGCGCGACACGGTGAGCTCGAAGCGGTGAGCGCGACACGGTGAGCTCGACGCGGTGAGGATCACGGTGAGAGCCCGGCGTGGCGAGCGGGCGACGCGGCGGCGAGACGCGTCCACGCGAGCTCTGCTTTCGGCGGCGAGCGGAAGCTTTCGCGCGTGGCCGCGCGGCACCGTGCCCCCGCGCCCGCGGACTCCAGTGCGCACTCCCCGAAATTGCCGTAGTTTTCGACCTTCTCGCGGCGGCACGTCGGGTGCTCCGGAGGCCCACGATGCGTTCGTTCGCCGTCCTCTTCCTTTCGTTCCTCTTCGTTGGTTCGTCGCTCGGTGCGTGCTCGTCGCCTGCCGCGACCCCGGACGCCGCGACCCCGCTCGACGCACACCGCGTCCCGCCCGACGCCACGCTCGACGCGACGGAGCCGCCCGCAGACGCGTTCGTACCTGCGGAAGACGCCGGGCCCCCGGGCGTCGAGGTCGGGCACGAGCGCGAGCTTCGCGCGGTCTGGCTCACGACCGTCTACAACCTCGACTGGCCGAGCCGCAGCGGGCTCTCCGCGGACGCGCAGCGCGCCGAGCTCGACGCGCTCTTCGATCTCCTTCGTGGCGCCGGCTTCAACGCGGTCTTCCTCCAGGTGCGCCCCGAGGGCGACGCGCTCTACCGTTCGTCGCTCGAGCCGTGGAGCCGCTTCCTTGTGGGCACCATGGGCCGCGACCCCGGCTACGATCCGCTCGCCTACGCGATCGACGCCGCGCGCGAACGTGGGCTCGAGCTGCACGCGTGGGTCAACCCCTACCGCGCGCTCGCGAGCCGGATGACCACCGCGGCCGAAGGCCACGCCTCGCGTCGTTTCCCCGAGCACGCGCATGCCTACGGCGCGAGCCTCTGGATGGATCCCGGCGCGCCCGAGGTGCAGGACCACGTGGTCGCGGTGTTGCGCGAGCTGCTCGAGGACTACGACGTCGACGGCCTCGTCTTCGACGACTACTTCTACCCGTACCCCGACGGCACCACGCCGTACCCCGACGACGCGACCTACGCGGCGTACCAATCGTCGGGCGGCACGCTCGAGCGCGCTGACTGGCGGCGCGACAACGTGAACCGCTTGGTCGCGCGCGTCGGTGCGCTCGTCGACGAGGTGCGCCCGAGCGCGCGCTTCGGCATCAGCCCCTTCGGCATCCACCGCCCCGGCATGCCGGAAGGCATCCGCGGCCTCGACGCCTACGCCGCGATCTACGCCGACGCCCACGCGTGGTGGGACGCGGGCAGCGTCGATTGGCTCGCGCCGCAGCTCTACTGGCCTTCCACGCAGACCGCGCAGGCCTACGGCGCGCTCGTGCAGTGGTGGGGCGCTTTCGCGGACGGCACCGACGGACGTGTGCTCTTCGCGGCCAACGACGCGACGCGCCTCGGCAGCACGGAGGCGTGGACGCTCGACGAGATGGCCACGCAGATCCGCCTGACGCGCGAGGCGCCGGGCATGGCGGGCAACATCTACTTCCGCGCGCGCGCGCTGACCGAAGATCGCCTCGGCCTCACCACGATGTTGCGCACGGAGACCTACGGGCCCCCCGCGCTGCCGCCGCCGACGCCGGGAGCCGCCCGTCCCACGACGCCGACGCGCGAAGGCACGACGATCCGCGCCGCGAGCGACACGCGCGCCTTCGCGCTCTACTCCGACGAGTCGACGTTGCTGCGCGTGATCCCCGCGCGCGAAGGCAGCGCGACCCTCGAAAGCGACGACGCGCGCTTCGTGACCGCAATCGGCCCCGGCGCGGCGGAGAGCCTCGCGCTCAAGTTCTGATGGGGCTCAGCCACCGTCACCGTCAGGACGGCGAGTCTGGTGATGATGGGGCTGGCTGACGGAGGGCGGCGTGTACACGCGTCCTCGCGCTCGGCGGCGTCGCGATCACCCGTGCGCGCGGATCAGCGTCGACTCGGAGAGCTTGGTGAAGATGCGTTTGGCGGTCGGACGCTGATCGGGATCCGGATCGAGGCACTCCGCGACCAGCGTCGCGAGCTCGGGATCACGGGTGGGGGGCAGCTCGGGGCGACCCTGCTGCACCGCGCGCTCCGCCTTCTCGCGCAGCGGCGCACGGAGCGAAAAAGTCTCGGGAGGTGTGCCGAGCAAGAGCTCGTGGAGGATGCAGCCGAGCGCGTAGATGTCGGTCGCGCTCGTGGCGTGTTTGCCGAGGAAGACCTCGGGCGCGAGGTACGAGAGGGTGCCGAGGAGCTGGCCGGGCGAGGTGAGCACCGCGCCGCCCGTCACGAGGCCGAAGTCGAAGAGCACGATGCGATCGCGCGCGAGCAGCACGTTCGAGGGCTTCACGTCGCGATGCACGAGGCCGGCCGCGTGGACCTGCACCAGCGCGCTCGCGATGGAGCGACCGATCGCGCGTGTCTCGTAGCGGCCTGGGGGATCGCCGGCCGCGAGCTGCGCGGCGAGGGTGCGTCCGACGAGGAGCTCCATCGCGAGCAGTGGCGGATCGTCGTGGTGCGCATGGACGCGAACGATCGATCGATGTTGGAGCTTCGCGAGGGTCGTCGCTTCACGGACGAAGCGAGCGGTCGCGCGCTCTCCCGTGATGCGCAGGTGCTTGAGCGCGACCTGCTCCTCGGTGACGAAATCCAGGGCCAGGTAGACGTCGCTGGTCGTACCTTTCCCCAGGTGTCGCTCCACGCGATACCGATCGACCAGGATGTCCCCCGGTACGAATGCGCCCATGTCGACGTTCGTTATGACCGATTCCGATCGTGCGCGCGAGCAGGAGTTGGCGAACGTTTGCGGTGTGTTCGGGACGTCGCGAGTTGGTGACGAGGTGGTGGTCGCGAAGTGTCCGGACGATGAACGGACCGTGGCGGACGTGGCGTTCGCGACGAGCTCCAAGGCGAGCGCCCTGCGCCATGCGCCGCGAGGTGTTCGGTGAGCACGCTCGACCTGCGCCTCACCACGGACGGTGTTCGGGTCCCGATCCGCGTCGCGCCACGCGCGAGCCGCGACGCGATCGTGGGTGTGCACGACGGCGCGCTGAAGGTCGCGCTCACCGCGCCGCCGGTGGAAGGCGCGGCCAACGACGCGCTCGTGCGGCTCCTCGCGAAGGCGCTTGGCGTGCCGAAAGGGGCGGTGAGGCTGGTCCAAGGCGAACGAAGCCGCGACAAGGTGGTGGAGATCGCCGGCGTCGACGCGGTGAGGGTGCACGCGTTGATCACGGGCGGGTGAGTCGCCTCGAGCGCGTCGCCGGCCCGCCTGCCGCCGGGGGCCGGCAGAGGACTCCGCAACCCCTCGCGACCTGCTCTGATAGACTGCCAGCGTGTCGCTGAAGATCGACCAGGATCACAACCGCTTCCGCGCGATCGTGCGGGGCAAGATCCGTCAGAACCTCCGCCGCTACATCTCCAAGGGCGAGCTGATGGGCAAGCAGGGGAAGGATCAGGTCTCGATCCCCATCCCCCAGATCGACATCCCGCGCTTCCGCTTCGCGGACAAGCAGCAGGGCGGGGTGGGGCAGGGGGACGGTGAGCCGGGCGATCCGCTCGGGGGCGGGCAGCCGCAGCCGGGCGACGGCAAGGGCAAGGCGGGCGGCGACGCGGGCGACCACGCGCTGGAGGTCGAGGTCACGCTCGAAGAGCTCGCGGACATCCTCGGCGAAGAGCTCGCCCTGCCGAACATCGAGAACAAGGGAAAGAGCGCGATCGTCGACCAGAAGGACCGCTACGTCGGCATCCGCAACGTCGGCCCGAACTCGCTGAGGCACTTCAAGCGCACCTTCAAGAGCGCGCTGCGGCGGCAGATCTCGCTCGGACTCTACGACCCCAAGCGCCCCATCGTGATCCCGACCCGCGACGACCTGCGCTTCAAGTCGTGGAAGACGGAAGAGGAGCCGGTCGCCAACGCGGTGATCCTCTACATGATGGACGTCTCCGGCTCGATGGGCGACGAACAGAAGGAGATCGTGCGCATCGAGTCCTTCTGGCTCGACGCCTGGCTCAAACGCCAATACCAGGGCATCGAGACGCGCTTCATCATCCACGACGCGGTGGCGCGCGAGGTCGATCGCGACACCTTCTTCCGCACCCGCGAGTCGGGCGGCACCATGATCTCGAGCGCCTACAAGATGGCGGCGAAGATCATCGAAGAGGAGTACCCGCCGTCGGAGTGGAACATCTACCCCTTCCACTTCAGCGACGGCGACAATTGGTCCGTCGACGACACGCTGCTCTGCGTCGAGATCCTCAAGACCAAGATCCTGCCCGCCTCGAACGTGTTCTGCTACGGGCAGGTCGAGAGCCCCTACGGCAGCGGGCAGTTCATCAAGGATCTGAAGGAGCACTTCGGCAAGGACGAGCGGCTCATCACGAGCGAGATCCGAGACCGCGACGCGATCGTGGGCTCGATTCGAGACTTCCTCGGCAAGGGCAAGTGAAGGGCGAGTGACATGGCCTCCTTCGTGATGAAGACGCACCTGCCGCCCTACCTGCGCGATTGGCAGGAGATCATCGAGGGGCACGCGCGCGACTACGGGCTCGACTTCTTCCCCGTGGTCTTCGAGGTCTTGCCCTACGACCGCATCAACGAGATCGCGGCGTATGGCGGCTTCCCGACCCGCTACCCGCACTGGCGCTTCGGCATGGAGTACGAGCAGCTCGCCAAGAGCTACGAGTACGG
>CALJLK010000554.1 GCA_937982655.1 uncultured Sandaracinus sp.
CGCCGTCTCGGTCACGGACGCCGTCTCGGTCACGGACGCCGTCTCGGTCACGGACGCCGTCTCGGTCACGGACGCCGTCTCGGTCACGGACGCCGTCTCGGTCACGGACTCCGTCTCGGACTCCGTCTCGGTTCGCGCGACGCGCGGAGGCGGTGAAGCCGCGGTCTCCGAGGTGGAGGTCGCGGCTTCCTTCGCGTCGCGCGCGCTCGAATCCGACTCCGCGCCCACGTCTCACCCGCCGCTTCGCGCGAGCTCCGCCCCACGACGCAGGCGCGCGAGCGACGGCTCTTTCCCGAGCAGCACGATCGTCTCGTACAGCCCCGGGCTCGCGGTGCGACCGGTGAGCGCGACGCGCGCGGGCTGCGCGACGTTCTTGATCTGCAGGCCCTCCGCTTCGAGCCACGCGGTCGTCGCGGCCTCCATCGCGGCGGCGTCGAAGGGCGTCGACTCGATCAGCGCGGCGAGCTTCTCGAGGTGCGGCGCCGCCTCGGGCGTCAGCATCTTCTTCTGCGCCTTCTCGTCGAAGACGATCGCGTCGTCCGCGCGGAAGAAGTAGTCGAGGCCGTCCGCGAGATCGACCAGCGTGGTCGCGCGCAGCTTCACGGGTCCGATCGCGGCCACGAGGCGCGCGTCGCTCCCGTCGACCGTGAGCCCACGCTGCGCGAGGAAGGGCACGACGAGCTTCGCGAGCGTCGCGTCGTCGAGCATGCGCAGGTGCGTGCCCTGCACGTGCGCGAGCTTCTTCACGTCGTAGCGGCTGCCGGTCTTCCCGCAGCCGGACCAGTCGAACTTCGCCTGCAGCTCGTCGCGCGTGAAGATCTCGTCGTCGCCGTGGCTCCAGCCGAGGCGCGCGAGGTAGTTCAGCACGCCGTCCGGCACGTAGCCGAGGTCGCGGTACTCGAGCACCGCGACGGCGGCGTGGCGCTTGCTCAGCTTCTTGCCGTCGGGGCCGAGCACCATCGGCAGGTGCGCGAAGCGCGGCGGCTCCACGCCCCACGCGCGGTAGAGCAGGATCTGCGGCGGCGTGTTCACGAGGTGATCGTCGCCCCGCGTCACGTGCGTGATGCCCATCGTGAGGTCGTCGACGAAGGCGCCGAAGTTGTAGAGCGGCAGGCCGTTCTGACGGATCAGCACGAAGTCCTGCTGCTCGGCGTTCGGGTACGCGATCGGTCCGTAGACGAGATCCTCCCAGCCGGTCTCGCCTTCCGACGGAGCCTTGAAGCGGATCACGTGAGGCTGCGAGGGATCGCCGTCGGTGCGATCGCGCCAAGGCGAGCGGAAGCGGAAGCCGCCGTGCCCGTGCTCCTTCTCGTAGGCCTCTCGGAGCGCTTGGATCTCGGCCTGCGTCGCGTAGCAGCGGTAGGCGTGGCCCCCGTCGATGAGCTGCTGCGCGTGCGCGAGGTAGACGTCCGTGCGCTGGCTCTGGAAGTAGGGCGCGTGCGGGCCGCCGACCTCGGGGCCTTCGTCCCACGTCAGGCCGAGCCAGCGCATCGACTCGAGGATGATGTCGACCGCCTCCTGCGAGTTGCGCTCGACGTCGGTGTCTTCGATGCGGAGGACGAAGGTGCCGCCATGCTTGCGCGCGAAGAGCCACGCGTAGAGCGCGGTGCGGACGCCGCCGATGTGGAGGTAACCGGTGGGGGAGGGCGCGAAACGAACGCGGACCGTCATGGTGCCGCGTCCCTAGCAGTCGGGAGAACGCTCGGGCAAGCGACCGTGCGCGGTTCGCGCGCGTCGGCCGCCGTCTGAGTCGCCGTTTGAGTCGCCGTCAGCGCGAACGACGCAGGCGCGCGCGGATCACGCCTCCTGCGTTCGGGCGCAGGCGGACCCACTGGAGCTTGGGCTGGTGACCTTCGAGCTCGATCGTCACCTGATGGCGGCCCGCGGGGAGGTTCGTGAAGCGCGCGGGGGTGGTGTCGGGGAGGAGCACGTCGTCGAAGCGCACACGCGCGCCGGGTGGACGCGACTGCACGAGGAGCGTCGAGCGTCCGACGGGGAGGGTCGGTCGGGTTGCTTCGTCGGACGCCTCGGCGCCGACCGAGGGAGCGCTCGGAGTCGCGCCGTCGGGTGCAGCGTTCGGAGCCGCGCCGACGGGTGCGGCGGTCAGCGTCGGAGCGATCGGAGTCGGAGCGATCGGAGCCGGAGCGTTCGGAGCTGGAGCGCTCCCGTTCGAGCTCGCATTCGCCGCGTTCGCATCGTCCGCGCCGTTCGGCGCCGCCGAGCTCGGTGCGCTCACTGCGCTCGGCGCGTTCGTGCTCGCCGCGTTCGTGGGCGGCTCGCTCGATTCCTCGCTCGTCGCGAGCCACGCCGCGGCGCCGAGCCCCGCGAGCGCAGCGACGAGCGCGACCGCGACCCGCACCCCACGACGAGGCGCGGCCTTCGCCACGTCCTCTTCGAGCCCGAAGTCCACCGGCTCCGGCGTCACCGAGCGTGGTGGGCGCAGCGTCTCGCGCGGCTCCGCGACCGCCGCCGGCCGACCGGCGGTCACCGCGGCGTCCGAGGGCGACCGCAGCCCCTTCGGTCGAAACGCGAGCGCGGTCACGTCCTCTTCGGTGTCGTCTTCTTCGGGGTCGTGTGGATCCGAACGCCCGGCGCCTTCGGGGTGGGTGTCGCGCGGCGGATCGAGCGGCTGCTCCGTGCTCTTTCGCGTGACCTGCGAGACCGGCGTCGCCAGCGGAAACGTCGACGAGCGTGGGTTCCGATCGAAGGTCTTCAGCGACGCGCGCCAGTCGCGCCAGCTCGGATCGAGCCCCCGCACGACCTCCTGCACCACCCCGTTCGGATCGTCGACCGACGCGCGCGCCGCGAGCACGAGCTCGTGTAGATCCTTCATGCGTGGCCGCGACTCCACGTTCGACGAGAGCGCGCGGCGCACCAAACGCGAGACGGTCTCCGGCACGTCGCTGCGGAGCTCGCGCACGTCGGGTACGTCGCCGCGCGCCAACGCTCGCACGGTCGCGAGCCGGTCCTCCCGATCGAAGAGCGGCCGCCCGATCAACGCCTCGTGCATGAGGATGCCGACGCAGAACACGTCGCTGCGATCGTCGAGCGGGAGCCCGAGCGATTGTTCGGGCGACATGTACGCGAACTTGCCTTTGATCTGACCGCCTTCGGAGTGCTCGGTCTGCACGGCGCTCCGCGCGACGCCGAAGTCGAGCAGCCGGATCGCGCCATCGTATTGGACGATCACGTTCTGCGGGCTCACGTCGCGGTGCACCACGCGCAGCGCGCGACCATCGGGGCCCCTCGCGTCGTGCGCGTACGAGAGGGCCGCCACGATCGCCTCCGCCACGCGCAGCACGAAGCTCACCGGAAGCGGCTTTCGCTCGCGCACCGTGCGACGGAGCACCTCGCTCAGCGTGAGCCCTGCCGCCCACTCCATCTGGATGCAGGGCTGGTTCTCGACGTCGACGAAGGCGAGCGTGCGGCAGATGTTCGGGTGCTCGAGCGCGAGCCCGAGGCGCGCCTCGTCCTTGAACATCTGCCGGAACGACTCCTGGCGACCGAGCGCAGGCAGCATGCGCTTGAGCACGCACGGCCGACCGTCGGCGCGCGAGGGATCGCGCGCGAGGAGCACCTGCGCCATGCCGCCGCGAGCGATCTCGCCGAATATCTCGAAGCGCCCGAAACGATCCCGCGCGACGTCGGTGGGCCGCGGACCGTGGTCGAGCCCCGCGACGAGATCCGCGACGCGGTGTCCGCGGAGCACGGTGTCGTCGAGGTTCGAGAGCACGACCTCGAGGCTGTCGGGCCCGGTGCCTTCGGTGGACGACGTGCCTTCGGTGGAGGCACGGTGCCGATCGCTGGCGTCGCGGCGCGCCGCGCGTTCGAGCGCGAGCGCGAGGCTGGTGCGCGCCGACGCTCGATCGATCGGGTAGAGGATCGCTGCGAAGCGTTCGCGCAGATCGGCCGCCCGATCGGACTGCGACGCGGACTGCAACGTGCGCGTGTATGCCCCACGCGCCACTGGATGCAGCGCCTCGGTGAACGCGGCGAGCGAGGCGTCGAGCCCCTCACCCGGCGTCCCGCGCCGGCTCGGATGCAGGTGCCCGATCACGTCGAGCCAGACCCGCTCAGGCGCCAGCACCGCGCCTTCGAGCGCACGCTCGCAGAGCTCCATCGCGACCATCGCGCCGACCTCGAGCGACACGAACCGCTTCGTGGACGCGAGCAACGCCACGGCCTCCGGCAAGCGGTACCGGACGCTCACCTCGGTCGCTTCACCGACCTCGGCCGTCATCGCGTTCGTCTCATGGTCAGCGTGGCACCGCGGCCTTCCCCGCCGAAGTGTGCATCAATCGTACACCGGTATCCCGGGGTGATCGAGGCGCCCGTGACCCTGTGGTCGAATCGACCATCGCTGCACCGTGAGAGGTGGTTCGATCGACGACAGAGCTACGGTGGGTTTGCGCGAATCTGCGGAAATTCCGTCGGCACGGAGCTTGAGATAGGGCAGCCCATGCTCCGCCACGCCTGTGTCGCCCTGCTCGTCGTCCTCTCCACGTCCGTCGCGCACGCGCAGCTCGAGAGCCCTCGGCTGCACGCGTTGCGTGACCAGCTCACGCCGTACGGGACTCGTACCCTCGACGTCCTTCGCGAGCTGCACGACGTCGCACACACCGCCGATCGGCGGCGCGAGATTCAGCTCGCGAGCTACCTCCTCGCGATCGGCTCCGTCGATCTCTGGATCGTCGCGCGCCGCAACCGTGACGCCGAGCTCGACGCGCGCCTCGCCGAGGTCCATCGCACGTCGGTCGACCAGCTCCCGGGGGTGCTCGCTCGCCTCCTCACGACGGTGCGCGTCGCCCCCTTCGTGTCGGAGGTCGACGACGCGCTCGCGGTCTTGCGCGGCGCACCCGAAGCGCGTGGGACGGTGCGCGGCGACGTGCTCTTCGTCGACTCCGTGATGCGCGCGCTCGGCGCGGCCGATCCCGTAGTCGCGCTCGCGCGGCTCGCGGACGATCCGTGCGCGGACGCGACCGTTGCGTGTGCGGTCACCCTCCAGCCCTTCGACGCGACCGGTCGTCGCGCGATCCACGCGGTCGAGGCAGCCCGTCGAGCGACCGCGCTGGTTCGAGAGCGCGCCGAGCAGGGCGATCCGCTCGCGCTCGCCACGGCGGAGGCGCTCGTGTTGGATCGAGCGCTGCTCGCGACCACGGAGCTCGCCCCGAGCGTGGTCGGGTTCCCGGCGCTCGGTGCGCTGACGACGGTGAGCGGCACGGGCGAGGCGGCGCGCGTCGACGTGTTCGTCTACGTCGACAGCACCGAGGTCCGGTACGCGTTCGCGCCGCGGGTCGCCTTCGACGCCGAGGGCGCGCGGCTCGTCGGCGAGCGCACGCCGGTGCTCCCGAGCTTCGCGACGATCCCGATGCCCGCGGCCACGCGCGCTTTCCCCGAGCCGGTCGCCGAGCTGGTCGAGCTCTTCGCGTCGCTGCGTGGCGCCCACGTCGCGTTCGCGCCGAGCCCGGGCCTCTCCACGACCGACCTCTGGCGGGTGGTTCGATCGGCGGACACCGCACGCATGCCGCTGCGCATCGCGGCCACGACCCACGACGGAAACGTGCGCCTGCGGACGCTCCAGTGGCGCGAAGAGCTCGACGCGCGAACCGAGGTCTACGTGCGCATGGGCGGGTACTCCGTTCGTTCCACGAACGGCGCGCGCGACCTCCCGCGCGTTCGCGGCGCCGAGGGGTGGAGCTACGACATGCCGTCGTTGCGCGCGCTCATCGAGGCGGCCCCGACGGTCGCGGTGCGCGCGATGCACGACATGCCCGCCGCGCCGGTGGTCGACGTGCTCTTCTCCACCGAGGGCGCGACGCTGGTCCGCCGCTGAACGCGCTCGAACGCGGAGCGCGGACTTCGGGGCGCGCGGACGAACGTCGGGGGACTCGGAGCGCGCGGAAACGTCGGCGCGCGGACGTCGAACGAAGCGCGCGAGCTGAGCGACGCGCCGCGCCGCGCTCGAACGTCGCCGTGCTCAGAGACTTCGCAACGCGCCCACCAACGCGTCCGCCGTCTTCTTCGCGTCGCCGAAGAGCATGCGCGTGCGCTCGTGGAGGAAGAGCGCGTTGTCCACGCCCGCGTAACCGGCGCCGAGGCTGCGCTTGAAGACGACCGTCAGCGCGGACTCCCAGACGTGCAGCACCGGCATTCCGGCGATCGCGCTGTTCGGATCGTCCACCGCGGCCGGATTGACGATGTCGTTCGCGCCGATCACCAGCACGACGTCCGTCTTCGGGAAATCGGCATTGATCGTCTCCATCTCGTGCACGAGATCGTACGGCACGCCCGCTTCTGCGAGGAGCACGTTCATGTGTCCAGGCAGGCGTCCCGCGACGGGATGAATCGCGAAACGAACGCGTCCACCCTTGGCCTGCACGAGCTCGACGAGCTCCTTGACCGGGTGCTGCGCGCGCGCGACCGCCATGCCGTAGCCGGGCACGATCACGACCTCCTTCGCGGTGGAGAGCGCGGCGGCGACCCCCGCCACGTCGAGCTCACGGACCTCGCCCTCGACCTTCCTCGCGGGCCCGCCGCCTTCGGTGCCGAAGCCGCCGAAGACCACGTTGAGCACCGAGCGGTTCATGCCGCGGCACATCACGATCGTGAGGATGATGCCGCTCGAGCCGACGATGGCGCCCGAGACGATGAGCACGTCGTTCTGCAAGACGAAGCCGGTCATCGCGCCCGCCCAACCGGAGTAGCTGTTGAGCAGCGAGATCACGACGGGCATGTCGGCGCCGCCGATCGCGAGCACGAGCGTGATGCCGAGCACGCCGGTGATGGCCGTCAGCGCGAGGATCCACGTCAGGCCCGCGTCGGTCGAGGCTTCGCCCACGAAGGGCCACGCGAGCCCGATGGTCGCGCCCACGAGCGCGAGGTTCAGGAGGTGTCGTCCGGGCAGGAGCAGCGGCTTGCCGGAGAGCGTGCCGCGGAGCTTCGCCCACGCGACGACGGAGCCGGTGAAGGTGAGCGAGCCGATCGCGACGCCGAGCCAACACTCGACGAGGTGAACGTTGCGCTCGGCTTCGGTCGCGTAGACGTGACCGGGCGCGAGGTAGCTGCTGATGCCGACGAAGACGGCGGCCAGACCGCCGAAGCTGTTGAGGAGCCCGACGAGCTCGGGCATCGCGGTCATCGGCAGGCTACGCGCGAGCAAGCCGCCGATCACGGCGCCGATCGCGATCGTGCCCGCGACGAAGGGGAGCCCTTCCGTGGTCGCGGAGAAGGCGACGAAGCCGGTCACCGCGACCGCGATGAGCATGCCGAGGATGGTCAGCGCGTTGCCGGTCTTCGCGGTGTCCGGCTTGGCGAAGCCCTTGATACCGACGATGAAGAGGACGGCGGACGCGAGGTACGCGACGGTGACGGCCTGCGGGCTCATCGCGGGCCTCCCTTCTTGAACATGCCGAGCATGCGGTCGGTGACGAAGAAGCCGCCCGCGACGTTGATGGTCGCGACGAGGAGCGCGCAGAGCCCGAGGATCACCGCGAGCGAGCTTCCGCCCGGCGCGGCTTGGAGCAGACCGCCGACCAGCACGATGCCGCTGACCGCGTTGGTCACGCTCATGAGCGGCGTGTGGAGCGCGGGCGCGACGGCCCACACGACCTGCCAGCCCACGAAGCACGCGAGGATGAACACCGTGAAGCGCTGCACGAACGCGTCCGGCGCGTAGAAGGCGACGAGCGTGAACGCGACGGCCATCAGGATCCCGAAGACGATCGCGCCGGTGGCGCTCTCCGGCTTGGGCTCCGGCTTCTTCGCGATCGTCGGCGCGTCCTTCTTAGGCGCGGGCGGCGAAGGCTCGGGCGGCGGGGGCGGCGGGAGCTCCTGGCCGCCATGGGTCAGCGTCGCCGCGCGCACGACCTCGTCCTCGAGGTCGACGCGGAAGCCGGCTTCGCCTCCCGCTACGCCGCGCGCCATGTCGGAGAGGAGCGCGAGCACGTTGCCGGCGAAGAAGCGGCTCGCGGTGGTCGCCATCCGGCTCGGAAGATCGGTGTAACCGAGGATGGTCACACCCTCGGGAACCACAGCTTCTCCGGGCTTGGTCAACGAGCAATTGCCACCTTGCTCTGCGGCGAGATCGACGACCACGGAGCCAGGCTTCAAACACGCGACCACGTCGTCACCGACCAGGATCGGCGCCTTGGCCCCCGGCACGAGCGCGGTGGTGACGATGACGTCGACCTCCTTCGCCTGCGCGCGGAAGAGCGCCATCTCCGCCTCGATGAACTCCTTGCTCATCGACTTCGCGTAGCCGCCCGCACCTTCGCCGCTCTCTTCGAGCTCGACGGTGAGGAACTTCCCGCCGAGCGACTCGACCTGCTCCTTGGCGGCCGCGCGCACGTCGAACGCACGCACCTCCGCGCCGAGCGCGCGTCCGGCCGCGATCGCCGCGAGGCCCGCGACGCCCGCGCCGATCACGAGGATGCGCGCGGGGCGCTCGGTGCCGGCGGCGGTGACCTGCGCGCCGAAGAAGCCTTGGAACGCTGCGGCGGCCTCGAGCACCGCGCGGTAGCCCGCGAGGTTCGCCATGCTCGAGAGCACGTCCATCTTCTGCGCGCGGGTGATGCGCGGGATCTTGTCGAGCGCGATGGCGGTCACGCCACGCGCGGCGAGCGCCTTCACGAGCTCCGGGTTTCGCGCCGGGTAGAGCAGCGAGATGGTGGTCGCGCCTTCGCGCAGCTTCGCGATCTCGTCGGTCTCGAAGGGCATCACCTTCACGACGACGTCGCAGCCGTAGGCGCTCGCGCCGCCCTCGCGGTACGGACCGTCCGACGCGGCCGCGATCGTCGCGCCGACGTCTCGATACGAATCGTCCCCGTAGCCGGCGGCCTCCCCCGCGCCGGACTCCACCACGACCTCGAAGCCGAGCTCCTTCAGCTTCGCGACCACCCCCGGAACGATCGCCACCCGCTTCTCGCGAGGGGCGCGTTCTCGGGGAACCCCGAGAGTGAGCGTGCGCACGGCGGGGTCATAGCTCGCGCGGGGCATGACGCAACGCGTCATGTGCGTGAGCGGGGTTCCAGCACGGAAACGGCGGCGCCGGACGACCGCGAGTCGTCGTGCGAGTACCCGACGAGCACGTCCGCGCGTGTGTCACACGCGCGTGGTAGGCGCCGCGCATGAACACCCACCACACGATCGACTACGTCGAGATCACCGTCCGCGACCTGGCCGCGGCCAAGGCCTTCTACACCGCGGCGTTCGGGTGGGAGCTGACCGACTACGGCCCGACCTACGCGGGCATCGTCGGCGCGGGCAAAGAAGCGGGCGGGCTGACGGTCGGCGAGCCGAAGGGCGGTGGGCCGCTCGTCATCCTCTACTCGGACGATCTCGAGGCGTCGCAGGCGGCCGTCGAGCGCGCGGGCGGGTCGATCACCACGCCGATCTTCTCGTTCCCCGGAGGTCGGCGGTTCCACTTCGCCGACCCGAGCGGCAACGAGCTGGCGGTGTGGAGCTCCGCCGCTCGCGCCTGACGCGGATCAGAGCTGCAGGCGGCCCGCGTGGAAGTCGAGCGCGAGGCCGTTGATGCAGTAACGCAGGCCGGTGGGGCGCGGGCCGTCGTCGAAGACGTGCCCTTGGTGGCCGCCGCAGCGCGCGCACTCGACTTCGGTGCGGGTCATTCCGAACGAGTCGTCGACGTGCTCGGCGATGCGGCCGGGCTCGATCGGTCGCGTGAACGACGGCCAGCCGGTGCCGGAGTCGAACTTGTCGCGCGAGTGGAAGAGCGGCGCGCCGCAGCCGGCGCAGAAGAAGATGCCGGGGCGGTGGTCTTCGTGGAGCGGGCTCGTGAAGGCGCGCTCGGTGCCTTCTTCGCGCAGCACGTGGAACTGCTCGCGCGTGAGGCGCTGCTTCCACTCGTCGTCGGAGAGCACGAGGCGATCGCCGACCGGAGGCACCGCCTCGGTGACGAACGAACGCGGCGAGCTCGGGCCGGGCCATGCACCCGGCTGCGACGACGCGGACGCGCGGGTGGACGACGCGCCCGGTTGCGCGCGCGAGCACGCGAGCGCGAAAGGCGTGGCGAGGAGCGAGAGGGCGAAGGTGCGTCGGTGCATCGGAGGTCGTTCACGTCGGAGTCGGTGCCGGTGTCGTCGTCGAGTCGGAGGCGTCGGTGTCGAAGTCGGAGTCGATCTCAATGCCCCGCGTCTTCGCCCCAGAGCTGCTCGAGGCGCGCGTCGCGGCCGCAGCCGATGCGGTAGGTCTGGTAACGGACCGGGTTCGTTCGGTGGAAATCCTGGTGATAGTCCTCCGCGATCCAGAAGGGTGCCGCGTCGCGGATCTCGGTGACGATCGGGCGACCGAGGCGCTCCGCGACGCGGGCCTTGCTCGCTTCCGCGGTCCGCCGCTCGTCCTCGTTCGCGACGAAGATCGCGGTGCGGTACTGCTCGCCGCGGTCGCAGAACTGTCCGTCGTCCTGGGTGGGATCGACGTTGTGCCAGAAGACCTCGAGCAGGTGCTCGAAGGAGACGACGCTCGGGTCGTAGACGATGCGCACCGCTTCGACGTGGCCGGTGCGATGCGCGGAGACGTCGTCGTACGAGGGGCCACGCTCGGGTCCGCCGGTGTACCCGGAGAGCACCTCGCCGACGCCGTCCGTGTACTCGAAGGGCTTCTCCATGCACCAGAAGCAACCGCCCGCGAACACCGCGACCGCGAGGCCTTCGCGCGGTGGGCTCGCCTCGCGCGTGGCGAGCTCCTCGTCGGTTCGGGCGCTCGACGGAGTCGAGGACGCGGGGGTCGCGCCGCTCGGAGAAGCGGTGCGCTCGGAGCCACCGCACGAGGCGGCGGCGACGACGAATGCGAGGGCTCGGAGCATGAGTTCGACGTGGGGTGAGGCCCCTCGGTGATGGGGCCGAGGCGCTCGGATGGCCAGCGTGCCGATGGCGTGCGGCGGTGCACGACCGAGCGCGGCGGGTGACGCGAGGGATCGTACGAGCGAGACGCGACCGCGTTACGGCCCGTACGATCCGAGCCCAGCGTCGGATCGATCGGGGGCGACTCGGTGGTGGCGGATCGACGGTGGCGGATCGACCCACGACGGATCGACAGCGGATGGCCCTGTTCGATCCGCGCACGTCGCATGCGACTGTCGAAGCTCGCCTCGCGCGATCACGCCGCGTGGGGGAGGTCGCGTTCGAGCAGACGATCGATCGCGCGCAAGCGGCGATCGACCTCGGTCGGAGCGAGACCGGCCCCGTGGAGCTCCTCTTCCCAACGCGAGAGCTCCAACCGATCGAGCCGCAGCGGGACGCCGTCGTGGCGCGCGAGGTGCGCGACGAGCGAGGCGAGCGACGCGAGATCGATCGCGTCGCGCAGCTCGCGACGCCACCAGCCGAGCTCTTCGGCGATCAACGCGAGGCGCACGAGCTCGGCGTCCACGCGCTCGCCGGGGCGCGCGGGAGGGAACGCGATCACGCGTGCGCGGAGGCCGAGCCCTCGGCGCGCACGCTCGATCGCGAGCAGCAGACGCCCGAGCTCGATCCCGTCGAGCAGACCGGCGCGCCAGACGAATCCGTAGAAGGCCGCGAGGAGCGCGAGCACCAGGCGCCGCCGTTCCGGGGGAAAGCGCTTCGTCGCGCGGCGCACGAAGGCCGGGCGCACGAGCTGCTCGCGCGAGCAGACCGGATCGAAGATGCGTGTGAGGGCTCCGAAGGCCGCGACCCGAGTGGCTTCACTCGCGTTCGGCATCGCGTGAGCGAATGCGCCGATGGCGTCGTCGACCGTCCAACGGGACGGGTCGTGCAGCGGCGGCGGGGGCGGGAGGGAGGACGCGGAGGGGAGGGCGGACGCAGCGGGGGTGTGCATGGCCGCTTCTTCGGGAGGAGCGCGCCCGAAGTGCGTGGGCCCCTTCGGCCCGTTCCGGACCGCTCGTCGGAAGGCAACGCGAGCGAGCCACGTTCCGAAAGAGACGAAGCCCGAACGTGCGCGTCGCGCTCACGGTCGTGCTCCGGCTCGAACGTCCGCGCGTCCGCAGGTCGACGTGCTCGCGGTCGCGCTCCGGCTCGGGCGTCCGCGCGTCCGCATGTCGGCGTGCTCGCCGTCGGCCGGAGCTCACACGCATCGCCCGAGCGCGCCGCGCCCGGTTGCGTGCGGCGGAGACCACACGCCTCGCGGAGAGGCCTTGGCGCCCCGCCCGGACGACGGCAGGCTCGTGCGCATGACCACGCTCGCCCTCGTCGACGACGGCCTCTTCGACGCCCACGAATCGCAAGACGGACCGCATCCCGAGAATCCGGCGCGGCTCGGCGCCGTGCGGGCGGCGCTCGAAGGGATGGCGCTCACCCGTCGGGATCTCGCGCCGCGCGATGCGACGAGCGAGGAGCTCCTGCGCGTGCACGCGGAGTCCCACCTCGCGAAGCTCGGCGCGCTCGACGGCGAAGCGACGTGGGTCGATCCGGACACCTTCGTGTCGCCGCGCAGCGTGAAGGCGGCGCGGCGCGCGGCGGGCGGGGCGATCGCGCTCGTCGACGCGCTGGTCGACGGTGTGCCCGACGGGGTCGGTGCAACGGCCGGCGATGCACGCGTCGACTACGGCTTCGCGATCTTGCGCCCGCCCGGACACCACGCGCGACGCGATCGCATGCACGGCTTCTGTCTGCTCAACAACGTCGCGGCGGCGGCTGCGCACGCGCTCTCCCGCGGCAAGGAGCGGGTGCTCGTGCTCGACTGGGACGTGCATCACGGCGACGGAACGGAGGACATCTTCCGTCGCGATCCGCGGGTGTGTTTCGTGTCGCTCCATCAGGCGGGCATCTTCCCGGGGACCGGCCTCGCGAACGTGCGCGGGGAGGGCGACGGCCACGGATACAACGTGAACGTGCCGCTGCCGCCGCGATCCGGCGACGCGGACTACGCGGCGGCGTTCGCGCGCGTGGTGCTGCCGATCGTGCGCGCGTTCGAGCCGGAGCTCGTGCTCGTCAGCGCAGGCTTCGACGCGCACGCCAACGATCCGCTCGCGAGCATGGAGGTCTCCGATCGCGGCTTCGGCGCGATGGCGAGCGGACTGCTCGACGCGCTGCCGGATCGTGGGCGCGGACGGGTCGGGCTCGTGCTCGAAGGTGGCTACGATCGCGCGGCGCTCACGGGCTCGGTGGGCGCGGTGCTCGCGGCGCTCGGAGGCGAGCGCTTCGTCGCGGAGGGCGAGGCGCGGTCGATCGCGCGTGCGGCGATCGATCACGTCGCGAAGACGCAGCAGGACGTCTGGAAGGACGTGGGCTGAGCGGGCGTCGATCGCGACCAGTTCGACACACGGTCGAACGCCTTCGGTTGATCGATCGCGAGAATTGACGTTTTTGGAGCCGGCCGCCAGGCCGAGCGACCCGACGTCACGTGAGCGTCGCCGTCAGGCGACCGAACCAAACGAAACGCACGAGCGCGCTCGACGTGTTCGAACGCGCTCGTGGCTTCCTGGTCGGGGTCGGCGGGGTCAGCCGCCGACTTCCTCCGAGACGACTCTCGTCGCGTCGAGGGCGACGCGTGGTGTGTGGCTCGGCGGGAGGCTCAGGCCAGGCCTTCGGCCTTCAACGCCGCTTGCACCGCCGGGCGCTCCGCGACGCGCGCGAGGAAGGCGAGCACGTTCGGGTAGGGCGAGAGATCGACCTTCACGATCTTCGACCACGAGAGCACGACGAAGAGGTACGCGTCCGCGACCGTGAAGCGATCGCCCGTCAGGAACGGGCGATCCGCGAGCTCCGTGTTCAACCATTCGACGCGCTTGGTGATGCGGCCGGCCGCCCACGCCTTCGCGTCGGCGGGCAAGGTCGGGTCGAAGAGCGGGCTGAACGCCTTGTGGACCTCGGTGCCCACGAAGTGGAGCCACTCCTGCAAGCGCAGGCGCTCGAAGGTGCCCGCGGCGGGGGCGAGCTGCTTGTCCGGCGCGGAGTCCGCGAGGAACTGCAGGATCGCGGCGTTCTCCGTCAGCACCTTGCCGGGCTCGATCTCGAGCGCGGGAACGTAGCCCTTCGGGTTCACGTCCGCGAACGCGCGACCGCCCGCTTGGCGGGTCTTCCGGTCGACGATCAGGAGCTCGAAGGGCACTTCGGCCTCGCGCGCGACGATGTGGGGAGCGAGCGAGCAGGCACCGGGCATGACGAAGAGCTGCATGGGCGGATCGATTCCTCGTGAGAGTGGAGAGGTGCGTCGCATCGGACGCGTGACGCTGGCCGTAGCCGACGCGCGTGCTGCGCGCGCGTTACCTCGGGCCTCACGGCCGCGTGCGCAAGCGCTCGGTGGTTCGAGAGCGCACGAGCGCGGCTGCCGCCACGGTCGCTCCGCGATCGAAGCGCGCTTCGCGGAAGCTCCGCCACACGAGCTCGCCGCGCCACGCCCGCACCCCGATGCCACGCGTGCGATCACGCGAGCGTGAGGATCTCGCAGCCTTTGCGGGTCACGAGCACGGTGTGCTCGAACTGCGCGGCCCAACGACCGTCCGCCGTGCGCAGCGTCCAGCCGTCCGCGGCCTCCACGAGCTCCGGCGAGCCGAGCACCACGATCGGCTCGATCGTGATCGCGGTGTCCGCGCGTACACGTCGACCTTCTCCCGCCTCGCCGAAGAAGGGCACGTGCGGCGGCTCGTGCATCTTCCGGCCGATGCCGTGCCCCCCGACGATCCGCACCACGTCGCAGCCTTCGCGGCGCGCGGCCTCGTGCATCGCGTGGCCGAGCTCTCCCGTGCGCACGCCGTCGCGAACCGCGGCGATGCGGGCGTCGCGACAACGCCGCGCGACCTCGACGACGTGACGCGCTTCGGGCGAGGGCTCGCCGACGAAGAAGGTCGCGCAGGTGTCGCCGTGGTAGCCGTCGAGCTCCGAGGTCACGTCGATCGACACGACGTCGCCCGCTTCGAGCACGTCGTCCTCGCGCGGAACCCCGTGGCACGCGACGTCGTTGCGGCTCGTGCACACCGCGCCGGGGAAGCCGTGGTAGCCGAGCTGACTCGGGCGCGCGCCGCGGCGCCGCGTGTCGTCGCGCACCAGGCGATCGAGCTCGGCGGTGGAGAGCCCGGGACGCACGTGCGCGCCGACCCACGCGAGGGTGGCGGCGGCGACGGTTCCGGCGGCGCGGAGGCGCGCGATGGCGCGGGGGCCGTGTCGTTCGGCGGACATCGAACGAAACGTGCGCGTGGGTGGGCTCGCGCGCCCATACCGATTGGGTATGGGAGCGCACGACCCGCTCGGGGTGAAGTCCAGGACGTGCGGCGACGTTCGTTTTGCGTAGACTCCAGCATCGTGAGCCTCGCGCAGCTCGAATACTTCGTGGTCGTCGCGGAAGAAGGAAACTTGGGGCGTGCCGCCAAGCGACTTCACGTCTCGCAGCCTCCGCTGACCCGACAGATTCGGGCGCTCGAAGACGAGCTCGGCGCGCCGCTCTTCGCGCGCACGCCGCGGGGCATGACCCTGCTCCCGGCCGGTCGACGCTTCCTCACGCATGCGCGCGACGTGCTGGAGCGCCTCGACCGAGCGCGAGGCGCGGTGCGCGAAGCCTCCGACATCGACGAGCCGACGAGCTGACGCGCGGTGCGGCCCCTCCGCTTTCGTGGCATCGCCCTCTTCAACCGCGACGACGCCGACGCAGCGCGAGCAACACCGCGATCCCCGGCAGGAGCCCCGACGTGGCCCCCGCGCCCGTGCGGCAGCCGCAGCCTCCGCCGTCGCCTTCGTCTCCGCCGCCCGTGTCCCGACCGGCGTCTCGGCGACCGGCGTCGACCGCCACCCCGGCGTCGAGCTCCGGCATCCCACCGTCCGGTCGCGGGCCGGGGCCCGTGAGCCCGAGGTTCGGCACGTCGACGAGCGGACGATCCGCCGGATCGCTTCCGAGATCGCGCTCGTCCGCGTCGCGCATCCCGTCCTCGTCGCGATCGAGCGCCCGCGCTCCGGTGCCGGGCGGCGCGCACGTCACGGTGATCGGCGTGGTGTCCGCGACCGCGAGGAGCGTCAGCGCGTCGACCGGTGTCTCGCTCGCGCGATCCGAGTCGAAGCGGCCGTCGCTGCGACGCACCCAGGTGCGCGGCTCGTCGTCGACCACCCCGCGCACGACGAGCGCGCATTCGGTGGTGCGCGCACCGCCCGGCCACGTGAAGGGCGTCGACGCGCGCGTGAAGAGCAACGTCGCGAGCGCCTCCGAAGCCTCGTCGCGCTCCGCGTCGAGCGTGACCTGCTGACCGACCACCGGCGCGAGCGTGGTGTCGAACGCCATCGTGAATGCCTCCAGATCGCGGCGCTCTTGGTCGTTCAAAAAGAAAACCGTCGCGCGGAAGAAATGGAAGAGCGTGTCGAAGCTCCCGTCGTGCAAGAAGCCGAAGCCGCGGACTTGCTCGCCGGTGTCTCCGAAGTCGCCCTCGTCGATCACGAAGGGGATCGAGGGCATGCCGAACATGCCGACCTTCGTGTACGCGTTGCGAAGGTGCGCGATCTTGAAGTGCTGCGGCTCGTTCTCGAAGGTGGTGCGGCCGTCGCCGCCGAAGAAGCCGCGTGAGCGGTCGAGGGTGTGGCAGCCATTGCACGTGGCGACGCCGTCGACGCCCTCGCGCTCGAAGTAGATCGCGCGACCGCGGGCTTCGTCCTCGCGCAACGTCCCGTCGAGCCGCGCGATCGGGTTCGGTGGGTAGATCATCGAGAGCACGAAGTCGGCGAAGCGATCCATCTCCGCTTCCGCGATCGGTCCCTCGTCGCGCCCCAGCAGACCGTCGAACGCCACGTCGAACGCGACGAACGCTGCGTGCTCGTCGAGCGGATCCGCGCCGCGGTGTCCGCCGGTGCGATCACCACGCCAATGCATCGGGCCATGATCGGCGAGGCCGCGGAGGCTCTGCGTGGTCATCGGTCCTTTGAGACCCGAGAAGGGCTGGCCGCCGCCGATCGGGCCGGCGGGGTTCGGGTTCGGAAGCTGCGAGACGTCGGGATCGCCGAGATCCCAGGCGAGCGCGTCGACGTCGCCGAACACGTGGCAGCTCCCGCACGAGGCTTCGCCGTGGCTCGAGGTCGCGAACGCGTCGTAGAGGGCGGGGCGGCCTTCGACCACCGACGCGGGCTCGGGAGAGTGCAGGCGCACGCGGCTCGTGACCGAACGGCCCGCGAGATCGACGGTGACGACGGCGTCGTCGAAGAGGGTCGCGACGTAGAGGCGCTGGCGCGCTTCGTCGACCACGAGGCCCACCGGACCCGACGCCCACGGCTCGCGCAACGGGATCACGCGCTCGACGGCGGTGTCGACCTCCCCGCGTCGCAGAGCCGCAGCGTCGAGCACGCCGATCGCGGACGAGCCCAGGGCCGCCACGTAGAGCCGACCTCCGTCGCTCGACATCGTGACCGCCACCGGCTGCGCGAGCGTTCGACGGCGGACGTCTTCGGCTTGCGAGCTCGCTCCGTAGTCGATGTGCGGGTTGAGGTGGTGCGTGATCACGCTCCCGTCGACGCGCGAGAGGATCGCGACGCGCGCCTCGTGCAGGTGTCCGCGGAGCGACGCCGGGATGTCGCTCGGTCGGCCCGCGATGGTGCGCACGTAGTTGCCATGACCCTCGAAGCGCACGTGGTTGAGCGCCTCGGTGCCGACGACGAAGACGTCGCCGTCGAGCGGGCTCACCGCCATGCCGAAGAGCACGGTGCCGACGTGATCGAAGGTGCGGAGCTGGGTCGGCGTCTCCGCGTTCGCGTCGATCTCGAAGACGTCGTGGTCGGGGAGCTCGAAGCGCACGCCCGGACTCCAGTCGCGGCCGAGCTCGTCGCGCCACGCGCCGTCGAGACCCTGACGCACGATCAAGCCGACCTCGGGCGCGAGCACTCCGTCGCGATCGTCGTTGGGGAGCGGGAGCCCGCCGGGATAACGTGTGCCTTCGACGTCGCAGGGGCCGACGGCCGCGCCGCCGTCGCAGACCACACCTTCGCTGACGGTGGTGGTGCGGTTGCCGGAGAAGAAGACCGCGGCGTAGACGCGCGAGCCATCGGGGCTCACGGCGAGCGCGCGCGGGGTGTCGCCGAAGAGCGTGAGCACCGTGAGCGGCGTGCCGCTGGTCGCGCCGAGGTCGTCCGCGTCGAAGACCCACACGTCCGCGCGCCCGACACCCGGCGTCGCGTAGTCGCCGCGATCGTGGGGCGCGTGTTGGCCGCGGTGCGCGGTCGTGACGAACGCGCGGCGTCGACCGGGGCCCGCGAAGACGACGTCGCGCGGCTCGTCGCACTGCACACGCGGCTGTGCACCGAACACGGTCGATCCCCGGCCCAGGCATTGCAACGCATCTGCCTGGTGCTGCTCAACAGCAACGAATTCCTCTACGTGGACTGACGACGACGAGGCCTGCCATGTCACTGCGCAACCTGCATTCCTTCTGCGGCCGCACGCGCCGCGAATTCCTGTGGCAGGCTGGCGGCGCGTTCACGGCGCTGCCGCTGGTCGACCTCTCGGCGGTCGACATGGCCAAGCTGCCGCGCAA
>CALJLK010000555.1 GCA_937982655.1 uncultured Sandaracinus sp.
CGAGGAGGGGGTCGCGGGGATCTCCCCGCGCTCCGTGAGCGGAGGCCGAAGGCCGGAGCGAACACAACAGCGCGAACACGACAGCGTCCGGGTTTCCCTCGTGACGGCTGCTCACGGATGCGGCACCCTAAGGCTCGCGCTCGGGTGGGCGTGGTCGGGTCGGAGCCTCGAAAGCCGGTGAACGCGGTCGAGTTCGATGGGTTGGTGAAGGAGCTCGAGGTGCGCCTCGATCAGCTCAAGGCCCTGTACGACCAGTACTTTCAGGGCCTCGAGCGGCTGCCGCCCACGAAGAAGCGCGAGTCGATCGAGCGCGCGCTCAAGGAGCTGCGGCGCGACCAGCCGCGCAACACCGCGTCGCGCTTCCGCTTTCAGACCCTCTGGCAGCGCTGGGTCACGATGACGACCCACTGGGACCGCGTGTCTCGGCAGATCGAGGAAGGCACCTACAAGCGCGACGTGCTCCGCGCGCAGCGTCGTCGCCAGCGGGTCGCGAGCGCGGAGCCGCGCACCTCGATCGAGGTCGACGTGGACGTCGACATCGACGACTTCGATTTCGACGCCGAGGTCGGCGCCGCGCTCGACGGGCTGCGCGACGATCGCACGGACCCCGAGATCGCGTTGCCGCCCTCACGCGCCGCGGTCGTGCCGGAGGCGCCGCGCGGGCGCCCGATGCCGGAGGCTCCGCAGCCGCGCGCGATGCCCGAGGCGCCGCGGCCCTCTCCGGTCGCGCCCTTCTCGCAGCCGCGCATCACGCCCTTCTCGAGCCCCGCGCCCGCAGCGTCGTCGCCGGGGTCGCCAGCCATGGCGTCGTTCGGCAAACCCAAAGAAGCGTCGTTCCGAAAGCCGGTGGAGTCGACGCCGCCCCAATCGGGTGCGGTTCGGGTCACCCCCGAGCGACCGGCGGGACCGAGGATCGAGCCGCGCCACGGGGGCGAGCGCACCTCGATGTCCGCACCTCCGCCGCCGCCCACGACCGCGCCGCGTCGACCGCCCGCCACCGAGCTCGGCGAGACCGAGCTGCGTCGCATCCACGCGCAGTACGTCGCCGCGGGTGGCGGCACGATGCCCTACGAGAAGCTCGCCAAGCAGATCAAGACCATGGAGCCGGAGCTCAAGAAGAAGCACGGCGGCAAGGCGATCGACTTCGAGGTCGTGGTGAAGGACGGCCGCGTCGGCCTCAAGCCCGTCGCGCGCGAATGATCGCGGCCGCGACGCCATCGAGACGTCCGTGACGCGACGCTCGCCTCTCGGGCTACTCGGCGAGGCCGAGCGCTTCTCGATCGAGGAGCTCTTCGCTGGTGACGAGCGCGAGCTCGTCGAGCGCGGCGTCGTCGAGCGCGGTGTCGTCGAGCGCGGTGTCGTCGAGCGTCTCGTCGAGCTCGTCCTCCACCGACTCCGGCATCGCGCGGCGGCGCTCTTCGAGCTCTCCGAGCATGCGGTCGAGGCGACGAAGCACGGGGACGAGCGTCCGCGCGTCGCGGGCGCTGACGGCGACTCCGTCGTGCTCGTGCGCGATCATCGCGGCGCGGCGGGGATCCAAACGATCGGCCTTGTTGCAGACCACGAGGCGCGGGATGCGCTCGAGGCCGAGCTCGGAGAGGAGCGCTTCGGTGGTCGCGTGATGCTCGGGGTACGAAGGATCCGAGGCGTCGAGGACCTGCAGGATCACGTCGGCGTCTTCCGCTTCCTCGAAGGTCGCGCGGAAGGCTGCGAAGAGATCTTTCGGGAGGTCGCGGATGAAGCCGACGGTGTCGGTGAGCACGACGCCGCGTCCGCTCGGCAGCACCGTGCGGCGCGAGCGCGTGTCGAGGGTGGCGAAGAGCTTGTTCTCCGCGAGCACGTTCGCGTCGGTGAGCGTGTTGAGGAGCGTGCTCTTGCCGGCGTTCGTGTAGCCGACGATCGCGACCACCGCGACGTCGTGACGACCGCGACGACGACGACGCTGCTTGCGCTGCTTCTCGAGCTGACGGAGCTCGTGCGAGAGGCGTGTGATGCGCTCGCGCGCGCGGCGGCGTCCGATCTCGAGCACCGTCTCGCCCGGACCGCGCCCGCCGATGCCGCCGGTGAGGCGCGAGAGCGCGTCGTCCTTCGCGCCGAGGCGCGGGAGCAGGTACTTCATCTGCGCGAGCTCGACCTGCAGCTTGCCGTCGCGCGACTGCGCGCGCTGCGCGAAGATGTCGAGGATGAGCTGCGTGCGATCGATGACCTTCAAATCGGTCATCTTCGCGATCGCGGCGGCCTGCGCGGGCGAAAGATCGCGATCGAAGACGAGCACTTCGACGTCGAGCTGCATCGCGCGGATGACGACGTCCTCGAGCTTGCCGCGCCCGAGCACGTACTTCGGATCGACCTTGTCGCGCACCTGCACGATCGCGTCCGCCACCTCGACGCCCGCGGTGCGCGCGAGCTCGCGCAGCTCACGGAGCGACTCTTCGGCTTCGGAGGCGCGGCGCTTGTCGCAGACATGCACGAGGATCGCGCGGCCGTCTTTGGCTTTGACGGGGCGCGCGGCGGCGGCTCGCGTGAGCTCTTCTTCAAGCGCGGCGACGATCTTGCCGACGTCGACGTCGCCGATCTCCGAGTGGTGCGAGAGCGGACCGTAGGTGCGGTAGGGCGGCTCCTTGCTGCCCTCCTGCACCGGGACGCAGTGCCCGTAATAGACCCACGTCGGCTTCGGCTCCGCCGGATCGACGCAGATCGCGGCCACCAGATCGAGGCGCAGGCGCGTGAGGTCGACGAGGTCGTCGCGCGTCAGCGGCTGGTTGCCGATGTGCGTGTGGATGAGGCGCAGGCCGCGCAGACGCCCCGCGCCCGCACGGAAGCGCCCGACGTCGGGGAGCATGAGCTGGTGCGCATCACCGACGATGACGCGGAAGACCTCGCCGTTGCGATCGACGAGCACGCCGACCTGACGACCCGTCGCGTGGGTGACCTCGCAGAGGCTGCGCGACAGCTCGGGGGTGGTCAGGACGTCGAGAGGAACGCGGCGCCGGTAGATGCGCTCGAGGGCTTTCAGCTCGGAGGGCGCGAGGCCCGAGGTGTTGCCGTGGATCTCGGTCAAGGGGCTCCGTCGTTCGGAAGTCTCGCGCGCGTCTCGTCGAGGTGCGCGCCAGGCTCTTCACGGTAGCAACGGGGGTCCGGCTTCGCTACGGGGCACCTTCGTCACGACCCGAGGAGGGGGAGGCGTTTACCCGCGAGGATGCGCGGCTCCGCCGTCGCGTGTGGCGTGGATGCACGCAGCGTGGGCTCGCTCGTGACGATCGCGTCGCCGGTGATCGGCGCGGCGAGGGGCGCGGCCGGAGGCTCGGCGATCGTGGGCATCGGCACGCCGGCGGCCGCGAGCAACGCGGGATCGAGGAGGTGGCTGCCGCGCACGTTGCCGAGCGCGGCGAGCATCGACTGACGAAGCTGCGGGATGCGTGCTTCGAGGTCGGTGAGGAGCTGCTTGACCTGCTTGCGCCAGAGGTTCTCCTGCGAGCCGCAGAGATCGCAGGGCAAGATCGGGAAACCTTCGGCCTCCGCGTAGGCGGCGAGATCGCGCTCGGCGCAGAACATCAGCGGGCGAATCACCACGGTGCCGTCCTCGCTCACGAGCTTCGGCGGCATCGCGCCGAGCGAGCCCGTGAACATGAGGTTGAGCATCAAGGTCTCGATCGCGTCGTCGCCGTGGTGGCCGAGCGCGATCTTCGTGCAGCCGAGCTCCTTCGCGGTTCGGGCGAGCACGCCGCGGCGAAGGCGCGAGCAGAGCGAGCAGTAGGTCTTGCCCTCCGGCACGTTGGCGGTGACCACCGAGTAGGTGTCCTCACGGACGATGTGGAAATCGTAGCCCTCCGCTTCGAGCCAGCGGCGCAGCGGCGTGCCGTCGTAGCCGGGGTGGTTCTGATCGAGGTGCACCGCGACGAGCTCGAAGCGAATCGGCGCACGACGCCGCGCGCGCTCGAGGAGCTGCAGCAACGAGTAGCTGTCCTTGCCGCCGCTGAGGCAGACCATCACGCGATCGCCGTCCTCGATGAGGTCGTACGTGCGGATGCAGCGGCCGAGCTCGCGGGCCAGCGCGCGCTCGTTGCGGTCGCGGGGAGACATCGCGAACTCCTACGGGCTCCGCGGTCGCCGATCAAATTGACGTTTTGGAGCCGGCCGCCAGGCCGAGCGACCCGACGTCACGTGAGCGCCGCCGTCAGGCGACCGAACCATCGAATCGACGGTGTTGGCTGACGCGGCGGGGTCATCCGCCAAGGGTGACCTGGCGGCGGGGTGACCGGCGGGGTCATCCGCCGCGGGAGGGGACGAACCGCGGCGCTCGTCCGGCCCAGCGGCACCTCGGCGGGGGCTGGCTCGGGTGCAGGCGCCGCGCTAGGAGCCTCGACGGCGTCGGGAGCGGCGACCCTTGGAGGGGTCGGCGTGGTATCTTGGCGGCCGCCGAGACGGTCCATGGGCGCGGACGATCTGCACTTTCGACGCGGGGGGCGACAGCCGGTGCGGCTGCGGGTGCTCTTCCGCGTCGGCGCCGCGCTGGAACAAGAGGGGACCACCAACGACGTGTCGATGGGCGGAGCGTTCGTGGAGACACGACGTCCGCCCGACGCGGGGCAACCGATCGAGCTCGAGCTCCACGCGCCGACCGCGTGGGATCCGCTGGTGATCCCGTGCCACGTGCGGTGGTCGAGCGACGGCAGCGACGGTCGCGCCATCGGCTTCGGCGTTCGTTTCGAAGGGCTCACGCGCGGACAAGCTTCCGCGCTCCACGAGCTGCTCCAGGCGAGCGGCTACCTCGAGGGGGGCGCGTGAGCGGCGGCGGCTCGGACACCTTCCGCGCGCTCGGCGAGTCCGAGGTCGACACGGATCTCGATTCGCCCGACGGATGGGTCGGTCGCTTCATCGACGGGCGCTACCGCATCATCGAGAAGCTCGCCGAAGGCGGCATGGGCAGCGTCTTCGTCGCCGAGCACCTCACGCTCGGCAAGCTCGTCGCGCTCAAGGTGATCCACCCGACGCTCGCGGGGGACACCGACTTCGCGGAGCGTTTCGCGCGCGAGGCGATGGTGAGCGCGAAGCTCGATCATCCGCACGTCGCGAGCGCGATGGACTACGGGCGCCTGCCGGAAGGCGGCGCGTACCTCGTGCTGCAGCTCGTGCGCGGTCCGTCCATCCAGGACGTGCTCGAGCGCAAGGGCGCGCTGGCGTGGCCGCGCGTGTGCGCGATCGGCGCGCAGGTCGCGGACGCGCTCGCGGCCGCGCACGCCGAAGGGATCGTGCATCGCGATCTGAAGCCGGAGAACGTGCTGCTCGAGCGGCGCGACGACGGCGCAGAGCACGTGAAGGTGCTCGACTTCGGGATCGCGCGCGTCGATTCGTCGCCCGACGGACCGACGACCGGGCTCCGCAAGAGCAGCGGGCGGCCCATCGCGACGCGCGCGCTCACCCGACGCGGCATGGTCGTCGGTACGCCCGGCTACATGTCCCCCGAGCAAGCGCTCGGCGAAGAGACCGACCACCGCACGGACCTCTACGCGCTCGGGGTCCTGCTCTACGAGTCACTCACGGGTCGCGCGCTCTTTCCGCAGGAGTCGCTCTCCGAGATCGTGTCCGAGCAGCTCTCGGGCAACCTCGTGCCGCGCCTCGCGGACTACGCGCTCGGCGCGCCGGACGAGCTTCAGCAATTGATCGATCGACTGCTCGCACGACAGCCGGGGGATCGTCCGAACAGCGCGGCCGAGGTGCGCGACATCCTGCGCGACCTGACGCTCGCGGCGGCGCTCTCGGGCGATGCGCGCGCTCGGCTCACGCCGGCATCGGGGAGCTACGCGGTGCGTGAGGACACCGCGCCGGTGCCGAGGGTGCCGCAGGCGGCGGCGCCGGAGCCGAAGAAGCGTTCGATGGGCGGCGTGCTCGTCGCGCTCGTACTTCTCGTCGGTGCGGCGGGCGGCGTGGTGTACGCGACGCGCGAGCCCGAGGTGTCGATCGACGAGCTGCGCGAGCAGGTGCAGGCCGAGCACGCGCAGGGCGAGCTCGCTCGTTGGATCGACGTGCTCGTGGTCGACCCGAGCCGCGAGCAGCGACGCACCGCCGCGGGCTACATCATCGCGCATCAACCGGCGGACCAAACACCTCCGTGGGCGCTCGCGCTGGCGAAGTTGGAGGACGCGCGAGGCTGCGAGGCGATCGCGTCCGCGCTCGCGGAGCTCAAGGCGATCGCGGAGCCACGCACGCACGGGCCCGTCGAGCGCTACCAGCGACGCACGCGCGCGCGGCGGCTACGTCGCTACTACCGCTGCGTGCAGGACGATCTGCGCCAGACGTTGGCTGCCATCCCCGCGGGCGCGACGGTGGCGGAGGACGACGGCAGCGGCGACGACGAGCCGGGCGTGGCGAGCGACGAAGCGCCCGCGCCGGACGATCCCGAGGGGTGAGGCGCGGCCGCGACGGCTCGAACGTGAGAGCAAGATCGTGGCGCGAGATCCGTGAGCCGCGCGTCGTCGCCGTGGTGGTGGTCGTTGACGTTGGCGTCGACGGGAACGGCGACGAGCACGCGAACGATCACGGCGTCGCGTCGGTCGGTGAGCGGCTCGAAGCGACCGGTCACTCTGCAAGTCCGCGGAGAAACGCGAAGAGCCCGGACACCGTCGGTGCCCGGGCTTCGCCCCATGTTTCGGGAACTTCTTTTCGGGAAGTTTGGGAAGGAACTCCGACTCGGCTCTTTCGAGCGAGTCGGTCGATGCTCAGACGCGCACGCCCTTGGCGCGCAGCTCGCGGAGCACGGTGTCGATGCCGCGCTTGTCGATGTCCTTGATCGCCGCGGTGCTCAGCTTGAAGCGGACCCAGCGGTTCTCGGAGGGGACCCAGAAGCGGTGCGTCTGGATGTTGGGCAGGTTGCGAACCTTCGACTTGCGGTTCGAGTGAGACACCTTGTGTCCCACCATCACGCCCTTGCCGGTGACTTGGCAGACTTTCGCCATGACGTCGTCCTTCAGTGCTCGCAGCTCACTTCTTGGAGCTGGGCATCTTCGCTTCGGTGAATTCGACGTGCTTGCCGGCTCGAGGATCGTACTTCTTGAGCTTCAGCTTACCCGTCATCGTGCGCTTGTTCTTCGTCGTGTAGTACGTGTAGCCCGTACCCGCCGAAGAGATGAGTCGAATCTTGTCACGCATGGCTCACCAGCTGCTCTTCGTGAGACCCGGGACCTCGCCGCGGTGGCCGAGCTCTCGGAGCGCGATGCGCGAGAGACCGAACTTGCGGTAGAAGGCCCGCGGACGACCCGTCACCGCGCAGCGGTTCCGGATGCGGACGGGGGTGGAGTTGCGCGGAAGCTTCTGGAGCTTCTCCTGGGCCTCGAGCTTCTCCTCGTCGGAGGACTTGGGGCTTCGGATGATCTCCTTCAGCTCGGCGCGAAGACCGGCGTACTTGGCCGTCATCTTCTTGCGATACTCGTTCTGAGCGATCTTTGCCTTGCTGGCCATGGGGATTCCTTCCCGAAAAGGGCCGCGAGCCTGACGGATCCGCGGACGTGATGCAAGCGAACCGATGCGACAAAAGGCGTCGAGGGTTCGGGTGAGGTGACCGCGGTCCGGGCCGAGGGAGGCCCAGATGCGCTGGATCACGAACGATTCAGAGCCTTTGCGACGCTCGGACGAGATCGACGAGGGGACCCACGTCCTCGCGTCGATCGACGATCGCCGTGCGCCGACCGGTGTCTTCGAGGGCTTGGGCCATGCCCTTGCCGAGGGGGGTGCCTTCGTCGAAGACGAGAAAGAGGACCGCGGGGTCGAGGCGCGAGGCGAAGCTCGGGAGCTCGGCGAGGCGCTCGGTGGGCGGATCCGTGAGGTCCAAGATCACGAGGTTCGGCTGGAACTCCAGCGAGAGAGTCTGGATGCGGGCGATCTCGCCGAGCACGAGGGGCACGACCGTGGGACCGAGGGCGGCCTTGAGCCGACGCGCGAGCTGGCCTGAGGCCGCGAGCACGAGCACGCGGGTCGGGCCCGAGCCCGTGGGGAAGGGCGCGGTCGGCAGATCCGAACGGCGCGGACGCGGTGGGGGTGGCGTCCCGAGGATCGCGCGGACTTGAGAGGCGACCTCGTCGGCGACGTCGGACCCGAGGCGTGCGGCGAGCGCTTCACGGAGGGGACCGGCGGCGAATCGGCTCCACTCGCCGTGGCCGACCGGTTCGTCGCCTGCGCGATCGAGGGCCGCGAAGAGTACGGCGGCGGCCACGTCGGGGGCGATCATGCCTTCGAGCACCTCGCGCACCACGACCGCCTCGTAAGAGGGCTTCATGCGCGACCAAGGTAGCAGGGCACGCGCATGGAGTGGTCGTCTACGACACGAATGTCGAAAAATGATGGTGGACACGGACGGACGAAACGTGTTTCATCGAGCCGATTCGAGACCTCGCGAGGATCGCCCGAGGCCAGGTTTCGAGGCGATGACCGCACGGAACGAGGCGGGCTCGAAGAGGTCAGGCAGCTCGACTGGCGGAGGTCCTCGGCAGCGAGAGCATGCTGCGTGTGATCACCGCGGCGCGCATCGGGGCGCGGTAGGTTGGAGCCGATGACGACCGTCAGCTCCGTGCTCGGCAACTCGCAGCGCCTCGACGGAGGCGCGATGTTCGGCAATGCGCCCAAGCCGCTCTGGGAGCGCTGGATCGCGCCCGACGAGCGCAACCGCATCCCGCTCGCGTGTCGCGCGATGCTGGTGGAGGAGCCGGCGCGGCGCGTGCTGGTGGAGACGGGGATCGGCGCGTTCTTTCCGCCCGCGATGCGCGAGCGCTTTGGCGTGGTGGAGAGCGAGCACGTGCTCTTGCAGAGCCTCGCCGCGCTCGGCGTCGCGCCGGAGGACGTCGACGTGATCGTGCTCTCGCACCTGCACTTCGATCACGCGGGTGGGTTGCTCGGGGCCTTCGAAGAAGGAGCGCCGCCGTCGCTCGTGTTTCCGCGCGCACGCTACGTGGTGGGCGCGGACGCGTGGGAGCGCGCGAGGCACCCGCACGCGCGCGATCGCGCGAGCTTCATCCCGGAGCTGCCGGCGCTCCTCGAAGCGACGGGACGGCTCGAGATCGTGCGCGGCGATCGGAGCGAGACGCTGGGTGACGCGTGGCGTCTGCACTTCTCGGAGGGGCACACCCCGGGGCTGCTCTTGCCGGAGGTCGCGAGCGCGGAGGGACCGATCGTGTTCGCGGGAGATCTGATCCCAGGTCGGCCGTGGATGCACCTGCCGATCACGATGGGCTACGACCGCTACCCCGAGCGGCTCATCGAGGAAAAGGACGCGCTGCTGACGGATCTGCTCTCGCGCGGCGGTCGGCTCTTCTTCACCCACGATCCGGAGGTCGCGATGGCGAGAGTGAGCCGCGACGACAAGGGGCGCTTCGGTCCGGGAGAAGCGTGGGAGAGCCCGGTGCGTTTGCCGGTTTGAACCCTGGCGCGTTCGTCGTGCTCCGATACGATGTCGCGATGACCCGAGTCGTCCTCGTGGCGGTGCTGACGTCGACGCTCGTCGGGTGCGGTGAGACCACGCGCGTCGAGGATGCGTCGGTCGATTCGGGGCTCGTCGACGCGGCTCTGGATGCCGCGCGAGACGTTGGACCGCCGGACGTCGGACCCCAGGACGTCGGGGCGCCCGACACCTACGATCCCTTCTGCCACTGGGATTGTTTCGGTGGTCTCGAGTGCGAGGACGGCGTGGTGTACGAGCACGAAGCGGCCCCCGTACCGTGCGACGAGTGGACGGGGCGCTGTCCGCGGTACGCCGTCGGGACGTGTCCGGACGGGTGCGGCGATCGTCGTCCGAGCGGCTCGGCGGATTGGGAGCGCTACTGCGAAGGCATGGAGGAGCGGCTCGCGGGAGACCCTTGTGCAAGCGACGACGACTGCCATCCCCCGGCGCCGAGCGGAGCGATGCGCCGCTACCTCGCGTGCGACGTGGACGCCGGCGCGTGCGTGGCGATCGACCCACCGACGCATCCGGTCGTGGCGTGCGGCGACGTAGACCTGGACGCGCTGTCGACGCCCGAGGGCTCCGCGTACGGCGTCGTGCGGGACGAGAGCTGCGCGGGCGGCTGGTGCCGCTTCGTCGCGCAGGAGGCTCCGGCGTGTGATCCCCAAGCGTGCGCCATGCCGTGCGAGGACGACTGGGACTGCCCACCGTCGCACTTCTGTCGGGCACAAAGAGACTGGACGGGTAGGACCCTCGAGGATCGGGGAGAGGACGAGTACGTCGCAGTCTGTGAGGACTTTGGGGGAGGGCTCGCGTGCCCGTGATGCGGTGACCTACGAATCGCACCACTTGCGTCTTTCGTCGGCCTGCTAGGGTCCGCGGCATGAAGCGACTCCTCTCCTTCTCGCTGCTGCTCGCGCTCGCCTGCGGTGGCAGCACTCCGCCGCCCGTCGTCGCCGAGCCCGAGCCGGCGCCGGCCACCCCCGCACCGCCCCCCGAGCCCGAAGCGCCCGCCGATCCGTGGGAGTCGATGACGGGCGTCGCGCTGCGCGACTACGTGGGCGAGCAGGCCTTCACGAAGCTGATGGAGGTGCAGCCGGGCACGACGCCGGAGGCGCTCGCGAGCTGGCTGGCGTCGCCCGACGAGGCGCCGGCGCTGACCGGCAAGGCGACCGAGCGGCTCTTCGATCTCGCGGCGGTCGCGCTCGCGGGTGGGGATCTCGATCGCGCGGAGAAGATCGTGCGGCTCGTCCGGCTCAAGGCGGCGAACCGGAACAGCGCGTTCGCGGGCAACACGTACCTCGCGGAGATCGCGCGGCGTCGGAACGCTTCGGACGAGAACGCGGCGCGCGACGCGATCGCGGCGGTGTTCCGCGAGCAGCCGCGCACGCGCTTCGGCGCGAGCACCGTGATCTTCCAGCTCTTCCAGACGCCGGAGCAGGCGAGCGCGCAGCTCGGGCAGATCCACCGGCAGCTCGTGTCTCTTGACACTGCGAGCGGTGCGCTCTTCTACGAGCAGATCCTGCCGGGGATCATCGAGCATCGCGCGCACTTCCTCGCGGCGGCGGACGTGGTGCGTGCCGAGCACGACGCGCAGCCGGCGCTTCGCGCGTACACCTTTCCGACCGTCGATCTCACACGCGCGCGCGACGCGCGCGAGGTGCGCGTCGCGGTGTGGGACGTCGGCACGAACCCCGCGCTCTTCGAGCGACAGCTCTTCGCGAACCCGAACGAGCAAGCCAACGATCAGGACGACGACGGCAACGGGCTCGTGGACGACGTGCATGGCGTCGCGCAGGACGTGGGCGAGTACGACCACGAGGCGCTGCTCTTCGATCCGGGCGAAGCGGTGATCCGCGAGTACGGCCCGTTCTTGCAGGGGATCATGGATCTGCGCGCCGGGCTCGCGTCGAGCGAAGCGGCGCAGCGCGTGCTCGCGCTGATGCGCAGCGTGACGGATCCGGATCAGCTCGAGGCGATGGAGCGGAACCTCGACGCGGTCGGCGAGTGGGCGCACGGCACGCACGTGGCGGGCATCCTGCTCGCGGGGCTGCCGCAGGCGAAGATGGCGATCTTCCGCTCGTCGTGGGCGGGCGAGGCGCGGCTCTACCACCACCGCGGGCCGACGGATGAGGAGCTCGCGGCCGAGCGCGCGAACGTCGCGCAGATCGCGGCGTTCATCAACGCGCACGGGATCAAGGTCGTGAACGCGAGCCTCGGCTTCGGCGAGGACTACGTCGCGAGCCAGCTCCGACACGAGCGCGATCGTTACGCGGACGATGCGGCGGTGATGGAGCGCGCGCGGGCGGTGCAGGCGCATCGCGCGGAGACGTGGCGCACGGTCTTCGCGGCGTGCCCGAGCACGCTCTTCGTGGTGGCGGCGGGCAACTCGAACCGCGACGTGGCGGAGTACGGCGACGTGCCGGCGAATCTGCAGCACGACAACGTGCTCGTGGTCGGCGCGGTGGATCGCTACGGCGACTGGGCGACGTTCACGAACTCGAACGCGGAGCAGGTGCGCATCTTCGACTTCGGGGTCGAGGTGCCGAGCCTCATCCCGGACGGGACGACGGTGCCACTCTCGGGCACGAGCATGGCGTCGCCGAACGTCGCGAACGCAGCGGCGAAGCTCTACGCGGTGAACGCGAGCCTCACGCCCGCGCAGGCGATCACGATCCTGGTGGAGACGGGGCGTCCGATCGCAGCGCCGTTCACGGGTCGGATCGTGGACGAGGTCGCGGCGATCGCGCGGGCGCGACGCGAGCGTCCGCGGCGCTGAGCGGTCGACGGCTGTTCCCGGGCGTGGACGGGTGTTTCGGCGCTCGTCCCCGCGTGCCATCGTCGGATCTCGGCGCAGTCGACGTGAACGTGCGGCGCGTGTTAGCCCGCAGCATGGCAACCACGAAGGCGAAGGAATCCAAGGTCCCGAAGGAATCCGAGGCGCCGGCGGGGGCCTCTGGCGCCGCGCTCGCCGCGCTGCAGGGCGTGTTCGAGTCCGAGCGCGCCACGTGCATCGCGATCGACGCCTTCCCCGCCGGCGAAGACCGCCTCTTCCTCGCGGTCGAGGCCATCGAGCCCCAGCTCCACGGAAAGTCGGCCAGCGCGATCCTCGCCGTGACGCTCGGCAAGAAGCCCACGTTCGAGGTGCTGCACGCGTCCGCGCGCTCGGCCCACGACTACCTGTACGACGAGGCGAGCGACACCCACCTCTTGCTCCAGGGCGGCGGACTCCTCCGCGTGCGTGCCGGGGTCGAGAGCTTCACGCCCCTCGCGCAATCGCTCGATCGGATCACGCTCGCCGGAGACGTCGTGGTGGCGTGCGGCGGCAGCGAGGTCGTCGCGATCACCGAAGCCGGGAAGGTCGAACGGATTCCCGTCGAGACCGCGTTTGAGCTCCGTGCCATCGTCAGCGACGGCGAGCGGCTGTTCGCCGCGGGCCGGGGCGGAGTCTTCTTCGTCGGCGATCGCCGTGGGCTCGAGCCGGTGGCGCTCCCGGCCGACGCGTTCAAGCTGCCCCACGCGGACGGGCGCCTGGAGATCCTCTCGCTCCACCTCACGCCGGACGGCGCCGTGCTCATCGGCGGCCGCGACGGCGCCGCGCGCTACGAGGGCGGCGTCGTCACCATGCTCGAGCTCGATCCCTATGCCACCTGGGGCCGCGCCGCCTGTGTCGACGGCGCCACCGAGCTCTACGCCGTCGAGCACCGACGGAGCGACGAGGTCGTGCTGCACCGGCGCGACGGCACCGCGCTCCCGCCGGTCGCGCGTGCGAAGTTCAAAGCGATTCGGTCGCGACGGTTGCCCCACGCGAGCACACGGATGCATGCGCGGGGCGACGTCCTCGTCGTCAGCATCAACGACGCGGTTCACGTCCGGACGGGCGGCGTCTGGCGGCAGATCAAGATCGTCCCCGACGCGACGCTGCTCAAGGCCGCTCCGGCCGCGATGAAGGCGGTGGAGGCGCCCGCACCCGCCGCACCGCGCCCGAGCCCGACGGGCGTGGTGCACGACCAGCCGCGCAGCGACGGCCTCTACGTCGCGAGCGACGTGACCGGCTCGAACATCGTCCGCTTCCTCGAGGATGGCACCGTGCTGACCGCGTCGACGATGCCCGAGGAGAAGCTGAAGAACGTCCTGAAGTGGCTGAAGCCGTCCAAGTCGGAGGTGCCCGCGCCGGTCACGCTGACGGGAGATCGCATCGCGTGGACCGTGCGCTCGAACGTCACGGTCACCTACGACGGCACCTGGTCCGGCGAGCAACTCCAGCTCGAGGTCGTGTCGAGCAACGGCCATTCCGCGACCCGCCGCTACGAGTTCTTTCCCGAAGATCAGATCGTCGCCAAGCGCGCGAAGTAGCGCGCGCCGGCTGCGAACGAGCGCCCCACACGAGCATGTAACTGGTGACGCGAGCGCGGAGCCGGACGCCGACGCCGACGCCGACGCCGACGCCGACGCCCGCGTCCGCAAAGGCGTGGTCTTCTCGGCGGGCACCGGCGTCGGCCATCGCCAGCTGGCTGCTCGCGAGCCCTTCGAAGAGCGCCGAGAGCTCGACGCTGCCTTCTCCGTGGGGTGCGGGCGTCTTGCCCGCCACGCTCGCCGCCACTCGCCCGCCACCGCCACGGCGTGTGGTGAGCCAAAACCTCGGAATCGTTGAAGCGCGTGTCTCGGCATGCCGCTTGATGTGCGCAAGCGGATGTCCGCCCGAGCGCAACGTCGCCGAACGCCCGAACGCCGCATGTCGCGGCCGCAGCTCGTGCTGCGAGGGCAGGTCATCCTCGCCGACCGCGTGTCGCTCGAGCATCGCTTCCTGCTGCGGCCGGACCGACAGATGCGCGAGCTCTTCTTCTACCTGCTGCAGGTCTACGCGAGCATGTACGGGATTCGGATCCACGCGGTGGTGCTGATGTCGACGCACTACCACCTGCTCTTCACGGATGTTCGGGGAGTCAGGGGAGATTTCTTTCAGGCCTTTCACGCCATGCTCGCGAAAGCGGTGCAGGTCTATCGGGGGACCAAGAGCGTTCTCTTCGACAAACGTCCGACCTCTCAGCCGGAGAACGTCACGGCGAAGGCCTGCGTGGAGGCGATGGCGTACATCCTCTGCAACCCCACCGCTGCGGGCATCGTGGAGGACCCGACCGAGTGGCCGGGCCTCTTCACCCGCGTCGAGGACGCGGGTTGTCGGCGGATCGAACGCTTCGAGGCGCCACGGTGGATCCGTCGTGAGGACGGAACGTTGGTGCCCTTCCTCGGCCACTGGTGGCCGGACTTCGTGGAGCTCGTCCAGGAGCCGCTGTGCGAGGCGATCGACATGGACCCGGACGCGTGCGTCGCGGAGGTGCGCAAGCGCGTGGAGGCGCTGATCGCGGAGAAGCGCGCCGACCAGGCGAAGAAGGGCTGGCGCTTCGTCGGCGTGATGCACGCGATGCACCAGCGCGTCACGAAGAACGCGGCGTCTTGGTACACGCCGCCGGTTCTCGAAGGAAAGATCGCCCCGCGCGTCAAGGCGGGGATGGGCGAAGGCGTGGCGCGCGTGAAGGCGTTGCGGCGTCTGTTTGGCTTCTGGGAAGGACACGCCGACGCGCGCCGACGCATCCTGGCCGGCGAGCTCGACGTGGTGTTCCCCGCGGGCACCTTCCGCTGGCATCGGCTGTTCGGATTCCCGCGCGAAGAGATGGAGGCGGCCTTCTTCGAGAGCGCGGCGTTCGGCTAACCGGCGACGCCCGCGAGGCGACCCCGTCCGAACGCGCCGCGAGCGCGTGAGGGAGAGGTGCGTCCTGAG
>CALJLK010000556.1 GCA_937982655.1 uncultured Sandaracinus sp.
CCCGACGCGGTGGTCGCGGCGCTCTCGGAGCCCGCGCGCACGACGGACTCCGTGCTCGACTGGCGGGCCGCGCCGATCGAGACCCTCGTCCGGCACATCCTCGACGTGCACCACGTCTACACGTGGGAGGAGCTACCGCGGCTCAAGGCCTTGATGCTCAAGGTCGCGCGCGTGCACGGCGAGCGGCATCCCGAGCTCGTGCTGCTCCAGCCGGTCGTGGTCGGCCTGGTGGAAGAGCTCGAGATGCACCTCACGAAGGAGGAGCGGATCCTCTTCCCGTACATCCTCTCGCTCGTCGGCGCTGCCCCGAACGGCGACGCGTGCTTCGGCTCCGCGATGGGCCCCATCCGCGTGATGGACTCGGAGCACGAGGACGCGGGCGAGGCGCTCGCCACGATTCGGCGCTTGTCGTCGGATCTCGTCCCGCCCGCCGACGCGTGCGGGAGCTACCGCGCGCTCTACACCGGGCTCGCGGAGCTGGAGCAGGACCTGCACCAGCACATCCACCTCGAGACGAACGTGCTCTTCCCGCGCGTGATCGAGCTCGAAGCCAAGCGGAACGGCGCGGACTGATCCGCCGCCGCGGGGACGCGCGCGGGCATTTGGCTTGGTTCGGTCGCCTGACGGCGACGCTCACGTGACGTCGGGTCGCTCGGCCTCGCGGCCGGCTCCAAAAACGTCAACTGGTGCGGGGAGCGCACTCGCCTCGGGGGAACTGACATCGATCATGGTCGACGTGCGCGTCTCCCCGCACGCTCGACCTCGAGAGACGCCGCGCAACGTCACGGGTCCACCGTGCCGCCTTCCCTGCCCGCGCGGCGTCTCTCCCTCTACTTCTTGCCGAGGTCGGCGGGGTCAGCCGCCGACTTCTCGGAGTGATCCGCGACGTCCTCGCGGCTCGCTCCGCGCGTCCTCGCTCGTCCTTCGCTCGCCCACCGCTCAGCCGAGCACGCCCGTCGCGCTCGAAACGGAGAGCCCCGATGTTGTCGAAATCCGCCGCCCGAACCTTCTTTCTCGTAGGCACCGCCGCGTGTGGCCTCGCGTTCGTCCTGTTGACGCTGGATACCTTCCGGCAGATTCCGGGGCAGACGCGCGAGGAGAACCTCACCGAGGCTGCCATTCGCGGCAAGCACCTCTTCGATCAGTCCAACTGCATGGGCTGCCACACGATCCTCGGCGAAGGTGCGTACTACGCGCCCGAGCTGACGCGCGTCTACGAGCGACGAGGTCCCGAGTTCATCGCGGCGATGCTGCGCGATCCCGAGGCGATGTATCCGGGACAGCGGCGGATGCAGCAATACGACTTCACGGAGGAGGAGATCGCGGATCTCGTCGCCTTCCTCGAGTGGGTCAACGGGATGGACCTGAACGGCTTCCCGCCCGCGCCTCCGCTCGCCGCCGCGGCAGGTACCACCGCGCAAGCGACGGTCGCCGACGGCCGGCCGGCGGTGTTCAACCAGATGTGCGTCGCGTGTCATGCGGTCGGTGGCCGCGGCGGCGCGGTCGGTCCCGCGCTCGACGGGATCGCGACCCGCTTCGACCGCGACTACTTCACGCGTTGGCTCGCCGATCCGGCCGCGATCCGACCCGGCACCACGATGCCGAAGCTCCCGCTCTCGGATCAGCACATCGCCGAGCTCTCCGACTACCTCGCGAGCCTCGAAAACTGACGCTCGAACCCGACTACGACCGAGGACGCCATGAAATACGAATCGCAACGCATCGCGTATTGGTTCTTCGCGACCTGCATGCTGCTCTTCAGCTTGCAGATCGTCTACGGGTTCATCATGGGGTTCGCGCATGCCGGCATGGACGGTCTGCACGACTTCATCCCTTTCCACACCGCGCGCGCCACCCACACGAACCTGCTCGTGATGTGGAACCTCGCGGGGTTCATGGGCGCGGCCTACTACATCATCCCCGAGGAGTGTGAGCGGGAGATCTACTGGCCGACTTTGGCCAAGATCCAGCTCGGCGCGCTCGTGATCGTCGGTGTGACCGCGATCGTCGGTTTCCACGTGGGCTGGTTCGAGGGCCGCAAGTTCCTCGAGATCCCCCGGCCGCTCGACTTCCTCGTCGTGATCGACGTGCTCCTCTTCATCGCGAACATCGCGATGACGATCTGGAAGGGCAAGCGAATCACCACGACCTCGTCGGTGCTCTTCTTCGGCCTTCTCATGGCCGCGCTGCTCTACCTGCCGGGCATGATCCCGACCGACAATCAGACCGAGGACTCCTACTGGCGCTGGTGGGTCGTCCACCTCTGGGTCGAGGGGGTCTGGGAGTTGATCATGGGCGGTATCCTCGCCTTCCTTCTCATCAAGCTCACCGGCATCGACCGCGAGATCATCGAGAAGTGGCTCTACATCATCGTCGGGCTCACCTTCCTCTCCGGCATCCTCGGCACCGGTCACCATTACTACTACATCGGCACCCCGAAGTACTGGCTCTGGATCGGTGGTCTCTTCAGCGCGCTCGAGCCGCTCGCCTTCCTCGGCATGGCCATCTACGGCATCACGATGGCCAAGAGAGGAGGACGCAAACACCCGAACCGCACCGCGCTCGCGTGGACGGTGGGCACGTGCGTGATGTCCTTCGTCGGCGCTGGCTTCCTCGGCTTCGCGCACACGCTGCCGCAGGTGAACATGTACACCCACGGCACGCTCGTGACCGCGATGCACGGCCACATGGCCTTCTGGGGTGCCTACGCGATGCTCGTGCTCGCGATCATCACCTACGCGATGCCGCTGCTCACCGGGCGCAAGCTCTACGACACCCCGAGCGCGACGTTCGCGTTCTGGACCTCGAACATCGGCATGATCGCGATGACCCTCGCCTTCGCGGTGGCCGGCGTGACCCAGGTCGTGCTCGAGCGGCGAATGGGCATGGAGTTCCTCGCGGTGCAGACCGAAATCGAGGTGCACTTCTGGGGTCTGATCCTCGCGGCTTCGCTCTTCACCCTCGGCGTGATCGCGTTCATCTACAACTTCGTCCGCCACGGGCTGCCGAAGGGAGAGATCGAGCGTTCGTCCGCGACCGAGGAGAAGGAGCCCGACGAGTCGCCTGCCCTCGAAGCCGCGCCGGGAGCGGCGGAGTGATGGCCGCCGTGGCCGAACGACGGCTCGAGCCGGTCGCGCCCTACTACCGCGCGACCGGCCACGAGGAGTCGGTCTTCCTCGCGGCACACGCGGCTGGGTTGCCGGTGCTGCTCAAGGGGCCGACCGGCTGCGGTAAGTCGCGCTTCGTCGAGGCGATGGCGGCCAGACTCGGGCGCGAGCTCGTGACGGTCGCGTGCAACGACGAGACGAGCGCGGCCGACCTGCTCGGGCGCTGGTTGGTGCGCGGTGGCGACACCGTGTGGCAGGACGGCCCCGTCACCCGCGCGGTTCGCGAGGGCGCGATCCTCTACCTCGACGAGGTGGCGGAGGCGCGCGAGGACGTCATCGTGGTGCTCCACCCGCTCACGGATCATCGCCGCGCGCTCTACGTGGACCGCCACGCGGAGGAGTTGCAGGCGCCGGCGAGCTTTCAGCTCGTGGCGAGCTTCAATCCCGGTTATCGACGGGGTCCGAAGGAGCTCAAACCTTCGACGCGGCAACGCTTCGTGGGGATCGACTTCACGTATCCGGAGCCGCCCATCGAGGCGGAGGTCGTGGCGACGGAGGCGAGCGTGGAGCCCGCGGTGGCCAAGCGGCTCGTGGTGCTGGCGCGAAAGATCCGCGCGCTCTCCGAGCTCGGACTGGCGGAGACCGTCTCGACGCGTCTGCTCGTGGGGGCCGCGCGGCTCATCGGAGGCGGCATCCCGCCGCGGATCGCGTGCGCGCACGCCATCGTGGCGCCGCTGACGGACGATCCGGAGGCGCGGCGTGCGCTGCAGGATCTGGCGGACTTGGTGTTCTGAGAGAGCGCCGCGGACCGCAGGAGAACGAACGTGAGCTGGGACGAGGCGCTCTTCGGTTGGCTCTACGGCGCGGCGCGAAAGCTCCGCGCGGCGCCGGTCGACCCGAAGGCGCTCGAGCGCCGGGTGTCGCTGTCGGAGCTGCGCGATCGACTGCGCTGGATCGCGAGCGCGCTGGCGGAGCGTCCGATCGAGATCCGCGAAGCGGAAGGCGCGGGGTCGTGGAAGGGCGACGCGCTCTTCCTTCCTGCGCACGTCGAGCTCGGGGTCTCGAGCGAGCAGAACGCGCTCGCGTACGTCGCGCGGGTCGCGTGGGCGACGAAGGCGCTCGCGAACCACGACGAGGCGGGCCCTCTGCGTGGGCTCGCGCGCGAGCTCGGGCTCGCTCCGGACGCGAACGATCTCGTGCGTGCGTGGGCGGCCGCCTTCGTCGCGCGCGACGTGCTCGATGCGCTCCGGGAGGAGCTCCCGATGGCAGCGGAGGCCTGCGTGGCGCTGACGGAGAGCTGGCTCCGGCGAAGCGTCGCGCGGACCCCCGCGCAGTGGGCCTACGAGGTCTGGCTCGCGCAGCGCCTCGGGCTCGCGATCGAGCCCTCCGAGACCGAGCGAGACTCGAAGGCGCTCCAGCTCGCGCGCGCGTGGGCCCGCGAGGTGGCGGAGCTGCCCTGGCCGCGGGTCGAGGCGCGCGCGCGGACGCTCGTCGGCGCGCTCGAGCCCTGCCCGATCTTCGGTGGCCTCGGCGAGGACGAGCTCGATGCGGAGCGAACGCCACGCGGTCGCGACGACGAGGACGCGTTGCCCACCGGCACCGAGCGAAAGGGCCGATCCGTCGAGCACCTCGAGCGCGTCGAGCTGCCCGAGGATCCGCTGCAGGACAACCCGCTCGTGCACTCCTTCGAGAAGGTGCACACCGCGGAGGAGTACCAAGGCGGGGTGAAGAACCAGGACGGCGAGGACCAGCTCGCCGATCAGATCGAGGCGCTCGAAGAGCTCGATCTGCGACAGGTGGTGCGCAGCATGGAGCGCACGCGATCGCTCTTGCGGGTCGACGTGATGCTCGAGGGCGGCACGGGCGACGTCGAAGGCGACGTCGACACCGGAGGCACGCCCTATCCGGAGTGGGACGCGAAGCGCGGGCAGTTTCGCGACGCGTGGTGTCGCGTGAAGGCGGGGCGCATCCCCGCGCGGGTGAAGCGTGCCGAAGGCGAGCGCGACGTGGCGGCGCGCGCGAAGGCGCTGCGGCGTGAGCACGAAGCGGTGCGCGCGGAGCTGGAGCGGCTGGAGGCCTCGCGACGCTGGAAGGGCCGTCAGCTCGACGGCTCCGAGATCGACGAGGACGCGGTGGTCGATCGCCACGCGTGCCTCACCGCCGGGACCACGCCGCCCGATCGCCTCCACCGGCAGCGTCGCCGCGCCGCGCCTTCGCTCGCCGCGATGCTGCTGCTCGACGCGAGCCTCTCCACCGACGGTTGGGTCGACGACGTGCGGGTGCTCGATCTCGAGATCGACGCCGCGGTCACGCTCGGCGAAGCGCTCGCCTCGGCGGACGTCGAGCTCGCGGTGGCGGCGTTCCACAGCCACACGCGGCTCGATTGCCGCTTCGAGATCGTGAAGACCTTCGCGGAGCCCTGGGCGAGCACGCGCCATCGGCTCGCGAGCCTCGAGCCGCGCGGCTACACGCGCATCGGCCCGGCGCTGCGGCACGCGACGGAGCTGCTCGCGCGCACCGAGGCGCGACGGCGTCTCTTGCTCGTGCTCACGGACGGCAAACCGAATGACTACGACCGCTACGAGGGCCGTCATGGCGTCGCGGACGTGCGCCACGCGGTGCTCGAAGCGGAGCTGCGTGGCGTGCACGTGCACGCGTTCGCGATCGATCACGACGCGCGCTTCAACCTTCCGCGCATGATCGGGAGCGGGCGCTACCACCTGCTGCGACACCCGCGCACGTTGCCGCTCGCGATGGGCGAAGTGCTCGCGAACATGCGCGCGTGAGCTTCCTCCGATGTCCGCGCTGAAAAGAAGCTCAGCCGATTTCGCAAGCCGCCCTACCGGACGGCGCGCAGCGA
>CALJLK010000557.1 GCA_937982655.1 uncultured Sandaracinus sp.
GTGCTCGGGGTCTTCGCGGACACGCTGCTCGCGATGGGCGAGCGCGAGCCTCGCGAGCCTCCACCGCCGACGGCGTCGGAGCCGGAGTGGATGGAGCTCGTGGACGAGACCACGGTCGAAGAGCCGACGACCACGACGCCGTCCACGTCCACCTCGACGACGGAGCCGACCCCCGAGCGACCGCGCGAAGAGCGCGCCGAGCGTCCCCCCGCGCGCAGGTTTCGCGAGCCCGAGGAAGAAGCCGCGCCGCCTCCGCCTCCTCCTCCGCCGCCGGTCCCGCGACCGACCGTGCCGCAACCCGATCCTTCGCTGCACGCGATCGATCAGCGGAGTCACGATCCGAGCGTCGAGCCCCCGCCGGACACCCAGTACGTCGCCCAAGAGAATCGCCAGGTCGAAGAAGAGACCATCGCCACCGAACGATCCGTCCAGGGCAACCAAGACGAGAGCGCGAACGAAGCACCCGAGGTCGAGCTTCCGGAAGAGGTCGTGAACGAAGGGAACTCCGCCGACGACGTGATGGCGGAGCGCCGCGCGGAAGATGGGGCCGACGAAGGCCGCGGCGTGGAAGCGGGCGACGAAGCGCGCACCGACGGCGAAGCGGGCGAGGTCCGGCGCGTGGCGGCGTTCGGGAACCAACGCGACGAGTCGGCGACCACCGATCGCCGGGACGAGCGCGCGGGTGCCACCGCTGAAGCAGCTCAGCGCGCACGGCAAGAGATGGAGACGGTCGTGATCTCCGACGGCATCGGCACCTTCACGGTGCGTCGGCCGGTCGCGGGTACGGGCGGAGACGCCGCGAGCGAGCGGGCAGGGCGGGTGGCCGAAGGGCGCGGCGCGCAGGGCGAGGGCTCGGGTGCGCGCAACCGTCGTCGCCTCGGGCTCGGCCGCGGGCGCACGGCGGACGGTCCGAATCTGCGTTTGAGCTGGTCGGATTTCGAGTCCGTGATCGGCGAAGAGCAGCTCCGCGAGGAACGAGAAGCCGCGCTCGCGGAGCGGCAGTCGAGGCAACGCGGTCGTCACGCCGAGCGCACGCGTCGTTGGCGCGAGTTCCGCGCCGCGATCGAGAACTTCGTGAGCAACGTGCGCCCCGGCAACCAGACCGCGCTCAACGCTCGCGCGCACCCCTTCGCGGCCTACATCGGCGAGCTCCACCGCCGACTTCACGTCCACTACCACGCGTTCGTCGACAACATCCCCGCCGATCCGGGGCATCCCTTCAATCAGGGCCAGCTCGAGACTACGCTCGAGATCGTGCTGCGTCCGGACGGCGAGGTCGACTACGTGGGCGTCGTGCGCACGAGCGGTCTGACCCTCTTCGACTTCTCCGCGTGGAAGGCGGTCATGGACGCCAAGCCGTACCCGCCCGCGCCGGAGAACATCCGAAGCGTCGACGGCAACGTCTACGTTCATTACACGTTCTATCGCGACGTTCGCTACTGCCATCCGTCGAACGCCGCGCCGTTCATCCTCTCCGAGGTCCCGACCCGCCGCAGCCCACCGACCACCGGTCCGGGCACCGAGGTCGCGGTGCCCCAGGGCACGCGGGGCTGGCAACAGAGCGTCGAGAATTGAGGCGCCGCGCGTAGCGCGGAGCCGACGTGTTGAAGCGGAGACATGGATCGCGAGCCGACCGAGCCGACGCCGGACACCGCGCTGACCGCGCAGGTGAAGGCGCGCGCCCTGGGTCTGGGCTTCGCGAGGGTCGGCATCGCCCGCGCGGAGTCGCTCGCGCCTGAAGGCGACTGGCTGCGCACCTACGTGGAGGAGGGTCGGCACGCGAGCATGCAGTGGCTCGCGGACACCGCCGAGGTGCGCGCGGACCCCACGCACGCGCGCATGGTGCCAGGCGCGCGGAGCGTGATCGTCGTCGCGCTGCCCTACGCCCGCACCGAGCCGCCGAGCGGACCGAGCCCGTCGCGCATCGCGCGCTACGCGCAGGGACGCGACTACCACAACGTGGTGCGGCGCCGCCTCCGAAAGTTGGAGAAGTGGCTGCGTGGTCTGGGCCACGATTCGCGTTGGAGCGTCGACGCGCGACCCGTGCTCGAACGTGCGTGGGCGGTGCGCGCGGGCATCGGGTTCGTGGGAAAGAATTGTTGTTTGATCGTCCCGGGAATCGGGAGTCACGTCTTTCTCGGCACGGTGATCACCACCGCCGAGCTCGTGGTCGACGAGCCGATGCCCTCCCGCTGCGGGCGCTGCACGCTCTGTCTCGAAGCCTGTCCCACGCGCGCCTTCGTCGGCCCGAACGAGCTCGACGCCCGTCGCTGCATCTCCTACCTGACCATCGAGCACGACGGCCCGATCGCGACCGACCTCCGCGACGGCATGGGCGAGTGGCTCTTCGGCTGCGACGTCTGCCAAGACGTCTGTCCCTTCAACGGCGCGCTCGCGGCGGGGCGCATGCCGCGCCTCGTCGACGAGGACGACGTCGAACCCTTCGCGCCCGACCCGCGGCACGCGCGTGACGTGTCCGAGGCGCTGACGATGGACGACGAGGCGTTCACGGCGTGGACCGCGAGCACACCGCTCTCGCGCAGCGGCCGCGTCCGCATCGCGCGCAACGCCGCGATCGTGCTCGGCAACCGCGGCGAGCGTCGCCACCTCCCGGTCTTGCAGCAAGCTGCGCGCTCGCACGACGACGACACGGTGCGAGAGGCCGCAGCGTGGGCGGTCGAAAGGCTGCGGCGCCGCGGTGAGTCTTGATCCGCTCGGCTCAGTCCGGGACCGCGTACGTCACGCCCGGCGCGGCGATCGGCGTCGCGCTCCTCCGGTTCGAGATGCCGAAGATGCCGCCGCTGCCGCCGATGGGAGTCGACCCCGCGCAGCTCACGCCACCTTGCGCGTGGAGCGCGCAGCAGAAGTTCCAACCGCAGCCCATCTGCACGACGTCGCCGAGTGCCTGCACGGCCGCGTCGGCGCGCTCGTACTTCACGGGCGCCAGCACGTCGTCGGTCTCGGTGTCGCCCGAGCCGGTCTGTCCGAAGTCGTTCGCGCCCCAACAGCGGCCTTCGCCGTTGCCGAGCGCGACGCAGATCGAGTCCGTCGTGTCGCCGAGGCGCGCGACGCCGCGCACGTTCCGCACGCTCACCGGCGTCGCGGAGTCGTGCTCGCGCCCGCTCTTGCCGTTCGCGAGCTGGCCGTCGTCGTTGCTGCCCCAGCAGCTCGGCGCGCCCCCGCGTCGCAGCGCGCAGAAGGTGTACGAGCCGCCGCCGAGCGCGCTCGCGTCGCGGATGCCCGAGACCTCGACGGGGCTGGGCGAAGCGTCCGTGGCGCCGTTGCCGAGCTGCCCACGCGCGCCCGCGCCCCAACACGTCACCTTGCCGCTCGTCAGCCGCGCGCACGCCGCGTCGACGCCCACGCGCACCTGCGCGACGTCGGTGAGCCCGGCGACGGGCGCGGGCTCGAGCGTGAAGTCGCCGCGTTGCCCACGTCCGAGCTGCCCGCCGTAGTTCTCCCCCGCGCACACCAACGTCGCGTCTTGCAAGCGCGCGCAGAGCACCATCGCGCTCGCGCTGCCGCCGACCGCGATCGACGTCGCGCCGACGAAGCCTCCCATCGGGATCGGGTGGCTCACCTCGAGCTCGGGACCGAGGCGACCCCAGCACGCGACGCTGCCATCGCGGCGAAGCGCGCAGCTCCGACCGAGCCCGGTCGCGACCTGCACCGCGTCCGAGATGCCGAGCACGTGCGTCTCGGAGTCGCTCGCGTTCGCGCGGGTCGAGCCGATGCCGAGCCGTCCGCCGAGGTTCTCGCCGAAGCAGAGCACGCGCCCGTCGGGCTTCACGCCGCAGACCTCGTTGCTGCCGATCGAGAGGCCGGGCTGAATCGGCAGGCTCGCCCCTTCGGAAGGCGCGAAGGTCGGCATCACGCTCGCCGTACCCGTCAGCGCCGCCACGTTCGGAACCACCGCCGACGCCGCCGAGCCCCAGCAGTACAGCGCGCCCGCCGCATCGAACGCGCACGCGTGATCGTCGCCGGTGTCCATGCGCGCCGCGCCGGTCACGCCGCGCACGGTCGACGGCGTCAGCACGTTGCCTTCCTGCGAGCCGACCCCGAGCAGCTCCGCGGTGTAGTTGTTGTAGCCCCAGCACTTCACCTCGCCCGCGCCGACGATCGCGCAGGTGCGCCGCGCGCCGAGCGCGAGCTGCGTGACGCCGGTGAGGCCCGGCACCACCACGGGCGTCTTCGCGTAGACCTGGCTGCCGCCTTCGCCGTTGCCGATCTGACCCGCGTCGTTTTGACCCCAACACGTCGCGCCGCCGTTCGTGATCGCGCAGGTGTGGTTGCCGCCCGCCGCGATCGCCGTCGCGCTCAGGTTCGGCACGTCGGTGGGCGTGATCACGTCGCGACGATTCTCTTCGCCGAGGCCGGTCTGCCAGGCGGAGCTCGCGCCCCAGCAGAGCACGCTGCCGTCGCGCTTGCGCGCGCACGCGTGTGCGCGACCGAGCGCGATCTCCGCCGCGTCGGTCAGCCCCGTGAGCGCGGTGGGCGACGTCTTGTCGTCGTTGCTGCCGGTGCCGAGCCGACCGTTCGCGCCCGTACCCCAACACCAGACTGCGCCGCTCTCTTGCCGCGCGCAGGTGAAGCCCGCGCCCGCGTCGAGCTGCGCGACGTTCGCGAGCCCGCTCACCGCGACCGGCACGTGCGTCACGTCGGTGTGGCCCGCACCGAGCTCGCCGTGCTCGTTCTTGCCCCAGCAGCTCACCTCGCCGCTCCGGCGCACCGCGCAGGTGTGCGCTTGCCCGCACGCGAGCGCGCGCGCGTCGGTGAGCCCGACCACGGGCGTCCACGCAGAGCGCGACTGCGCCGTGCCGTCGCCGAGCTGTCCGTCGAGGTTGCGGCCGGCGCAGAAGACCTCGCCGCTCGCCTTCATCACGCACGTGTGCTCGTCGCCCGTGCAGACCTGCGGGAGGATCGGCGGTGGCGTGCTCGTGGCGCTGGCGGTCGTGGTCGCGCTGCTCGTCGCGCGCGATGAGGTGCTGGAGCTCTCGCTCTCAGCCCCGCAGCTCGCGCACAACCACATCCCGATCACGCACGCCCAACGCCCCATCCCCGTCATGCCCGCCTCCCCGCGCGGCGCCCGTGCGTCGCGTGGCGTGAGGTACCAACTCTCGCGTCACGAACCAAGCGACTCGGCTCGCGCGTGATTCCGGCGGCTGGGCGCAGCGAACGACTTACCCAATTCCTCCCGCGCTGCTACGACTCCCGCCGCCATGGACGAGAGCCGCACCGAAGAGCGCTACGAACCCGCCACGATCGAGCCGCGCTGGCAGGCCTTCTGGGAGAAGGACGACACCTTCCGCACCCCGGAGAAGCCGCGCGACGGCAAGAAGCTCTACGTCCTCGACATGTTCCCGTACCCGTCCGGGTCGGGCCTGCACGTCGGGCATCCGGAGGGCTACACCGCGACGGACATCCTCTGCCGCGCGAAGCGCGCGCAGGGCTTCGACGTGCTGCACCCGATGGGCTGGGACGCGTTCGGTCTGCCGGCCGAGCAGCACGCGATCGCGACCGGCACGCACCCGCGCGACACCACGGCGAAGAACATCGAGAACTTCCGCCGTCAGCTGAAGATGCTCGGCTTCAGCTACGACTGGAGCCGCGAGGTCGACACCACCGATCCGAAGTACGTGCGCTGGACGCAGTGGATCTTCCTGAAGCTCTTCGAGAAGGGCCTCGCATACCAGGACGAAATCAAGGTGAACTGGTGCGCGGCCCTCGGCACCGTGCTCGCGAACGAAGAGGTCATCGACGGCAAGTCGGAGCGCGGCAACCACCCGGTGGTGCGCGTGCCGCTGCGTCAGTGGGTGCTCGCGATCACCAAGTACGCCGATCGCCTGCTCGCGGGCCTCGATCACGTCGACTGGCCCACCTCGACGCGCACCATGCAGCGCGAGTGGATCGGCCGCAGCGAAGGCGCGGAGGTCGTCTTCGGCGTGAAGGGACACGACGCGACGATCGAGGTCTTCACCACGCGCCCGGACACGCTCTTCGGCGCGACCTTCATGGTGCTCGCGCCCGAGCACCCGCTGGTGGCGGCGATCACGACCGACGCCCAGCGCGCGGCGGTCGAGAGCTACGTCGCCTCCGCGAAGAACAAGAGCGACCTCGATCGCCAAGCGAACAAGGAGAAGACGGGTGTCTTCACCGGTGGCTTCGCGATCAACCCCGTGAACGGCGCGCAGATCCCGATCTGGATCGCGGACTACGTGCTCATGGGCTACGGCACCGGCGCCATCATGGCCGTGCCCGCGCACGACACGCGCGACTTCGAGTTCGCGCGCGCCTTCGACATTCCGATCGTCCAGGTCGTCAGCGCGGACGGGAAGCCGAGCGCGCTCGACGAGGCGATGACCGAGCACGGCATCGCGGTGAATTCCGGAAAGTACGACGGAATGAAGACGGCCGAGATGAAGGCCGCCATCACCGCGGATCTGGAGAAGGACGGCCGCGGAAAGAAGCGCGTCGAGTACAAGCTCCGCGACTGGGTCTTCTCGCGTCAGCGTTATTGGGGCGAGCCGTTCCCGATCTATTTCCCGGTCGAGACGGAAGGGGATCCGCGAAAGGATCCGCACGTGATCCGCTTCGATCGCCCGATCGCGGTGGCGGAGAGCGAGCTGCCAGTGCGGCTGCCGGAGACGGACGACTTCCAGCCGGGCGACGATCCGGCGGGCGTGCTCGCGCGCCTCGCGGACTGGCGCTTCTTCCAGAAGGAAGGCGAGTGGTTCGCGCGCGAGACCAACACGATGCCGCAGTGGGCCGGCTCGTGCTGGTACTACCTGCGCTTCTGCGACCCGCACAACGACGAGGCGGGTTGGTCTACGGAGGCCGCGAAGGCGTGGCTGCCCGTCGACCTCTACGTGGGCGGTGCCGAGCACGCGGTGCTCCACCTGCTCTATGCGCGTTTCTGGCACATGGTGCTCTTCGATCAGGGCTACATCGACACCCCTGAGCCGTTCACCAAGCTCGTGCATCAGGGGATCATTCTCGGTGACGTCGAGTACACGGACGCCGAAGGAAAGCGCTATCCGGCGAGTGTGGTTACCAAGACCAAGGACGGGAAGTACGTCCTCGAGTCAGACCCGTCGGTCGTCATCGAAGCAAAGGCTCACAAGATGAGCAAGGCGCGCGGCAACGTCGTCAACCCCGACGACGTGGTGCGCGAGTTCGGAGCGGACGCGCTGCGCTGCTACGAGATGTTCATGGGCCCGCTCGAGGCGGCGAAGCCCTGGAGCACCGAGTCCATCCACGGCATCAAACGTTTCCTCGATCGCTGCTGGCGCCTCGCGAAGGACGCCTCCGACGCGACGCCCGACACCGCGCTGCTGCGCACGATCCACAAGACGATCGCGAAGGTCACGGCGGACATCGACGGGCTGCGCTTCAACACCGCGATCAGCGCGATGATGGTGCTCTCGAGCGATCTGCAGAAGGCCGGCGCGCCGAAGGCGGGCGTCGCGATCCTCGCGCAGCTCCTGCATCCCTTCGCGCCGCACCTCGGCGAAGAGATGTGGTCGCTGATCGGGAACGCGCCGTCGGTGCAGAAGGCCGCGTGGCCGGTGCCGGATCCGAAGCTCCTCGTCGACGACGAGGTCGAGATCCCGGTGCAGGTGAACGGCAAGAAGCGCGGCGTGCTCGTGCTCGCGAAGGACGCCGATCAGGACGCCGCGGTGGCGGCGGCCAAGGCCGACGAGCGCATCGCGGAGGCCCTCGCAACCGGGACCCTGCGCAAGACGGTCTGGGTGCCGGGCAAGATCCTGAACTTCATCGTCGGCTGACCGGGCTCGGCGCGGCGCGGTGCGTGCGCGCGGCCGTGCTCGTCCGCGGTCGCGCATCCGCAGTGTTGGTACGCGGCTTTGCTCACGTGCGGCCACGGTCGCCGCGCGTCGCTCGCGCTCGCCCGCGGTGCTACGAAGCGCCGCGATGACCGCGGACGACGAACGTTCGGTGCTCGAGGTGCGTCGCGCGCTCCGCGACGCGAAGCGCGTGGTGGTGAAGATCGGCTCGCGGTCTTTGCTGGCCGCGCCGGACCGCTTCGCGCGCATGGCCGCGCAGGTGGCGGCGCTGCGGGCGGAGGGGCGCAGCGTGGTGGTCGTCTCCTCGGGCGCCATCGCGCTCGGCCGCGAGCGCCTCGGCCTCGATCGTCGACCGAAGGACATGGCGCGCTTGCAGGCCGCAGCGGCGGCCGGACAGTCGCGCCTCGTGCGGGCGTGGGAGGACGCCTTCGAGCCGCACGGCGTGCCCGTGGCGCAGGTGCTCCTCACCCACGCCGACCTCGGCGACCGCGACCGCTACCTCAACGCGCGCCGCGCGCTCGAAGCGCTCGTGGAGCTCGGCGCGATCCCCATCATCAACGAGAACGACACCGTCGCGGTCGAGGAGATCAAGTTCGGCGACAACGACCAGCTCGCGGCGATGGTGGCGACGTTGGTGGGCGCGGACTTGCTCGTGTTGCTCACGGACGTGGAGGGTGTGCTCGATCACGCGGGCGCGCGGCTGCCGCTCGTGCGCGACGTCGACGAGGTGCTCGCGTTCCTCCGCGCGCCGACGGATGACGTGGGGCTCGGTGGCATGGCCTCGAAGGTCGACGCGGCGCGGCGCGCGACGCTGCGCGGCGTGCCGGTCGCGATCGCGGACGCGCGTGATCCGGAGCTGCTCGGCAAGCTGGTCGCGGGCGACGACGTGGGCACGCTCTTCCTGCCGAAGGGCGCGAAGCTCGCGAGCCGCAAACATTGGATCGCCTACACGCTGCGTCCGAAGGGCGACGTGATCGTGGACGCGGGCGCGGCGGAGGCGCTGCAGGCGGGCAAGGCGAGCCTCCTGCCCGCAGGCGTCATTGGCGTGCGCGGGGAGCTCGAGCCCGGCGACGCGGTGCGCCTCGTGACGGCGGACGGACGCGAGCTCGGTCGGGGCCTCGTGCGCTACGGCACCCTCGACATCGCGCGCCTCGCGGGGGCCAAGAGCGATCAGATCGAGACGCGGCTCGGGCGACCGGGCTCGGGCGTGATCGTGCACCGCGACGATCTCGTGGTGAGCTGAAGACTTCGGACGCGTCGTGCGAGCTCGCGATGCACGCGCACTCGGCGTCAGGGTGCGTCGAAGAAGTGACTCTCGAGCGCGTAGGTCTTCACGAACGGTATCGCGAGGTGCTCCTGGAGCGCCTTCGTGTGGCGGTTGCTCTTCAGTTGGAAGCTACCGGCCTTCAGCTTGCCCTCGAGCACGCGGAAGGGCTCGGCGTCGAGCTGAGACTGGCTGACGCCGAGCACCTCGAGCACGGGGGCGCTCACGAGGTCCGAGAGGTCGGTGATCCGGTGAGCGGCGGTGATGTGCATCGTCGTCAGCGCGCGGCACGCCGCGAGGCTGCCGAGGCGCTGCATGTTCGCCGGATGGTCGATGCGTAGGTACCGGAGGTTCGGAAGCGCCGCGATGCCGTCGAGCCAGCGGAGCTTGCTCGGCTTGTAGAGGAGGAGCCGCTCGAGGCTCGGCGAGCCGGGGAGGCGTACGATCTTCGAGCTCCGGAGCGCGAGCTCCCTCAGCGCGGGTTGCTTCTCCAGCCAGGAGACGTCCTCGGCGCCGGTCCACGCCACCGTCTCGAGGTGCGAGAGCACCGGCGCGTCGGTCGGCATGCTTGCCACGTCGAGCTCGAGTGAGCCGATCTGGTTGTCTGGCGGCAGCGCTGCGAGCGTGAGCGCGCTTGGACGGTGGATGGAGAGGCGCCGCACCGAAGTGGGCAGGTTCTCGAGCCCGTCCCAGTGCTTGCGGCCGCCTGCGAGCGCGACGACGCGCACACCCGACAGCGATGCGAGCACCGAGAGTGGCACGGTGGGCCCCAACTCGACGACGAAGTTTGCGGCGCGCGGCGCGAGGTACGTCGTCAGCACGTCGAGCTCAGCAGGCGTCGGCGGCTTCTCGATGCGGAGCAGGCCCGTCGTCGCAGTGGGGCTCAGGGTCTTCCCGAGCACGAAGTGGTCGCGCGGCTGAAACGCCGCGTAGCGCGGGAGGGAGGGACCTGACGGTGCGGCCGATGACGACGGCGCGGACGAAGACGGCGCGGAGGTCGGCGGTGCGGGCCGGGGAACCTTGCTCGAACGCCACACCGCGAGCGCCGCGTTCAACGCGTTCAGCAGCGCTGCGTCATCGCTGGCCGTCGCGCCGCCTTGCGAGAAGCTCGCGACCGGTTCGAGCGTACCAGCGCGATACACCGTTCCGTCTTCGTCGGCGAAGAGGGTGAGGTCGTACACGTGGGCACGGTCGCGCCGTACCTCGAAGCGCGTGAGCAGCGAGAGGCCGTCCGCCCCGTCGTCGAGCGCCTGATCCAGTAGCGGTCCAAGCTGCGCGACGAAGAGCGGCGACATCGCGTCTCGTGGCGGCGTCGGTAGCGCGTGGAACACCAGCGGCTCGGCGTTGGACCCGCGCCGTCGGCGCGCGCCACGGCAGGCTTCGATGACGGTCTGCGCGGCGTTCCTCTGGTTGCGCTCGGCTTCGACGGCTTCGACGGCTTCGACGGCTTCGACGGCTTCGGCGACTTCGGCGACTTCGGCGACTTCGGCGACTTTGGCGGGCTGCCCTTGGACGTGGCCATCGCCGCAGAGGGTACGTCGTGCGAGGGATACGAAAAATGCGCGGCCGAAGAAGAAAGCGTGCGCCGGTCGACACGCCGTCGCGTTCAGCCCTCGAAGGAGCTCGAACCGACATGACCCGAAATCTCGTCCTCGCCCTCTCGCTCGTCCTCGGCACCGTCACGCTCGCGACCTCGTCCGCCCGCGCCTGCGGTGGCGGCTACGGCCAGGTCGTCGACCCGCGCCTCGAAGCGGTGCGCGTCGCCGTGAGCACCGTCGCGACGCGACGTTTCGGCCCGCAAGCGGCCTTCGGGGTCGGGGGGATCACGATCGACGGAGACACCGCGCACGCGACCGTTCACGTTCGACGCGACGAAGTGTTCACGGAGTATCGCGTGACCCTGCGCCAGCGGCAGAGCGCGTGGCGCGTGCTCTCCTTCGCGCTCGCGTGAGTGAGCCCGACGCGCCACGCGAGCGGAGCAGCGTCACTCGTCGCGCGTGCGGAGGAGTCGCTCGACGCTCGCGTCGAAGCGACTCCGAATCAGGTCCATCACGCCTTCGACCTCACGTCGATCCGCGCCGAGGCGCGTCTCCAGCCCGCGATGCGTCGCGCGTTCGATCGTGTCGCGGATCTTCGCGAGCTGTCGCACGACGGTCGCGCGATGGACCCCGTACATCGTCGCCAGCGCGTCGAGCGTGACCTTCTGCAGGAAGTGAAGTCGCAGCAGGTTGCGCTCGCGCGGCTCGAGGCTCGCCATCGCGTCCTCGAAAGCCTCTCGAAAGACCGCGCGGTAACGCGCCTTCAAGTAGGCGAGCTCGGGATCCCGCTCGCCGGCCTCGTCGATCAGCGCGTCGTCGTCGGTCTCGCGTCCGCGCGCACGCAGGAGCGAGATCGCGGCGCGCGTCGCGGTGACCTTCAAGAGCCCGCGCAGCGAGCCGCGCCCCGCGTAGGCCGCGATCTTCGGGGGATCCCCCACGAGCAGCTTCCGCCGCGTCTCTTGCAGCGCTTCGTCGCGCAGATCCGCGGGGAGCTTCATCGCCGCGAGGGCCGCGTGAACCCCGTCGAAATACTCCGCCTCCAACCTCCGCAACGCCACGCGATCCCCGCGCGCACACGCGAGCGCGAGCGCGACCTCGCCGACGGTCTCGGGCGCGAGCTCGTCGAGGTGCGCGTCGAGCCCGGCGAGCGCGCGGCACAGCGCCTCGTCGTCGACCGCGACGTCGCGGAGTCTCGCGCGCGCCTGCGCGCACGCGTCGGCGAGGCGCGCGTCGAGAGCTGGCACGTCGAGATCCGGGACGTCACGCGCGTCCGGTCGCTCCGCGAGGTAGACCTCCGCGAGGGTCGGCATCGAACGAAAGGTAGAGCACGCGTCGCGAATCGCGTGAGTCGATTCGTGGGACCCGCGCGACGATCGATCGTCGAGGCGTGCGAGAGTGATCGCTCCGGAGAGCTCGGATGAGCGCGTGTCCCGAAGACGAGACGCTGCTGGCGATGATCGAAGGTCGCGTGCGCGGCGAAGCGCTCTCGGCGCTCGACTCGCACGTCGACGCGTGCGCGTCGTGCCGCGCCGCGGTCGCGATGTTGGGCTCCGGACCGCGCCCGCGGGAGCGCGCGCTCGCGCGCGGCGAGGCGCTCGGCCGCTTCCTCGTGATCGAGCCGGTCGGCGAAGGTGCGATGGGCGTGGTCTACGCGGCGTTCGATCCGGAGCTCGAGCGAAAGGTCGCGCTGAAGGTCCTGCACGCGGAACGTGGCGACGCGAAGGCCCGCGCGCGGCTCGTCCGCGAGGCGCAGGCGATGGCGAGGCTCTCGCACCCGAACGTGGTCACGGTCTACGACGTCGGCCTCGACGAGGATGCGGTCTACGTCGCGATGGAGCTCGTCCGTGGCGCGAGCCTCCGCGCGTGGCTCGAGACACCACGAACGCAGCGCGCGATCCTCGAGCTCTTCGCCGCGGCGGGCGCGGGGCTGCAGGCCGCGCACGACGCGGGGCTCGTGCACCGCGACTTCAAGCCCGAGAACGTGATCGTCGGCCCAGACGACGTGCCGAAGGTCGGTGACTTCGGTCTGGCGTTCGGGGGCCTGGCGGACGCGGCGCTCGACGATCACGAGGGCGACGCAGGTCGAACCGGAGAGGACGTCGACGCCGAGCCGGCGATCGAACGGACCGAACGGAGCGAACCGAGCGAACCGAGCGAACCGAGCGAACCGAGCGAACCGAGCGAACCGAGCGATCGGTTCCAGCGGGGGCGCGGATCGCTCGCGCTCGTCGCGCGATCGGAGACGCGACGCGCGCCGAGGTCGACGCGCGAGTCCGACCTCGCACGTTCGCGGCTCACGCGCACCGGCGCGCTGCTCGGGACGCCCGCGTACATGGCGCCCGAGCAGCTCGACGGAGAAGACGCAGACGCACGCGCGGATCAGTTCGCGTTCTGCGTCGCGCTCTTCGAGGCGCTCACGGGCGCGCGTCCGTTTCGAGGCGACTCGCTCCGCGAGCTGCGTGATGCGATCGCGACCGGTCCCGAGCCCGCGTCGCTGAGGCGCGTGCCGACGTCGATCGCGGCGGCGTTGCGGCGCGGGCTCTGCCCGAGGCGCGAGGGTCGTTTCGAGGACATGCGCGCGCTCCTCGCGGCGCTTCGTCCCTCCCGTCGCCCGCGTGCTGTCGCGATCGGCCTCTTCGCGGCCACGCTGGTGTGCGGTGCGGTCGCGTTCGCGGTGTGGCCTTCGGTGCCCGTCGATCCGTGCGCGGCGAGCCGGTCGGCGATCGCTGGCTCGTGGAGCACGCAACTCGCGCAGGGGCTCGCTTCTTCGAGCGTCGATGCGCTCGACGCCTGGGCGGAGCGATGGACGCAGGCCCGCGTCACCGCCTGCGAGGCGACCCACGTCGCGCGCGAGCAGAGCGAGGCGCGCATGGATCGCCGCATGGCCTGCCTCGATCGCCAACGCGACGCGTTCGACGTGGTCCTCGCGCGCGTGCGCGAGGCGGGCTCGGCGCCCTTCGCGATCGACGCCCTCGAGACGCTCCCAGATCCTGCGATCTGCTCGATCGACACCCGCGTCGCGCCTCCGTCGGCGACGCAAGCGGAGGCCGTGCGCGCGTTGCGTCGTCGCCTCGACGCCGTGAACGTCCGCGTCGCGACGAGCGACGCCGCGGCCGCGATCGACGAAGCGGACGCCGTCGTGTCGGAGGCGACGGCGCTCGGCTACGCGCCGCTGACCGCAGAGGCGCACCTCGCGCGCGCGGGAGCCCGACGCGCCCTCGCGCGTTTCGACGAGGCAGAGGCGGACGCGGAGCGCGCGTTGTTGGAGGCGGAGGCGGCGAGCGACGATCGCGGCGCCGTGGAAGGCTGGCTCGAGCGTGTCCGCGTCGAGGGGGAGCGCGGGCGTTTCACGGAGGCCGCGCGTCACGCCCGACACGCGGAGGCCTCGATCGCGCGCGCGGGCTCTCCCGCGGACCTGCGGGATGCGCTGCGCATGTTGCGCGGCGTCTTGCGCACGAACCTCGGCGAGCTGGAGGAGGCCGAGACCGATCTCCGCGCCGCGCTCGAGTCCACGCGCGCACGCGAAGGCGCGCAGAGCCCGAAGCTCGCGTCGATCCACACCAGCCTCGGCAACCTGCTTCGTGTGGTCGGGCGCCACGACGAGTCGCTCGCCGAGCACGAGCGCGCGCTGGCGCTCGATCGGGCCGCGCTCGGCGAGGCGCACCCACGTGTGGGACGCGATCTGCACAACGTCGCGGGCCTCTTGCGCAGACTCGCGCGAACAGACGAAGCCCAAGACCACTACGAGCGTGCGCTCGCGATCAAACGCGATGCGCTCGGCGACGATCACCCGGAGGTCGCGCTGACCCTGAACAGCCTCGGCCTGATGGCGCGCGAGCGAGGGGAGGGCGTGGCCGCGCGCGAGCACTGGGAGCGCGCATGGGCGATTTTCTCCACGCACGCGCACGGCGACGCGGCGCTCGTCGCCTTCAACCTCGCGCTCCTCGACGCCGACGAAGCGCGGTGGTCGAGCGCGATCGATCACGTGGATCGCGCGATCGCGATCGACGCCGAACGCATCGGCCCGCGCAGCAAACGCGTCGGCAGCCAGCACGCCCTCCGCGCGCGTGTCCTTCGTGAGCTCGGCCGCAGCGACGAAGCCGACGACTCCGCGCGCGTCGCGCTCGACATCGCGCGCGAGCTCGGCGACCCCGAGCTCGAAGAACGCGCGCGCGGACTGCTCGCGACGCCGACCCCCGCACCGACGCTCGCACGACCCGCGCGACGGAACGTGAGCACACCGACGACGAGCACGTCGTCGAGCACACCGACGTCGAGCACACCGACGACGAGCACACCGACGTCGAGCACACCGACGTCGAGCACACCGACGTCGAGCACACCGACGAGCACGTCGACCATGGCGTCGAGCACTTCGGCATCCCGTCCATCGACTCCGCCCGATCCGATCGCTCCCGCTCCTCGCCCACGACGCCCGACGGGCTCGGGGTCGTACGGCGCGGGCCAGCCCTGGGAGTGAGTCGAATCTCTGCGCCACTTCGCATCGCGCCGCGTTCCGTCCTCGAAAGGATCGGAACCCATGCACCGCCGTCGTTTCCTCCAGACCTCGCTCGCCTCCCTCGCCGCGGCTTCTCTCGTCGGCCCCTCGCACCTCGTGCTCGCGCAGAGCTGTCCTCCGCGCACCGAGCCGAACATCGAGGGCCCCTTCTACCGTCCCCACGCGCCCGAGCGCTCGACGCTCGTCGAGCCCGCACCGCTCGTCCTCTCGGGGGTGGTCATGGACAGCCGCTGTCGTCCGTTCCGCGACGCGGTGCTCGAGGTCTGGCAAGCGGACGCGGAGGGCGAGTACGACCTCCACGGCGATCGCTTCCGCGGCACGCTGCGCACCGACGCCCACGGCGCGTACCGACTCGCGACGATTCGTCCCGGCCGCTACCGCAACGGCGCGACCTACCGACCGCCGCACCTCCACGTGAAGGTGCACGCCACCGGCCGCCCCCCGCTCACGACGCAGCTCTACTTCCCGAACACCCCGGAGAACGAGGGCGATCCGTGGTTTCGCGAGCGCCTCGTGATCCAGCTTCAGCCACTCGGCTGTCACCCCGGACCGCGTCGGGCGCGATTCGACTTCGTGGTGTGAGCGCGCTCGACGGTCGGTGTCGGCAGATCGGCACGTCGCCGCGGTCTGGCCGATGCCGCCGACGAGGTGCTCAACGCCCGAGGGCATCGGAGCGGAGATCGGTACGCGTCGAGCGCCACTTCCACAGCGACGAGGAGGTGCTCAACGCCCGAGGGCATCGGAGCGGAGATCGGTCGAGCGACAAGCGACCTTCGGGGGCGGGCGGCATGTGCTCAACGCCCGAGGGCATCGGAGCGGAGATCGGACGAAGCGTTCCACCCCGTAGTGCCGAAAGAAGCCGTGCTCAACGCCCGAGGGCATCGGAGCGGAGATCGGTTGGTGCCGGCCAAGGAGGATGGCGGGTCATTTTGGTGCTCAACGCCCGAGGGCATCGGAGCGGAGATCGGGATCGGCGTACCCGTGAGCTGCCAACCGAAGAGTCCGTGCTCAACGCCCGAGGGCATCGGAGCGGAGATCGGGGCTTGGGCACCGCGCCCGCCGTCGCCGCCTCGATCACAGTGCTCAACGCCCGAGGGCATCGGAGCGGGATCGGCCTCGAGGCGCGCCACGTGGACTTCCGCGCGATGGTCGTCCTGTGCTCAACGCCCGAGGGCATCGGAGCGGAGATCGGGTTCGTACATGTGGTAGATCGTGCCGTCGAACGGGTGCTCAACGCCCGAGGGCATCGGAGCGGAGATCGGGGCACCGACACGGTGCTGTTCCCGCTGCGACCCGACTTGTGCTCAACGCCCGAGGGCATCGGAGCGGAGATCGGGGCGGATGCCGGGCGGCAGCTTCGCGGGTCTACGCGGGTGCTCAACGCCCGAGGGCATCGGAGCGGAGATCGGAAGGTCGGCGCGGGCGAGATCCCTCGCGAGACCGGGTGCTCAACGCCCGAGGGCATCGGAGCGGAGATCGGGCGCGGCCGACCTCCAAATCCCGCCCCCGGGCTCCCGGTGCTCAACGCCCGAGGGCATCGGAGCGGAGATCGGCCGTGGCGCTCCCGGGCGGCTGGTGGCTCCTGCCGTGCCGGTGCTCAACGCCCGAGGGCATCGGAGCGGAGATCGGGTGCGGCCTCACGGTGCCTACCGGAGCGTCGATTATGGTGCTCAACGCCCGAGGGCATCGGAGCGGAGATCGGGCGCGCAACATCCGCACGTAGGCCTCGCTCTTCTCCGGTGCTCAACGCCCGAGGGCATCGGAGCGGAGATCGGTCGGTGCAGTGGAACGTGCGGAGGGTGGGGGTTGCTTCCTTGTGCTCAACGCCCGAGGGCATCGGAGCGGAGATCGGGAGCAAGCTGCATCTCCTTGGCGCACTGGTCGATCGAGTGCTCAACGCCCGAGGGCATCGGAGCGGAGATCGGGCGCGACGGTCGCCCTCGACGGGCACGCGTTCGCCGGGTGCTCAACGCCCGAGGGCATCGGAGCGGAGATCGGGAGAAGCCGGCAGCCAAGCCGGTCGACTGGGCAGGGTGCGCAACGCCCGAGGGCATCGGAGCGGAGATCGGGGATCCGGTTGTTGTTGGGCTGCGCGCGTACGCCGAAGTGCTCAACGCCCGAGGGCATCGGAGCGGAGATCGGGGCCCTCGGCGTCCATGTCGAGCGCGTAGTCGTCGTGCTCAACGCCCGAGGGCATCGGAGCGGAGATCGGACTGCAGCTCGTCCACGCGCTGCAGCTCCTGCCACCGGAGATCGGCTCGCCGGTCTCTACACCGAAACCGACCCCGCGCGGTGCTCAACGCCCGAGGGCATCGGAGCGGAGATCGGCCGCGAAGCGACTCGCGGAAGGCGCGGACGTGCGGTGCTCAACGCCCGAGGGCATCGGAGCGGAGATCGGGTCAGGTGCGAGCGGCCTGCCGCGGCGCGATCGGGTGCTCAACGCCCGAGGGCATCGGAGCGGAGATCGGCGAGTGATCGGGACCAGTCACTCGATCGGCGCGCAGGTGCTCAACGCCCGAGGGCATCGGAGCGGAGATCGGGACCCAACCACCGTGTGCTTCACGAGCGCGTGTTCCGGTGCTCAACGCCCGAGGGCATCGGAGCGGAGATCGGACGATCGATCAGTGCCGAACGGCCGGGGTTGCGTGCTTGTGCTCAACGCCCGAGGGCATCGGAGCGGAGATCGGCGATGGGGTGAGAAGGAGAAGAACGTGCCGGACATGTGCTCAACGCCCGAGGGCATCGGAGCGGAGATCGGCCACATCCAGATGGGCGCCTCGCCGCTCGAGCTGGAGTGCTCAACGCCCGAGGGCATCGGAGCGGAGATCGGCGGCACGCACCGCGACGGAGTCCGTCGGAACTCGAACGGGGTGCTCAACGCCCGAGGGCATCGGAGCGGAGATCGGCATCCCCGGACGATGTCACGGTTCGCACGTCACGATGAGTGCTCAACGCCCGAGGGCATCGGAGCGGAGATCGGGTTGACGCCCATCCGCTCGAGGTAGTCCAACTGGGGTGCTCAACGCCCGAGGGCATCGGAGCGGAGATCGGGCGAACCGCGGCGACTGGGGCTACGTCGCGTGGCGGTAGTGCTCAACGCCCGAGGGCATCGGAGCGGAGATCGGCGCCGAACACGATGTCGCCGCTCGCGGGCGCGGAGATGCGGTGCTCAACGCCCGAGGGCATCGGAGCGGAGATCGGCGGGTCCCACTTGTCCGCGTGGACGTGGAAGTGCCCGTGCTCAACGCCCGAGGGCATCGGAGCGGAGATCGGTCCCCCTCTCGTAGAGCACCAGAATCACGACAGAATCTGATTCGGTTTTCAAGGACCATCTACCGGGACCGAACGTCGCTCGGCCGACGCGACGCAGTGGCGAACGATACTCCGACCGAGGCGGCAGATCCGCTGCTTCACGCATCGAACGACGATGGCTGCGCGGGTATATCATGGAGATCCTTCGCCTTCTTCCGGATCGGAAGGTTCGCGCGTCGAACCCGACGACGGTGCTTGATCGCCCACGATCTGGAACCGCGGCGGTTCGACCGTCCAATCCTTCACGTCGTTGCGCGATACTACCCGGCCGGCGCAGGAGGGGCAGAGTTCGACGATCAGGAGATCGTCCTCGGGCTCCATCACCTTCGAGAGCTCCCAGCGCATCTTCTCGGT
>CALJLK010000558.1 GCA_937982655.1 uncultured Sandaracinus sp.
GACCGCGCGCAAGCGCGGTGCGACAAAGCCCCGAGGGGCCCCCTCCCACGAGCCTTCGCTCCCTTCGGTCGCTGCGCGCCGTCCGGTAGGGCGGCTTGCGAAATCGGCCGAGCTTCTTTTCAGCTTCGTGAGCCGAGCTCCGCGCGCACGCCGGCTCGTCGTGATTGCGCGAGCAAGAAGCGCTCGAAGGCGTGGAGCGCCTCCCGGCCGGAGAAGATCTGCGGAGCCCGGCGACGAAGCGTCTCGGAGAGCGCGGCGCGTCGCGCGGGATCGCGTGCGAGCTGAACCGCGCGCTCCACGTACTCCTCGGTGTCGCGCGCGACGAGCTCGTCGAGCCCGATCGCACAGAGCGCGGCGGAGAGGTAGCGGCCGCGCGCGAACGCACCGGGGGAGGTGATCGGCACGAGCCCCATCGCGATCGCCTCCAAGCCCGATCGACCGGCGGAGAACTCCAGAGTGTCGAGGAAGAGGTCTGCCGCTCGGTTCAGCGCGAGGTACGTCGCGTGGGGCAGACGCGGCAGGATCTTCAGCCGTTCGGCGACGCCGTGACGTGCGAACGCGGACTGCATTCGATCGCGGAAGCGGTTCGTGACCTCTTCCACCGGATGGCTGAGGAACACCACCTGCGCCTCGGGCACTTCGCGCGCGATGCGTGCGAGCAGGTCGTCGTGAGCGGGCAGGTACTTGAAGAGCGACTGGCACGAGAGCAGGAGAGGACCGTTCGAGAGCCCGAGGGATGAACGCGTGGCCCGGCGTTCGTCGCCGTCGGCGAGCGCCACCGTCGGCGGGACCTTCGGGGTGAGCCCGAGGCCCGGGAGTCGGACGAGGCGTTCGACGTACGCAGCGTCCGCGTCCGGCGGCTCGACGAGCTCTCCGCTCAAGAAGAAGTCGATCGTCGGCAACCCCGTCGTGACCGGATGCCCACACGACACGGCTTGAACGGGCGCCAACCGCGTCGCGCCGAGCGCGAGCACGCGTCGGTCCATGCCGAGCTCCGGGAAGACGACGACGTCCAGAGCGTCCGCGCGGACGCGACCTCCGAGCGCGAGGAGGTCGGAGTCGTGATGGAAGTGCTCCACCGCCCGCGCGAGCTCGGCGGTTCGCGCGTCCACCGCGGGGCCGAGCTGGTAGACGAAGACCTCGAAGCGATCGCGATCGAGCTCGGTCATCCAACGTTCGAAGAGCTCGAGCACCGTGTGAGAGCGAAACGACGAGGAGACGAAGCCGACGCGAACGCGCGCGTTCGTACTTCGAGGCGGCAAGGGTGCAGCGAGGCTCGGCATCGTCGCGCTCACCACGCGGTGGACGACGCGGCCGTGGATGCGCTGGAGGCGTGTCACGTCGCGCCCTCGGTAGTGCACTCGAAAATTGTCTTGGATCGCCGCGAGGCCTTCGGCGGCGAGGGCCGTGCGCGAGCGGTCGTCGACGAAGCGCGAGAGCTCCTCCAGCTCGAGCTCGGTCCGGGAGACGTGCTCGGACAGCTCGACGTCGTCGGCGTACACCAGCGGTGATGCCGCGGTGCGAGCCCAACGGTGCGCGAGCGAGTCGGGCTCCAGCGCGAGCCCGCGATCGAACGCCGCGCGGGCCTCCGCTGCGCGGCCGAGCGCTTGTCGGCTCGAGCCGAGTCCGAGCCACGCGCGCGCATCGCGCGGCGCGAGCTCGCACGCGCGTGCGAACGCCAGCTCTGCCTCGGCGGGTCGGTCGTCCGCGAGGCTCACCGCGCCGAGCAGGAAGGCCGACTCCGCGTCGTCCGGCGCGAGTCGTAGGCTCTGATCGAGCGCCTCTTCGGCCGCGCGCGGTCGACCGAGCCGATGACGCGCGAGCCCGAGCCACCGCCAACCGACCGCGTGGTCCGGCGTGCGCGCGACGAGCTTCTCGAAGCACCCGAACGCGTGCTTCGCGTCCCCCGCGCCGAGGAACGCACGCCCCAGCCCGAGCAGCGCGTCGTCGTCGTCGGGCGCCGTCCGAAGGCGATCGAGGAACGCGAGCTGCGCTTGACCGAACCGAGCGTGCGCGAGCGCGTGCTCCGCGACGTCGGACGGGCCGGAGCGTTTCACGCTTCCTCCGTGGAGCGCGGCCGCGAGGGGAGCTCGGTGGAAGCAGGCGTGGTGCTCGACCACGTCGTCTCCTCCAGCGCGCGCGCGAGCGAGCTCCCGTCGGTGGTCGATGTCGCAGCGCGAGAATCCGTTGCCCCGACTCCTGCCCCTCTTCTCGCCGGTGAGTCGAGCGTGGCTCCCCCGAGCACGCCTCGAGCGCTCCCTCGCTCGCACGGATTGACTGCGTGCGAGTGGAGCCCGCTCTCGCGACGCGGTTCGCTCGGCACGTTCGCGTCGTCGGATGCCGAACGGGCGATCGGGGTGACGATCGAGTCGAGGTAGGGATGCGCCGACGAGTCGTGCGCGACGAGCCGACCGTCGTGCTCCAGCAAGACGAGCGGCGCCGAGATCCCTTCGCGCGCCATCTCGGCGACGATCTCGCGCACCCGCCACTGCGTCGTGATCACGATCACGTCGACCGGATGCTCGTGGAGCACGTCGCGGAACTCGATGCGTTGTCCCGTGCCGGGAACGAAGGTGCCGACCTTGGCGGGGTCGGAGTCCACCACGAGCGGGAAACGCTCGGCGTCCGCGCCGAAAGCGTTGATGAACATCGCGGCCTTGCCGGTGCCGCCCCAGAGCGCGACGCGGGCGCCTTCTTCGTGAAGGCGATCGAGCTGCGCCCGTACCACCCGACGTCCCGCGGACGCGCGCTCCTCGAAGCGCCGCGCCTCCGCGAGGATGCCCCGTTGCGGCAGTGAGCCGCCGAGCTCGGACACCCCGAACACGACCTCGTCGCCGTATCCGTGCTCCACGAAGTGCACGTGGGCGCTCGCGCGCTCGAGCATCGTGCGGAACGACGCGGTGGTGAAGTGCGAGTAGTGCTCGTAGAAGAAGTCCGCCGTGCGGCCCGTCTCGAAGCATCGGTCGATGCAGGGCACCTCCACGAAGAGCAGCAGCGGTCGACCGAGCATCTCGGCGGTCGCGTGG
>CALJLK010000559.1 GCA_937982655.1 uncultured Sandaracinus sp.
GAGCACGCTCTGGTCGGCAGGGAAGAACACGGAGCTCTGCGCGTCGAAGCCGAAGATCGAGAGCGAGCCGTCGCCCGCGGGGTTCGGCACGCCGCCGTGGAAGGAGAAGCCGAGCTGGTTCGAGCGGCTCACCGAGAGGTCCATGACCACCGCTTCGATGAAGACCTGTCGGCGCGGGCGGTCGAGGCGCTCGATCACGCGGCGGAGCGCCGCGTAGTCGTGGAGCGACGACGTGATGACCAGCGCGTTGGTCGGCGTGTGAGTCGTGACGCGGATCTCGCCTTCGAACATGCCACCGAGCTCACCGCCCGCCGCCGGAGCAGCCGCTGCGGCCGGCGCGCGACGACCCGCCGCACCCGCCGCACCACCGGCCGCGCCCGCGCGAGGCGCCGCGCCCCCGCCGATGAGGCTCTGCAACGTGCTGGCGATCTCTTCCGCGTCGCCGTTCTGCACGTAGTGCACGTGGATGCGACCCTCGCCCTCCATCGGCACGTCGAGCTGACGGATCATCTCGAGGATGCGGAGGTACGCGCGCTCGGTGGCCAAGATGATCAGCGAGTTGGTGCGCTCGTCCGAGAGGATGCTCGTGATGCGCGACTCGCCGCTGCGGCTGCCGATGGTCGACGCGCCCTCTTGGCCGGGGCTCGCGCTCGCGTTCGCTGCCGCCGTCGCGCGTGCTCGTCGCGGCGCCGCCACCGGGGCCGACGCGCTCGCACCACCGCTGCCACCGCCCTGCGCGGACGGGAAGATCTCCTGCAGCTTCGCCGCGATCTCGGCCGCGTTCGCGTAGTGGATCGGCTCGATCCAGATCTGTTCGCCGGTGCGCGCGACGTCGATCGCCTCGATCAAACGCAGCATCCGCTGGATCTGCGTGCCGGTGTCCGTGAGGATCAGCGTGTTGGTCGGCGCGTACGCGGTGACCGCGCCGGTCTGCGACTTGAAGCGCGAGAGGAGCTGCGCGGCGTCCTCGGCGCTGACGTTCTCGACTCGGTGAAGGCGCGTGACGTAGCGGTCCGCGTTCGGGGTCGGCGAGCTGCCCGTGTAGAGCGGGATCGGCTGGCCTTCGATGTTCGCCGTCTCGGAGATCTTCAGGTACCGACCCGCCGGAACCACGGTCATTCCGTTGACCTCGAGGATCGACAAGAACGCGTTGTAAGCCTCGGCGACCGTCACCTTCGTGGGCGCGAACACCGTCGCCTTCAGGCTGCGGACCTTGCTCGACAAGATGAAACGTTTGCCGGTGAGGTTCGAGATCAAACGCACCAGATCCGGCAGGTCCGCGTCCTCCAGGTTGAAGGTCACGCGCGTTCCCGGCGGGACGGCCTCGTACTCGACGCCGGTCTCGAACTGCGGGAGGCCGGTTCCGCTGCCGGGTGCGCCGGGGGTGCCGCCCGACGCGGTGTCGCCCTCGCTTTCGGCGACTTGCGCACGCACCGCGTCGCCGAGGCGTGGTCGGACGCCGGCGACTCCACCGGGGCTCACGCGGACCGTGGGGGTCTCGGGAGGCTGCGCGTCCGCGCCGCCGAGCACGAGGCCGAGGACCATGAACGAGGCCGCGGCGGACAGGAGGGGGATGGCGTGCTGGGGCTTCATCGGATGTTGTAGTCGATGGTCGTCGGCTGGCCCCGACGAACGATGGAGAGGGTCAGGTGGTCGGCGGTACGGAGCCGCGCATACGCCTCGAGGGCGGTGTCGGGGCTGCTCATGTCGTAGCCGTTGATGGTTCGGAGCATGTCGCCGTTCTGGACGCCGAGGCGGCCGAGCAGGCTGTTCCGGCGGATGCCGTAGAGCTTCACGCCGACGGTGCGGCCGTTCTCTTCGTGCGGGATGACGCGCGCGGTGCGCATCAGCTCCGCTTGGTTCTCGAGCACGCGGTCGACGAGCGAGCGGTCGATGTTGAAGTTCGTGTCGCTCACGCGCTGGATGCCGGACTCCATCTCGGAGGCGTTGATCCCGCCCTCGCTCTCGCCCGCGCTCGGCACCTCGACGGGCTCGGCGTTCACCGGCGGCGCGGACACGCGTGGGCCCTGCGCGACTTCTTCGCCGAACATCGTGATCTGACACGCGCCGGTGGTCGGCTGCAGGTACACGCGGTCGGTGAAGATGTGGATCACTTGCCGCCCGTCGACGGACTGACCGCGTCGGTAGAGCAGCGCCTTGCCCGCCGCGCCGACGATCGCCGCGAACGACCAATCGGGGGAGATCGGGTTCACGACGGCGGCCACGAGGCGGACGCTTCCGTCGCACACCGGCGGCGGTTGGGTCCAGTCGACCTCGTTGGTCGGCCGCACGACTTCGTCGTCGGAGACGACGTCGGCGACGTCGACGCCGTCGAGCGGACCTTGCTCGTGGTCGAAGATGTTGCGGCGGAGGATCGCGGTGTCGTCCCGCGACGCGCGGCCGGGTGTGCTCCGCGTCGACGTCGGCAGCGTCACGGCGCCGCCCGGCTCCACGGGCAGGAACGTGGCGGCGAGCAGCCCGGTCGTGCCTTGGGCGAGGAAGAACGCGGTCGCGGCGAGCGACACGAGCACGATGGCGATGGCGATGGCGTTGGGGCGGGGGCTTCCCACGAGAGTCCTCGGGAGAGAGGGGTGCGCGGTGGGCGCGCGAACGGATTCAGCAACGGCCGTGCCTAGCGTGGAAGTCCCCTCGGTTCCAGCGGATTCCCCACGAACCGTGGGGGATCGGCGACCCGCGGATCCACGCCTCGGCGTTGATGCCTGCCAGCTTGTCGTCGTGGCGAAGCGGGCCTCCGACGCGTGATGACAACTTGGCAGTCGCGCACGGGCCCGAGCGGGCCTGAAACGTCGACGACGAGGGCGCCGGACCCCGAGCGAAGGCCACGACGCGAAGGCCGCGACGCGACGAGCTCGGCACACGACGTCGGTGATCGTACGTCCGACGAGCATGAGCGTCGCTCGGCGACCGCGTCGGTTCGCGATCCGAACGCGTCGAGCTCGGCGCTTCGTGGGTCCGCGCGCGTCGAGCTCGGCGCATCGAGCGTCGAATCGAGCGGATCCGGCTCGGAGCGTCGAGCGTTCGCGCGAACGCCGTCGCGTCAGTCTTCGCGCTCGGAGCCGACCTTGCGGTAGATCGTCCGCGCGGAGATCCCGAGGAGCTGCGCGGCGAGCTGCTTGTCACCGTGCGTGTGCTCGAGGGTCCGCTGCAACACGCGCCGCTCGATCTCCGCCAGCGGCGTGCCGAGCGCGAACGTCATCGAGGCGTCCGTGTGGCGCTCCGAACGGGCGACCACGTCGGGTAGATCGTCGACCTCGAGCGTTGGTCCCTTCGCGAGCACGACTGCGCGCTCGATCACGTTCTCCAGCTCACGGACGTTGCCGGGCCAGTCGTAACCGACGAGCTTGTCGAGCGCCTCGCGGCTCGCCACGAGCGGATCGCGATGGTTCTTCTTCGCGTAGAGCGCGAGGAAGTGGTCGACGAGCAGCGGCACGTCGTCCCGGCGGTCGCGCAGGGGAGGGCTCGTGATCGCGATGACGTTCAAGCGGTAGTAGAGGTCCTCGCGGAACTCTCCCGTGCGCACCGCCTGGCGCAGGTCACGGTTGGTCGCTGCGATCAGGCGAAAGCTCGCTTTGGTCGTCTTGCCCCCGAGCGGCTCGTACTCGCCTTCTTGGAGCACGCGCAGGAGCTTCACCTGCACGGCGGGGCTGAGCTCGCCGATCTCGTCGAGGAAGAGCGAGCCGCCCGCAGCCTGTGCGATGCGTCCTTCGCGACGCGCGACCGCGCCGGTGAAGGCGCCGCGCTCGTGCCCGAAGAGCTCGGATTCGACGATGGTCTCCGGCAGCGCGGACAGATTGACACCGACGAAGGGTCCCTCGACGCCGCTGCGCTCGTGGATGTGGCGCGCGAGCAGCTCCTTGCCGGTGCCGCTCTCGCCGAGCACGAGCACGGTCGCGGTCGAAGGCGCGGCGGTGGTCGCGACGTCGAGCGCATGACGCAACGCGGGGCTGCTGCCGACGATCCCACGCGACGGGGCGGCGCGCTTGAGGGCCGAGAGCTCCTTGCGCAGCGTGCGGTTCTCCGCGACGAGCGCGTGTCGCTCCGCGGCCTTTCGCACCGTCTTCACGATGTGCAGCCGCTTGAGCGGCTTCTCGACGAAGTCGTACGCGCCCTCGCGCATCGCCTCGACGGCAGTCTCGATGGTGCCGTACGCGGTCATCAGCACGACCTCGGTGTCGGGCGCGACGGTGCGCAGCGCCTTGACGAGATCGATGCCGCTCATGCCCGGCATCATCAGATCCGTGAGCACCACGTCCACGCGATGCTGACGGCAGAGCTCGAGCGCGTCCTTGGCCGACTCCGCGGTGAGTGCGCGAAAGCCTTCCTTCTGAAAGATCTTTCGCAACGAGACGAGGTTCGCCTCTTCGTCGTCGACGACGACCACGGTGATCTCGGCGGCGCTGGACATCGTGTGACTCTCTGTCGATCGCGGCTGACACTCTGTCAAACGAGCGCTGAGCGGCATCGAGAATTCCAAGGGTTTCGTCATGCGAAGCACTCCTCGCATCGAAGCTCAGCAAGCGACGGGCCGCGTGCGCGAGTGCGAGACGGTCGCTCCGGTTGCGCGGCTCGGGCGACCCGGCGAGAGTCGGTCGCGTGACACGAGACGAGATCGCGCAGGCGTTCGCGCCGCTCAAGGGTCGCTACGCGTGGGGCGCACGGGCCGGCGCGGAGTCGCTCTTCTCGTTCGAGGTGGGCGAGCCGCGGCTGGAGGTGGTGGAGCATCACGACGCACGCGGCGAGCTTCGACGCGAGGTCGTGCCCCGTGGTCGGCATCGCTTCGCGCTCCTCGATTGCCGGTTCGAGCTGGCGTTCGACGGGGAGACGGCGGCCACCGACGAGCACGGTCGGGGCGCGATGGCGGCGGCGGCGGATCGGTTGTCGGGCCAGGCGCTCGAGGCGGTCGAGTGGCAGGGCGACGTGCTCCGGCTCGCGTTCGATCTCGGCGCCACGCTCCGGGTCTGGCGTCATCCCCAGAGTGAGCCGGGGGCCGCGGTGTGGGAGCTCGACGTGGGCTCCGAGGCCATCGTCTGGCGTGCGTGAGCTCGTCCGTGGGGTCGCGCGTGAGGTCGTGAGCTTCGTCGACCCACGCACGTCGTGGGATTGAACGTCCGCACGAACCCCTGCTATGTCAGCCCGTCGCTCGACCGAGCGAACGCGCGGGGGACGCGGGCACGTGCCGCGACGACGCGACGACTTCGACTTCGACTTCGTGGTGGAGGCTTTCGATGGTGCGCTGGACGACGATTGGCTTGTGGCTCGGGATTTCGGCCGCGATCGCTGGGTGCGGTGACGACGACACGGATCCGATGGTCGACTCGGGGATGGACGAAGACTCCGGCACCGGCGTCGACGCGGGGCAGGACGCCGGAACGCGCCCCGACTCGGGCATGCGCGACGCGGGCGTCGCGTGCACGAGCGGCTGTGCGATCGAAGAGATCGTCACGGGCGTCGATCACGTCTGTGGACGTCGTGAGAACGGTGAGGTGCTCTGCTGGGGTGGCAACGGCGTGGGACAGCTCGGCGACGGGCGTGAGCGTGGCCACGACGACTGCTCGACGCGTGGGGTGGACGACGCAGCGGGATACGACTGCAGCGCGACGCCGGTGGTCGTTTCCGGCGTGACCGCGACGAGCCTTGCCTCCAATGCCGCGCTCCAGACCTGCGCGATCACCGAGGAGGGCTCCGTGTGCTGGGGCTTCGAGGACGTCGCGGCGAGCGGCTCGGACACCCGCCGAGAGCGCTTCACGGCGGAGCTCCTCGAGGAGTTCTCGCCTGCTGCGGAGCTTCAGGCTTCGCGAAACCAGCTCTGCGCGCGTCTCACGGACGGCACGGCGGTGTGCCGCGGCGAGAACGAGTCGGGTGAGCTGCTTCAAGAAGGCGACGATCCGCGCCGCATGGCCGTAGCGCTTCCGGGATTGAGCGGCCTCGTCGAGCTCGACTACGGCGTCGGCGCCAACTTCGCGTGCGGCCGCACCGCCACGACGCTCTCGTGCTGGGGCAACAACCAGGACGGTCAGCTCGGTGACGGGATCACGGACCACGGCACGACGTGCGGCGTGGCGCCGGAGACGTACGACTGCAGCCGCGAGCCGGTCGAGGTCTCCGGGCTCGACGCGGCGGACGTGGTGCAGGTCGATCTGGGCTCGCGCTTCGCGTGTGCGCTCCTCTCGGACGGCACCGTGTGGTGCTGGGGTGCGAACGCGGCGGGCCAGCTCGGCAGCGGCACCACCGAGGCGGTCTCCGCGCCGCAGCAGGTGCCCGGCCTCACCGGCGTCTCGCAGATCGCGCTCGGCTCGCTGACCGCGTGCGCGCTGCTCTCGAGTGGCGAGGTCCGCTGCTGGGGCAGCAACGAAGAGGGCCAGGTCGGGGACGGCGAGGACATCGGCTCCCATGACTCGTGCGACATCGGCACGACGGTGGACTGCCTCCTCACCCCGACCGCGGTGGCGCTGCCCGAAGAGGCGACGGCGGTGAGCATGGGGATCCAGACGGGCTGTGCGGTCGGTGAGAGCGGCGCGGTCTTCTGCTGGGGCAGCAACTTCCGCATGCAGCTCGGTCAGCGCGATCGTGAGCGTCGCGCGACGCCGGTGGCGATCGAAGGCCTCGACTGACCGTCTCGTTCGCTCGATGAAGAACGCCTCGCTCGATGCGGGGCGTTTTCGTTTTCGCGCTCTCCTCATCCCGCGCGGACGTCGCGGACCGACACCTCGACCAACTCCGCGCCCACGGTGACGTAGACCACGCCGCCGCTCACCGCGACCGACCAGCGGTTCGTCCGGTCGAGGTGCTCGACCAGCGCGTCGAGCGCCTTCACGTCGAGCTCGTGAAGCTCGAGGGCATCGCGGCGGTGGACTCCGCGCTCCTCGATCGCGCGCGCGAGCTCGTCCACGCGCTGCCAGCCGTAGACCGCGACTCGGGCGCCCGTCTTGCTCGCCTTGTGGAGGCGATCGGGGCTCGGTGAGCCGACGTCGATCCACGCGAGGAGATCCCCACGCAGATCGCGGCGCCAGATCGCGGGCTCGTCGTCCGCCGAGACCCCTCGCCCGAACTCCACGCCCTCGTCGTGCTCGAGGCATCGCGCGAGAACGCGTGCGACGAGGTATCGGTCCGTCTCGGACGGATGCTGCGCCGCACGCAGCTCGAAGCTCTCGTATACCCCACGGTCCGAGTCGGCGAGCTCGATCTCGAAGCGACGAACGGTCGCGGACAACGCCATCGCGCGGATGCTACACGGACTCGGCTTTCGAGCGGGCTCTCGTGTCACGTCGAACGCGCGTGTCGATCGCAGCGCGCGTGTCCTCGGCGCGCGCGTCGACCGCACGAGTCCGTGTCGATCGCGATGCGCGTCGAGCGCAGCGGGCGCGTCACTCGCTCGAGCTCGTGTCGACGAGCTCATCCTCCGCGACCACGTCGGAGTCGTCGTCGCGCGTCACGTCGACGTCGTCGTCCCAGGAGGGATCGATCGAGTCGTCGCCATCGACCACGTCGGAGTCGTCGTAGCTCGTGTCGATCGCGTCGTCGTCGTGAGCCGTCTTCTTCGCGAACGAGCTCGCGAAGCGGGTCTCGATGCCGGGGATGCGGACTCCAATCATGGCGTTCCTCCAAGGGATGACTCGGTTGGCCCTCGATTCTCGAGAGGGCATGGCGGCAGCTGAACGTCCGATCAGTATGCCGCTCGAGTCGGTCTCGTCCAGCGCTTCGAGCGCTCGAACGGAGGATGTCTCGACGGTGTGTCGTCGCTTCGTCGCCCGCGTCGAGAGCTCGGTGCGCTCTCGAGTCCGCAGCGAGGGCGACGCCGTCGAGCTTCTGGTCACGTGGGGTCGCCTCACCCGAAGTCACGCGCGCGATTCGGGAGGCGCGCCGACCGCGGCGCGGGAGTGGACGCCGCGCGGATCGTTCGCGCGCCGTGGGGCATTCGTACGGAAGGGCGAGCGGGGCTCGCGTTGGTCTGCCGATTGCGTTGGGGCGACGTCATGCGAACGACGCTTCGAACCGCGTGTCTTCTCGCCCTCGCGGCCTCTCCTTTCGCCGGCTGCACCACGACCCTCGGTGGCGAGTGGGAGGAAGGCGACGACCTCGACCCCACCACCACGCTCGCCGAAGAAGGCGAGTGGTCCGACGAAGGTCCGCCCGAGGACGACGAGTACACGGAGGCCGACGACGCCCCGACCGACGCGGGACCCGTCAGCTCCTCCAGCGAGGCGCTGTCCGGAGCCCCGCGCTTCCAGCTCCCGTTCCCGTGCGGACAGGTGTGGGCGGGCCAGACGCGCACCAATCACAGTCCTCGGCTCTCGATCGACTTCAACCGTGCGAACGACATCGGCGATCCGGTGGTCGCCGCGGCCGGCGGCACGGTCACGGTGGTGCAGAACCTCGGCAGCCGCAGCTACGGCCGCTGGATCGAGCTCGACCACGGCAACGGCTACCGCACCCGTTACGCGCACCTCACGACGCAGGTCGTTCGTGTGGGTCAGCGCGTCGCCCAGGGGGAACGCATCGGCACCGTCGGCACGACGGGCGGTTCGTCGGGGCCACACCTGCACTACGAGCTGCGCCGCAACGGCGTCGTGCTTCGCCCGGTGTTCAACGGCGCGACCGCGTTCTTCTACGGAACGAAGAACTACGTGAGCCAGAACTGTGGCGGGAGCAGCGGCGGCGGGAGCAGCAGCGGCTCTGCGGTCACCGGTCGCGTGCGTACCAGCGGCGCTGCGTTGACCGTGCGGTCAGGGCCGGGGACCGGCTACCGCGCCGTCGGAAGCGTCGCCAACGGACAGCCCGTCCGCATCACCTGCCAGAAGCGGGGTCAGACCGTGAGCGGAACCTACGGAACGTCGAGCCTCTGGGATTGGATCGGGACCGGCTACGTGTCGGACGCGTACGTGCTCACCGGATCCGACGGTCAGGTCGCCCCCACCTGTCGATGAGGCCCACCTGTCGATGAGGCCGACCTGTCGATGAGGCCGCGACGCTCGCGACGAAGACGCGCCACAGAGTCGGCTTCGACGTCGCGAGCGTTCGGAGGCTCGAGCCACTGATCGGTGAACGACTGTTATGCTTCCACACGCCGTGCGGAGACTCTTCCTCGCCACGACCTGGCTCGTGCTCGCGTGCGCGGGCTCCGAGCCGCTCGAGCTGAGCGTCGATCTCAAGACGGACTACGCGCCTGGGATCGACTTCTTCGCCGCGCGCGTGGAACTGCTCGCGGTCGAGCTGCCCGAGCCCGAGGCGATGCCGCTCGCGCGTGTCGACTCGTTGCCTGAAGGAGACCTGTTGGCGGGAGCGCGCGTCGCGGATCTCGAGGGGCTCGACGCGGGCTCGCGGGTCGTCGTGGTGTCCCTCCTCGACGCCGATCGGGCGACGGTGGCGTCGCGCCGCGTACGCATCGAGCTCGAGCGCGACGCGGCGGTGACGGTGTTGATCGGCTCACTCTGCGCAGACGTGACGTGTCCGGGGCCGGGCGACGACGCGGAGGCGACCGAGTGCGCGAGCGGTCGCTGCGTGCCGCCGACCTGCAGTCCGCAGAATCCGGACGCGTGCCTTCCGTTCGCGTGTGATCAGTCGAGCGACTGTGCTTCGCCCACCGATTGTGCGGACCCGCTCTGCGTGGACGGCGAGTGCTTCTTGCGCCCCGATTCGTCGCGTTGTCGCGAAGGGGAACGCTGCGACGTGGTGGCGGGCTGCGCGCTGGGCGCGTGCAGTGAGATCGAGACCGCCTGCGAAGACGGGATCGACGACGACTGCGACGGTCTGAGCGATTGTGCGGACCCGGACTGCCTCGGTGTGTCCTGCGACGACGGGAGCGCGTGCACGGAGCAAGACGCATGCGGCGCCTCGGGGGCGTGTGTCGGTGTCGAGGTGGTGTGCGACGACGGCGAGGGATGCACGACGGATACGTGCGACCCGAGTCGTGGGTGCGTGTTCGAGGCGAACGACGACGAGTGCGACGACGGCGTGTACTGCAACGGGTCGGATCGCTGCGGGGAGGGCACGTGCTCGATCCACGAGTCGCCGCCTTGCGACCGCTTCTGCAACGAGATGCGGCAGACGTGCGACGCGTGTGAGGGAGCGGCCGACTGCGGCGTCGCACAAGAAGGCGCATGGGGAGCCTGCGAGTACGCCTCCGTCTGTGCCGAGAGTGGGTCGCGCTCGCGGACGGTGATGGACCCGACGTGCATGGACGGTGTGTGTCTGTTCATCCCGCGCGTCGAGACCGAAGCCTGCATGCGCGACACCGACGGCGACACGTGCGGCAGCACCACGACGGGCGCGTGGTCGGGCTGCGGCGGGTTCGCGAACGCGTGCGACACCACCGGCTCGCGATCGCGATCGGTCACGACGCGGACGTGTCGCGCCGCGAGCTGCGCCACCAATACGACGACGGCGACCGAGAGCTGCTCACGCTCTGCGCCACCGGACGGCACCGGGTGCGGCAGCGGGCGCGTGTGCTGCGGTGCGAACAACTGCGTGGCGCTCACGAACGACGCGCATTGCGGTGCGTGTCGCGTGCAGTGTCCCGGCTCGCTCGTGTGCGCGCGGACGCCGACGAACGGGTACGCATGCCGAGGCTGCTCGAGCAACGACCAATGTCGCTCCGAGCTCGACTCGCGCGCGACCTGCTACACGTCGGGTTCGTCCTTCTGCAATTGTCAGTGCGCGTCGGACGGTGTTTGTTCGAATGGCGGCTGCGGCGCGGGCTTCTTCTGTTGGGATTGTCCGGGCCACAACTTCTGCTCGCCCGGTGGCGGAAGTTGCTGAAGTCCACGCCGGTCGCGCCGATCGTCGTGCGTTCGTCGGCGTGAGCGCGTCGCTGTTCGTTCGCGCGAGCGCTCGCGCGTCGTCCTCCTCGAGCTCGTCCGCGCTCGCCGGTTCGTCCGCGTGAGCGTGACGCGCGCGACTCACTCGCAGAAGTGTGTGCCGTCCGTGCGGCAGTAGCTCGCGGCCACCCCGTCTCGGCAACCGCGAACGTCGCAGCGCGAGAGCGTCTCGGCGGCGGGCGCCGACTCCGTCGGCACGCTCGGGATCGCCCAGCGCGCCGAGGTGCGCTCTCCGAGGTAGAACGCGCGCTCGACGATCAGCCGCGACTCGGGGGCACGTTCGTCGCCCAGCGCGTCGCACGCCGCGCTGGTGCAGTAGCGCACGCGCACGAGCAGCGCCTGCTCGTAGTCCCCGTCGCTGACGATGCTGAGGTTCGTCTCGCTCGGTGCGTCGAGCGGAAACGCGACGATGCCGGAGGCGTCCCACGCGTCGTCGAAGCCGACGGGCTCGCGGCGCGCCTGCACCACCGCGACGCGGTCCGGATCGGACGGCAGGGCGAGCTCGAGCTCGAGGATCGCGTCGACGTCACCGCACGCGCCTCCGCCGAGCGAGGCGAGGACCGCGGCCGCGAGCGTGAGACGACGACGACGCGTCATAGCCGGATCACCGCCTCGGACGCGGGCTGCAGACCGCGGTCGTGGAAGAACGCGAAGTAAGCCCCCGTGGCGAGCCCGGCGGCGACCACGAGCGAGACCGTGATCCACAGCCCCGGGCGCCGCCGACGTGTCTCGGGCAACGCTTCGAGCGTGGCCTCGAGCGTCACGCGGGCGCCGTCCTCGATCGTGCCCTCCCAGAGCCACGGCGCGTGCGCGTCGAGCTCCAGGCGCAACGAGTGGGGCCCGGGGTCGACGTCGCGCGTGACGGGCCGCGTCTCGTCGAGCGAGAGGCGCACGCCGTCGAGCCAGAGCCCCGCGCTGGGATCGCGCGGGACGCCGCCGAGGATGACGAGCGCGACGCGCGCCGCGACCTCCGAGCGGAGCCGCGTGGCCTCGGCGCGGAGCTCCTCGTCGGCATCGTCCGGGGCGCCCTCGAGGAGTTGATCGAACGCGTCGCGCGCCTCGACGTAGCGACCGAGCGAGCGCAGCGTCGTCGCCACGTTGAACAGCGCTGCGGGCACCCCAGAGCGCGCGTAGGCGCGCTCGAAGGCCTCGAGCGCGTCGGCCCAGCGGCCTTCGGAGGCGAGCTCGGTGCCTCGAACGAACGAGGCGCGTGCATCGGCGAGCGCAGCCTCCGTCGGCTCCGCGCGCGGGCCGGGCCAAACACGCGGCTGCGCGCCCGCGCTCGCGGCGAAGACGAGCACGAGGGCACACACGAGAGACCCCGCGCGCATCGTCATCGCGCCCCTCGATCGAAGGCGTCGACCCCGACCAGGCGACCGCTCGCGCGCGCGGGCTCGGTCGTCTCCATCGTCGACGGCGCATCGTTCGTGGCTTCCGTCGACGGTGTCGACGTCACCGGTGTCGTCGTTCGCGGTGTCGGCGCCGACGTCGGGCTGGGCGTCGGCCGGGTCGATGCCGCCTGCGGCTGCGTCTGCGCGCGCGTCGTCGTCGTGCTCACACGTGTCTCACTCGTGCCGACCGAGGGATCCGCAGATCCGGCGCCGCTCGCCCGTGCAGTCGTGCGTGCGCGGCCCACGCGCGCCGTGGTCGGAGCGCCCTCTCCCGATGGCGCGACGCGCGTGGTGTCGATCGGCGCCGGCGTGGGCTCGGGGGTCGCGATCGGAGGGGTCGGATCCACGCGGACGGCTGCTCCGGTCGACGCGCCCGTCGTGTCCGACGTCGCGGCGTTCGAGGTGGCGTTCGAGGGGCTGGGCGCCGCGAGCTCGTGCGCGGTGGGCGTGGGCTCGTCGCCACCCCAAGCGACGATCGCGCCGATGGCGCCGCCCACGAGACCCACGGCAGCCGAGACCGACCCTCGGCGTGCGCGTTCGACAGCTCGCTCGGCACGGGCTCGTTCGGCGTCGCGCGTGTCGTGCGGGTGTGCGAGGCCTCGACGGTCACCCACTCGCTCGCGAGGGTCGGCGGCTCGTCGGTGAGCACACGCTCGGTCTTGGGATCGGAGTCGTCGATCACCTGCGTGCCCATCACTTGGGTCCCGACGCGCGCGTCCTCGTGCGCGGCATCCGCCAAGCGACGCTCCAGGTTCGCCACCGCGTCCCCGAGCACCTCACGCACGTACGCGCCGACCTCGCGCGGGCTCGCCGGCTCGACGTGCGCAGCGCGCGCCGCGTCGCGGAGCAGCTCGGCGAGCTCGCCGGCCGAGGCGCAGCGCGTGCGCAGATCGCGGTCCAAGGCGCGCGCGATCACCGCGTCGAGCTCGGGCGGCACGTCGTGGCGCCGTGACGAGGGCGCCGGGATCGGCATGCTGCGGACCTTCTCGAGCTTCTGCAGCGCGTCGTCGCCGTCGAAGAGCCGCCGACCGGTCAGCAGCTCCCACGCGACGATGCCGAGCGCGAACACGTCGGTGCGCCGGTCGACCTGTCCACGCGCTTGTTCGGGCGCGAAGTAGCCGAGCTTGCCCTTTAGCTCACCCACCGCGGTCGCGGTGTTGCGGTGGACGGCGCGCGCCACGCCGAAGTCGGTGATGCGCGCGCGGCCGTCGATACCGACGAGCAGGTTCTGAGGCGACACGTCGCGATGCACGAGGTGCATGGGCTCGCCGCGTGGGGTCGTGGCTTCGTGCGCGTCGTGAAGACCACGCGCCGCGTCGACGAGCAGGCTCAGCGCGATCGGGATCGGGACGTGGGTGCCACGTTTGGCGTTCGCCGAGAGCAGCGCGTGCAGGCTCGCGCCGCGCACGAGGTCCATCACGATGAAGAGCGCACCCTCCGCGTCGCGCCCGACGTCCAGCGTCTGCACCACGTTCGGGCTCGACACGAAGCCCGCGAGGCGACCTTCGTCGAGGAACATGTCGACGAAGCGCGGATCCTCCGCCAGGTGCGGCAGCATGCGCTTGATCGCCACGTAGCGGACGAACCCACCCTCGCCGAGCAGGCGACCGACGAAGACCTCCGCCATGCCGCCACCAGCGAGCCGGAAGAGCACCTCGTAGCGGCCGAGCTGCGGCTTTCGGGCGCGTTGGAGCACGGACCGAGGATAACGCCAAACTTACGCTTGATGCGCGGAGTTCGACGCGAGCCGTCCGTCCGAGCGCTGAGACCTATCGGACGCGCGGTCGTCCGCACGGACGGCTTTGGAAATCCGGTGGCTGCGAAACGGTCGACACCGAGCTCAGTCCGCGACGTGCTCGGTGTGCGCGGCGTGCTCGGTGTGCTCGGCGTGCTCGGCGTCGCTCGACGGGAGGTCTTCGTCGCCCTCGCCCTTGCCGCCGCGCAGGATGCGGAGCGCTTCGAGATCGAGCGCGTCGACGCGAACGCCGTCGCGTTCCGCGAAGAGGCCGACGCGCACGAGGCGCACCGGGTGCTCCGCGCCGAGGAGCGCCTGAACGACCTCGGAGGGTCGCGCCGAGCCACCTTGGAGGATCCTCGTGGTGAAGCGAACGGGCACGAGGTCGCCGAAGAGGCCCGCGCGCTCGAGGGCGTCGTGGCCCGCGCCGACCTCGACGTCGCGCAGGTACTGACCGACCTCGATCGTGCGGCCGATTCCCTTCACGTCGCGGCGGACCTGCAGCGGTCCGTCGAGCCGCGCGCGCACGTGCGCCTCGAGCGCCTCGACGCTCGCGAGCTCGAGCGCATCCAGGGTGGAGCGCGGTACGCCCATCACCCAGTCCGCGATCTCGCAGACCTTGTTGATGCCCGGATCCTGCGGGCCGAGCACCTTCGCGCCGAGCACCTTCGCGCCCTCGAACGCGAGCGCGGCGAGCCGTTCGCCGAGCATCGCCGGATCGAACGCGTCCTTGCGGACCTTCACGTCGACGTGCTCGGCGAGGCTCGCGATGCCGAGCGCGAGGGCGGGCCCGAACGTCATCTGCGGCTTCGGATGGAAACCTTCGCTGTACCAGAGCGGCAGCTCCGCGCGGCGGAACCAGCGTGGGAAGAGGCGCACGAGATCGAGGTGGCCGACGTAGGCCATCTTGCCGACCTTCTCGAACGCGATGCGCACGCGGAGCGGCTCGCCCTGCTGGTCGCGCATCGGCTGACGCGCGATGTCCTGCGCGACCTCCGCTTCGTCGCGCACGATCGCCAGACGCGGCTTCTCCGCGCGCAGCGTGACGAGGTGGTCGATGCGGTCGCTGCGCATCTTCCCCATGTCACACGCGATTCCGCAGTCGTAACAGACGAGCTTCTTCTGGTCGCTCTTCGCGTCTTCGAGGTTCGTGTGGTGCACGAAGGTGCCCGCGACCTTGCCACACGGAGGGCTCAGTCGGTTCGCGAGCGCCTTGCGGTACTCCTTGGCGAGAAAGCCCTCTTCCAGGCCGACGTCGAGGTGATCCCAGGGAAGGCGCGCCGACACCGGGATGGTGCCGAGCCAGAGCTCCGGATCGAGGCCGTTCGCCTCGAACGACTCGCGCCACGCCTCGAGGCGGACGTGCTCGTCCCAACTGTCGAAGCGCGCGCCACGATCGTAGGCGTCGCTGATCACCTGGCCGAGGCGGTAGTCGCCGCGCGCGAGCACGCCCTCGAGCCAGCTCCCCTTGCTGTCGTGCATGCGGAGCTGCACGCCGGTGCGGCGCGCCTCGTCGCGGAGGATGCGCTGCTTGCGCACGATCTCCTCGTACACGTCCATCGCGCACCACTGGAAGGGTGTGTGCGGCTTGGGGACGTGGGTCGACACGCTCACGGTCACGCGTGTGTCCTTGCGGCGGCGGACGTTCTTGCCGACCTGCAGCGCGCGCGCCCCGGTCTGCACGATGCCACGGACGTCCTCGTCCTCCTCGGTCGGCAGGCCGATCATGAAGTAGAGCTTCATCTTCGACCAACCGCGCGAGAACACGCGCTCGGCCGTCACCATGAGCTGCTCTTCGGTGACGTTCTTGTTCACCACGTCGCGCATGCGCTGCGTGCCGGCCTCGGGCGCGAAGGTGAGCCCGCCCGCGCGCTGGGTCTTCATGTCGTCGAGCACCTGCTCGGACAGGCCGTACGCGCGCAGCGATGACACGCTCACGCTCACGCGCTCGGTCGAGAGCGAGCGCGTGACCTCGTGGACGAGCGGCTGGATCGCGCTGTAGTCCGCGGTCGAGAGCGAGGTCAGCGAGGCCTCGTCGTAGCCGCCTTCGCGCACGGCTTCTTGCAGTGACTTGAGGATTTGTTCGGGCGGCCGCTCGCGGACCGGGCGGTAGATCATCCCGGCCTGACAGAAGCGACAACCCTCGGTGCAGCCGCGCGCGATCTCGACGGAGACACGATCGAAGATCGTCTCGGTCGCGGCGACCGGGCCGTCGACGGGGAAGGGGAACTTCGCCAGATCGCGGACGATCGCGCGCTCGACCGGATAGGGTGCGTCGGGGTGCTTGGGGCCCGTGACCACGAGGAAGCCGGTCTCCGGATCGATCGCGCGCTCGTAGAGCGAGGGCACGTACCAGCCGCCGAGCTTCGCGATCTCCACCAGACGCTGCGCGCGCGGCATGCCGGCGTCACGCAGCGCGGCCCACGTGAGCAAGAGCTCGGGGAGCTTCTCTTCGCCGTCGCCGATGAGGAACGCGTCGACGAAGGGCGCCATCGGCTCCGCGTGCGTCGCGACCGGGCCGCCACACACGACGAGCGGGTCGGAGTCGCCGCGCTCGTGCGCCCAGCGCGGGATGCCGCCGAGGTCGAGCATGGTGAGCACGTTGGTGTACGTGAGCTCGAACTGGAGCGAGAAACCGACGACGTCGAAGTCGCGCAGCGGACGCGCGCTCTCGAGCGAGCGGAGCGCGACGCCGTGCTCGCGGAGCTTCGCCTCCATGTCGGTCCAAGGGGCGTACGCGCGTTCGGCGAGCAGCTTCGGGTGCCCGTTCAAGATCCCGTAGAGGATCTTGTAGCCGAGGTGACTCATCCCGATCTCGTAGAGGTCCGGGAACGCGAGGCACATGCGCGCGGAGACCGAGTCCCACGGCTTCGTCTTCTCGCCTTGCTCGCCGCCCACGTATTGCGCGGGCTTCATCACGTCGCGGAGGAAGGGCGTGTAGGGGTGCTCGGTGCGGACGTCGGTCATGGCAATCTCGGCTCTCGGGAGCGGGCGTCGGGTGACGTCCGCGCTCTGCGCTTCGATCGGCTCGGTCCAGGGGGGTCCGAGGCGTCGAACGAAAGACCCGCTCTTTTGTGGGCAGCGCGTTGGGATGTCAAAGCCTCAGGGCGCGAGGAACGACGGAAGCGTGCCCACGAAGCGGTAGCGCTGCGCGACGGAACGACGAAGGCCGAGCATGGAGCCCGGCCTTCGTTCGGTGGAGCGCGATGGGTCAGAAGTAGTAGTTGACCCGGATCGTGCCGTTCATGAGGTCGTTGGCGATCGTCCGGATGGAGACGTCGCTCTCCGAGTAGTCGATCAGCCCCGGCGTTCCGAAGGCCACGCTGTTCGCGGCGGTGCGGCTCGCGTAGCGGAAGCCGAGGCCAATCGCGAGCTGAAGCGAGAGGTTCGGAAGGCCGATGGCGCCGAAGTGGAGCTCGCCACCGACGCGCACGCCGACGTCGAGCTGGATGCCGGAGAGATCGACGTCGAACTCCGGGCCATTCTCGTTGTAGACCGTCGCCTGGCCGTACGCGAAGCCGACCTCGGGGATGACGAGGAGCGCCGCGTGACGGCTCACGGCGGCCGCGATGGGCACGCCGACGTGGAGGCCGAAGCCGAAGCCGCCGTCGATCCCGCCCCGGCGGATTTCGCTCAGGCCCGAGACTGGATCGACGCACGAGTCCGTGCTGCTTCCGCCGGGGCAGGAGTCGTACGTCTTGCGGGTGGTGGTCCCGAGGCCGAGGCCCACGTCGAGGCCGACGCTGCCGAACCAGATGCGCGCGCCGACGGTCGGGAGCGTCAGCGAGAGCGCGCCGCCGAAGTTGCTCGGGGAGACGTTGATCGAGTTGACCCCGAAGAACGACAGACCCGCGCCGACCTGATCGTGGTCGGTCTCACCCGCGGGCGTGGTGTCGGCCGGCTGCGCGTTGCCGCCCATGCCGGGCGGCCGCTCGGTCTCGGTGCCCCAGCCACCACCCGCGGGCGGCTGCTCGGCCGGAGGCGCGCCCCACGTGCCACCCTGCGCGGGCGGCGGCTGCTGCGGAGGCGGCTGTTGCGGAGGCGGCTGCTGAGGCTGCTCGGCCGGAGGGGGCTGCCAGCCCTGGCCGGTGTCCCCGCTCTCCGGGTCCCATTGCGCACTGGCCGTCGCCGCCCCGAGAAGGGTCAGCGCGGCGCTCAACCAAGCGATTTTGTTCCGGGTCATGCTACCTCCGCGGCGGGCCGCCCCTACGGCCGGCCGCACGGTCGCGGCACATACCACGATCCCTCCGCGTATCGCTACCGAGGGACCGTTGCAGCTTCGACACGTGTGAGTCGGCTCTCGGCGAAGCCGTGCTTTCCCGACGAACCGCCGTGTGTGGCCTCGGCGCGCGTGGACGCCTCGCCCCACGTGTGCGTGTCGCCACGTGCGCGCGCGGATGCCTCGCCCGACGTCGATCAGCCGACTGGCGCGATCCTCGGTGGACCCTCGCGCGCGATCGAAGTCTCGGTATGCTCGCGGCGCCATGCGCTTCGCCCACCCCGAACGAGACGAGCAGCTCGAGCTCGCGCTCGAAGACGTCTTTCTACTCCCCGACTACTTCGACGGCGTCTCGCGGCTCGACGTGAGCCTCGCCCCCGACGACTTCCGTGGGGGCTCGCAGCCGATCGTGAGCGCGAACATGAACGCGGTCACCGGCAAGCGCATGGCGGAGACCATGGCGCGCCTCGGTGGCCTCGGGGTCCTGCCCCAAGACATGCGCCTCGAGACCGTCGAGCGGATCGTCGGTCACATCCGCGGCGCGCACCCGCGCTTCGACACGCCGCTCACCGTCGCGCCCGACGCCACGCTGCGCGACGTGCACGGGCTTTTGCGCAAGCGCTCGCACGGCATGGTCGTGGTGGTCGACGAGCACCACCGTCCGCTCGGGGTCGTGACGTCCTCGGACCTCGAAGGTCGCGATCAATACACCGCCGTCGCGCGGGTGATGTCGACCGAGATGGTCACGCTGCCGAGCGACGTGTCGAACGCGGATGCGTTCGCGGCGGTTCACCAAGCACGCGTGAAGGCGGCGCCGGTGCTCGACGCGGACGGCAAGCTCGTCGGCATCCTCGGCCGCGAAGATCCGGTGCGCGCGGAGCTCTTGCGTCCGAGCCTCGACGACGGAGAGCGCCTGCTCGTCGCGGCCGCGGTCGGCATCAGCAGCTCGGCCGTCGATCGCGCGGTGGCGCTCGTGGAGCTCGGCGTGACGTGTGTGGTGGTCGACACCGCGCACGGCCACCAGCGGCGCATGCTCGAGGTCCTCGCGAAGGTGCGCGAGGCGACGAAGGGGCGGGTGCCGATCGTCGCGGGCAACGTCTGCACCGCGGAGGGCACGCGCGCGCTGATCGAGGCGGGCGCGGACGTCGTGAAGGTGAACGTCGGGCCGGGCGCGATGTGCACGACGCGCATGCAGACGGGCGTGGGGCGTCCGAGCTTCTCCAGCGTGCTGCATTGCGCGCGCGCGGCGCATCAGCTCGGCCGCAAGGTCTGGGCGGACGGCGGCGTGAAGCATCCGCGCGACGTCGCGCTCTACCTCGCGGCGGGCGCGTCGCGCGTGATGATCGGCACGGCGCTCGCGGGCACGTACGAGAGCCCGGGTGACATCGAGCAAGACCGCGAGGGCCATCTCTACAAGTCGAACTACGGGATGGCCTCGGCGCGCGCGGTCAGCGATCGCACCGAGAACGAAGACCCGTTCACCCGCGCGAAGAAGGGGTTCTTCCGCGAGGGCATCTCGACGAGCCGCATCTACCTGCGTCCGAGCTTCGAGAGCGTCGGCAACATCGTGGTCGACATGATCACGGGCGTGCAGAGCGCCTTCACGTACGTCGGCGCGACGGATCTGCGGAGCTTCCGCGAGCGTGTGGTGGTCGGCGTGCAGACGCCGCACGGCTACGGCGAGGGCACGCCGCACGGCAGCGTGCGTCGCTGAGTCGCGAGGTGTGTCGCCCTCGTCGAAGCGGTGGCGGCCGCGTCGTCACCCTGCGCCGATCGACGACGGACGCGCGTGGCGGTCGCGACGCGGCTCACGAACGAGGTGCGTCTCCACGGCGCGTCAGCTCCTCGTGATCACAGCAGGAGCCCCGCGAACGCGGCGGTCATGCACGCCGCGAGCGTTCCGCCGATCATGGCCCGCAGTCCGAGCCGCGCGAGGTCGCCCCGTCGCTCGGGTGCGATGCTGCCGATGCCGCCGAGCTGGATCGCGATGCTGCCGAAGTTCGCGAAGCCGCAGAGCGCGTAGGTCGCGATCACCGACGCGCGGTAGCCGATGCCTTCTCCGCTCGTGATCATCTCGCCGAGGTGCACGTAGGCCACGAACTCGTTGAGCACGATCTTCTCACCGAGGAGCGCGCCGATCGCGCCACAGTCTTCGGGCGGCACACCGAGCACGAAGGCCACGGGATAGAAGACGTGCCCGAGCAGCTCTTGGAGGGTCCACGGCGCGTAGGCGGTGTCGAACGCCTGGTTCCAGAGCTCGACCGGGAGACCGACGAGGTAGTTCGCGAGCGCCACGAGCGCGAGGAACGCGAGCAGCATCGCGCCCACGTTGAGCGCGAGGTGCAGACCCTCTCCCGCGCCGCGGGCGGCCGCGTCGATCACGTTCGCGTCGATGCGCTCGACCCCGAGCTTCACCACACCACGCGTCGCGGGCTCCTCGCGCTCCGGCACCATCACCTTGGCGATCAGCAACGCCGCCGGAGCGCTCATCACGCTCGCCGCGATGAGGTGCCCCGCGATGTCGGGCAGGCGCTCGTGCAGCATGCCGACGTACGCTGCGAGCACGCCGCCCGCGACGGTCGCGAAGCCACCCACCATCACGGAGTTGAGCTCCGAGACCGTCATCTTCGAGACGTAGGGTTTGACGACGAGCGGCGCCTCGGTCTGCCCCACGAAGATGTTGGCGGCTGCGCTCAGCGTCTCGGCGCCGCTGGTCTTCATCGTCCGCTGCATCACCCACGCGAGGCCGCTGACCGCACGCTGCATGATGCCCAGGTGATAGAGCACCGCCATCAGCGCGGAGAAGAAGACGATCGTCGGTAGAACGTTGAGCGCGACGGTGAACTTCTCGTCCAGATAGTCGCCGAAGACGAAGCGCGCGCCGTCGTTCGTGAACGACAACAGTTTCACGACGACGTCGTTCAGGAACGCGAAGAGACGATGCCCCGCCGTGGTCTTGAGCACGAAGAGCGCGAAGACGAGCTGGAGCCCGAGACCCCACGCCACGATCCGCGTCGGGAAGCGGCGGCGGTCGACGGACATCAGCCAGGCGATCGCGATGAGCACGAAGATGCCGAGCGCGGACGTCGCGCGCTGGTACCAGGGCACGGGCGGCGCGCTCGCGCGGAGATCGGTGAGCGATGCGCTCGGTGGCGCGGTGGAGGAGGCGTCCGCGGCCGAGCCTGAGTCGGCGCCGGGGGGGTCGTCTGCGGCGGAGCCTCTGTCGGTGCCGGAACGATCGTCCGCGGCGGAGCCTGTGTCGGCGCCGGAGTTGTCGTCCGCAGCCGAGTCGGTGTCCGCCGCCGCGGCCGAGTCGGCGTCCGTCGCCGAAACGCCTGGCGCCACGGCTGAGCTGCCCGAACGGTCGCTGGCCGTGACCTCGTCCGCGCTCGGTTGCGCCATCGCCACGCCCGACGCCACGCCCGACGCGACGACGGCGACCGTCGCGAGCACCCAACCGAGAGACGGCGCGCGCCTCACTCGACGTACATCGCCTCGATCTCCTTCGAGAACGAGGTGTTCACGTTGCGGCGCTTCACCTTCAGCGTCGGGGTGAGCTCGCCGTCCTCGACCGTGAAGTTTCGGTGCAAGATGGCGAACTTCTTCACCTGCTCCACGCGCGCGAGCTTCGTGTTCACTTCCGCGTCGATCCAGCGCTGAACCTCGGCACGAACCTGCGCATTCAGATGCAGATCCTTCTCCGGGATCCCGTGCTCCTTCGCCCACTTCACGCTGGCTTCGGGGTCGAGCGTCACCAGCGCGCTCAGGAACTTCCGCCGGTCGCCGATCACCACCGCCTCGTTCACGAGCGGGTGGTTCTTGATCGCGGACTCGATGTTCTTCGGCGTGATGTTCTTGCCGCCGGCGGTGATGATGATCTCCTTCTTGCGCCCGATGATCTTGAGGAATCCATCCTCGAAGGCGCCGAGATCGCCGCTGTGGAGCCAGCCGTCCGGATCGAGCGTCTCCGCGGTCGCCGCCGGCTCCTTGTAGTAGCCGAGGAAGACGTTCGGACCCTTCACGAGGATCTCGTCGTCTTCGGCGAGCTTCACCGTCACGCCGGGGACCACGGGGCCCACCGTGCCGAGCCGGAACGCGTCCGGCCGGTTGAAGCTCGTCGGGCCGCAGTCCTCGGACTGCCCGTAGACCTCGAGCACCAAGACGTCGAGCGACGCGAAGAACTCGAGCACTTCCTTCGCGATCGGCGCCGCGCCGCTCACGCAGAAGCGCGCGCGTCCGAGGCCGACGGCCGGCTTGAGCTTGCTGAAGATCAGCTTGGTCGCGAGCTTGTACTGCAGCGCGAGCATGCCGCTCGGCTCGCGGCCCTTCGCGCGCGTGGCCATCACCGCGGTGCCGACGCCCATCGCCCACTCGACGAGCTTCTTCTTCGCGCCCTTGGCGTCCTTGAGCTTGCCGGTGATTCCCGCGTGGAACTTCTCCCAGATGCGCGGGACACCGAAGAAGACCGTCGGCTGAACCTCCTTGAGGTTCTCCGGCACCTTCTCGATCGACTCCGCGAAGTACACCGAGGAGCCCGAGCTGATGGGGCCGTGAATCGAGAACATCTGCTCGGCGATGTGGCTCAGCGGCAGATAGCTCAGCGAACAATCCTGCGACGTGAGGTCGGCGAGCTGCACGGCGAGCTTCGCGGTCCACGCGAGGTTCTCGTGCGAGAGCATCACGCCCTTCGGCGGCCCCGTGGTGCCCGACGTGTAGATCAGCGTGGCGAGCCCGCCGGGCTCGAGCGCCGCGATGCGCGCGAGGTAGTCGCTCTCCGGCACGCTGGCCGACTTCGCGAGGAACGTCTCCCAGCTCATCACCATCGGGTCGTCGATCTTCGGCGACCCCTGCATCGTGACGACGTGTTTCAGGTTCGGGAGCTCCCCCCGCTTCGCCTTCACCTTCTCCCACTGCTCGACGTTCTCGACGAGGATGACGGGCGACTCCGAGTGCTGGACGATGTACGCGACCTCGTCGGGCGAGCAGGTCGTGTAGATGCCCGCCGGCGCACCGCCAACCGCCATGCACGCGAGATCGAGGATCACCCACTCCGGCTTGTTGAAGCCGAGGATCGTGACCGTCTGGCCGGGCTGGAATCCGAGCGAGATGAGCGCTCGTCCCGCGCGGGAGACCTCGTCGCCGTACTCGGCCCAGCTCTTCGCCTTCCACAGCCCGTTCTCACGAACGTGATAGGCGGGCGCGTGCGGGCGCTTGCGCACCTGCTCCAACAGACGAGACGGGATCGAGTCGGCCACCGCGAGTACCTCCTTCGCGCGCGACGGAGCCTCCGATGGCCCTCGGTGCCGGCGGTCCCCCCGGCGGTCGGCGCGCGCGCATCGTAGACGACGCGGTGCGTCGAGGGAACCGCAGTCTTCGCGGCGCGGGCGCGTCGGATCGCCGAAGCGTCAGCTTCTCGGGAGCGCGCGCAGGGTGGGGACGTCGATGCCGAGCTCGTCCGCGTGTCGCAGCGCCCTGGCGAGGCGCGCCGGTGCGGTGCGACCGCGCGCGCCATGCTTCGGGTCGGCCTCGATCGCGCGATCCAGATCCGCGAGGCGCGCGTCGACGTCGACGGGCCCGCCAAGCAACGCGGATTGGAGCGCGAGCACCTCCCGTGCGACCGCCTCCGTGTGCGCGCGGTGCGTGGTCCAGAGCTCGCCCACCGTCGGCGGCTGATCCCGCCGACTCGACGTGCCCACCGTCGGCGGCTGATCCCGCCGACTCGACGATGCCGTGCCGTGCGCGAGGCCACGTCGAGGGCTCGCAGCGCGTCGACCACGAGTCCCGCGCGGGGACCCGCCACGGGCGTCGGGAGGATCGGCACGATCGGCGTGGTCTTCTTCTTCTCGAACCACACCACCGCCACCGTCGGGGGCGCGCCGAGGGCGGACCAGCTCCGTGGCAGCAGCTCGTTCTGCACGAGCAGCACCGACTCGTGCCACTGCTTCGGCAGGGCACCGAGGACCGGCGCGAGATCGTCCTCGCCCACCGTGATCGCCACGAGCGCGGGTGTCGGCACCTGCTCGGCAATCGTCCGCGGATCGTCCGCGCGTCGTACGGGGATCACGCGATGTCCCGTTCGAAGCAGCCCGTGCGCGAAGACTCCTCCGAGCTCGCCGAGCCCGATCACGACCGCGTCGTCCATACGTGTTTCCCGTTCCCGTGCTCGATCGCCCGAAGCGACGCCACGTGCTCGCGAGCGCATCCGCGTGCGATGCGAGGGCGTCAGCGCGGGATCGGCTTGAGGTTCAGACCGCCCGCGTACGCGTAGCTCACGAACGCGTCGAAGCCGTACACGAGCAGACCGACCGGCTGATCCGCCACGACGGTGTGCGTGCCGTCGTTCTGCTCACCGGGGCGGACGTTGTCGCGGCTGCGTCCACCGCCGCCGTCGTTGTCGTCGCACTCGGGATCGAGCTCGATGTCGCAGAGCCGGCCGACCTCCGGGAACGAGAGCTGGCAGCGGTGGATCACCTGCTGGGGCGGCGGATCGCCCGGCATGCGAACGATGCCGTCGGCAGCGGAGGTCGTGCAGAGCGCGCGTTGCTCGGGGTCGTCGAGCGGCAATCCGTCGAGCCGCACGTTCGTGTCGGCGTCGGCCGTGATGACCACGAAGTCGAACGCGTAGAGGTCGGGCGTGAGGAAGACGTAGTCGCGGCGGTACTGCTCGATCGGCGGCACCGAGATGATCGCGGGATCGCCGCCCGGGTAGTAGCTCGGGATGCCGACCACCTGCTGCGACGCGATGGTCTGCAGCACCGCGATGGGCGCGCCGTTCGTGGTGCTCATGCGGAAGTCGCGATCCGCGGTGAGGATGATGTTCTCGTATTGCTCGAGATCGAATCGATCGAAGGGAGGCGGCAGATCGGTGGTGACGGTCGTGGTGTTCGCCGCGACCCCGACGACGCGCACGTAGTCGGGCTCGTTGACCTCCGCGACGCTGTCGACCGCAGGGTTCGTGAAGGCGGCGTTGAGGGCGGTGGTGCGCCGCGGCATGCGCGCGATCATGAAGCTCGCGCCGAGGACTTCGTCTCCGAAGAGCTGCTCTTCGAGGTGGTCGGCGCAGCACTGACGCGTGGCGTAGGTGTCGAAGCGCGGCGCGTCGCTGGCCTCGCTGCCGACGAAGACGCTGATCGGCTCGCTGGCGAAGACGCGCGAGCCCGTGAAGTCACCGTTGAGGCCGTCGGTCTCGAGGTTGAGCACGTCGAAGGGACCGAGCACGTGCTCGATGACGTCGCCCGGCCCGGACTCGGGGATGCCGGCCGCTTCGTTGCCCACGACCTTCACGACCTCGGGGCCGAGGGTGACGGTGACCACGGTCGAGCGTGGCCCGCCGAGGATGGTGAGGAACGCGCGGAGGTCCTCGTCGTCGCGCGAGGTGTCGAAGTCGACGTCCGCGCAGCTCGGCTGTGTGATCGGATCGCAGTCACCGTCCGCGATGGTCTGCGGCCAACCGACCACCGTGTACGAAGTGCCCGTCGCGCTGGTCGGAATGAGCAGCGACGCGTCGTTCGAGAAGACACCCGCGTTGGTGAGCGGGTTGAACTGATACGCGATGATCGGGAACTGCGAGCGCACGCGGTACGCCTGCGAGGAGAGCGCGGTGTGTGTGCCGTCGTTCATGCCCGTCGCGCTCATCGACACGCGGCAGAAGCAGGGGCGGGCGCCGCCGGAGCCGCACGCGCAGAGCTCACCGACCGGGCACGAGTCGTCGGTGACTCCGGAGCACGTGCGGTTGCTGCTGGAGCCGTCCACCTCGCGGCGCGGCAGGTTGAGCGTCTCGAGATCGCCCGGCAGCACGAGCAGGCGCTCGACCTCGCGGATCACGGGCTCTTCGCCGTACGCCGCGTCGTTCACCTCGACCACGACCTCGCTCGCGAGCGGGCTCGGGTTCGAGACGACGATCGAGTACTGCTGCGCGGAGGCGTCGCGGCCGCGTCCGAGCGACGCGTTGTCGAGGTCCGCCGCGTAGAACTCGCAGCCCTGGTAGCTCTTGTCCTCGATGGCGACGTCGCAGAGGTTGCGGCACTCGCCGTCGCGGCAGGCCTCGCCCATCTCGAGGTCACACGCTTCGAGCAGCTCGTAGTCGGTGCCGTCGTCACCGCAGATCATCGCGTCGTTGCCGATGCAGAACTGCCGGTTCGGGGAGCAAACCGCGCAGCCGATGCCGTTCAGGCAGATGCGCGGGTTGCCGTTCGGATCCGTCTGCGCGGCGCAATCCTCGGTGACTGCCGAGAGGAACTCTCCGTCCTCGACGCAGGTGTGCCAGACCGTTCCGATGCATCCGGTCGATTGGATGTTGCGGCAGACGAAGCCTCCGTCGACGAAGGGGCTCGCGTCGATGGCGGCGTCCGAGCGACTGGGGCCGTCGTCGTCGCCGCAGGCGAAGCCGAAGAGGAGAGCAGCGAGGAGGGCGACGCGTTGGGTCATGGTCACGACGAAGCAAGAGGAAGGGAGCGCACGGCACGCGCGAACTGACGTTTTTGGAGCCGGCCGCCAGGCCGAGCGACCCGACGTCACGTGAGC
>CALJLK010000560.1 GCA_937982655.1 uncultured Sandaracinus sp.
CCGCCGACTCGGTCGAGAAGTCGGCGGCTGACCCCGCCGACTCGGTCGAGAAGTCCGTGCACACGCTCGTGCTCTTCCCGGAAGGCGAAGGGCCCTTCCCGACCCTGCTCTGGATCCACGGCGGCCCCATCTCACACTTCGGCGACGTGTGGCATTGGCGCTGGAACCCGCTCGTGATGCTGGAGGCCGGCTTCGCGGTGGCGCTGCCGAACGCGCGCGGCTCGACGGGCTACGGACACGACTGGGCAGCCGAGGTCTGGGCCGACTGGGGCGGCCGCTGCTTCGACGATTTGATGCGAGTCACCGAAGCGCTCGAATCCCGAAAAGACGTCGGAAAGATCGCTGCGATGGGCGGCTCGTTCGGCGGTTACATGACGGCGTGGATCGGCGGAAACACCGAACGTTTCGCCGCGCTCGTCGATCACGCCGGTCTCTACGACCTGCGCGCGTTCAAGGGCGTCACGGATTTTCCGGGCTTCTTCTCCGCCATGATCGGCGGCGACCTCGAGCGCTGGTCACCTCACCGCTTCGTCGATCGCTGGAAGACGCCCACCCTCGTGATCCACGGCGACAAGGACTACCGCGTGCCGGTCGGCGAGGCGCTCTCGCTCTTCGAGGCGCTCCAGACCCGCGGCGTACCGAGCGAGCTCTTGCTCTTTCCGGACGAGAACCACTGGATCCTCAAACCGACAAACGTGCGGCAGTGGTACGAGGCGGTGATCGAGTTCCTCGGTCGGCACCTGCGCTGAGCCGCGTCACCGAACGTCGAGCGAATCCACGAAGATCGACGCGGTCTCCATCGCAGCCACCACGAGCGGAGGTCCGTCTTCACCCGCCTCGATCCGGACGTTGCCGTCGTCGATCGCCATCGTGATCGGCCACGGCGGATCCACGTCGAGCACCGCCTCGAAGCGCGCCTCGGTCCCCGCCGGACGCACGCGCAAGCGACCGTCCGCCTCGAACCGTGGGTGATCGAGCACGCGCGCTCCGGGGCCGTCGTAGCGTCCGCGCACCGCGTCGAAGCGGACGCGTGGACCCCCCTCCGATCGCGCGACGCGCACGAAGCCTTCGAGCTCGCGCAACGTCACCTCGGGGCCGCCGAGCGCGAGGCGCAGCGTGGTGTCGTCGAAGCGGATCGCGCCGGTGTCGATCGCGAGCGGTCGTTCGGTCGCCCGCGTTCGTTCGTGGCTCGACGATTCGTTCGAGTCCTCCGTGTTCTCCGATCCGAACGCCTCTTCCAGGCTCGTCTTCGCGTCCACACCAGGCCGCACGTACACCACGGCGTCGCGGGCGCGCGCACGCTCGAAGCGCAGCGTGCCGCCGAGGAGCGCCGCGGCGTCGAGATCGACCTCCGCTTCGCGCACCGACACCACGACCTCGCCCTGCGGATCGAAGAAGCGCACGTCGCGGGCGCGCGCGTGTGTTCCGTCGAGCGTGTCGATCGCGCCGATGCGCAGCGAGCCGCGCAGATGCCGCGCGTACGCCGCCTCGACGCCGCGCCGTGTGAGCTCGCGTCCGTTCTCGCTCCCGAGCTGCTGCCGGAGCGCGAGCGAGAGCCGAGCGTCGCGAGGAGCGAGACGAAGACGAGGATCGCCACACGTCTCACGGCGCACCTCCGCAGAGCGGCGCGACGTCGAGGCACGCGAGCTCGTCGGGCGCGTGCACCACGACGTCCGGCTCCGCGAAGCCGACCGTCAATGCGGCGAGCAGCATCACCATCAACGCGAGCGGAGCGCGCGTGCTCCAACCTCCACGACGCAGAGGCGCGGGCTCCACGTCGAGACGCGGCGCGCGACGCCGCACGAGCGGAACGGGCGCGGTGAAGCGCACGAGCCGCGAGGTCGGCGGGACCTCACGCGACGTGGAAGCGAGTGAGCGCGACCGGATCGCGGAGGGCAGGGCCGAGCGTGCAGAAGCGACGGGCGTGGGTCGCTCCGCATCGAGCGAGGCCCGTCGACGCCACGCCGCGAGGCGCTTGCCGAGCGCGACGCTCGTGGCGCGTGAGGGAGCGTCGTCGGGGGGAGCCTTCACGGGGGGTGGCGTGTGGGGCTCCTCGATCGGCGCGCGCTCGCGTGGCTCCTCGATCGGCGCGCGCTCGCGCGGCTCCTCGATGGAAGGCTTCGACTCCGGCTCGCGCACCGGCGCGCTCGGTCGCTTCGGCGGCGTCGGGGCTTCCGACGCGTGCGCGCGCGTGCGACGCATGCCTCCGATCACCAACCCTTCGAGGTCGCCTCCGAGCACGCCCGAGCTCGCGGCGGCCCACGCGAGCTCGGCCCGGAACGCCGTCGCGCTCTGCGGCCGCGCGTCCGGATCGCGCTCGAGCGCGCGGTGCACGAGCGCCGCGATCGGCCCCGGCACCCCGGGCCGCAGGTTCGTGATCGGCTCCACGTCGCGCAGCACGAGCGCCGCCACGAGCTCTTGCAGCGAGAGCCCCTCGAAGGGCGTGCGACCCGTGAGCAGCTCGTGGAAGATCACGCCGACCGCGTAGAGGTCCGTGCGTGCGTCGAGGGTCCCGCCCGCGGCCTGTTCGGGCGCGAGGTAGTGCGGTGTGCCGACCACGGTGCCGGTGCGCGTGAGCTTCGGCCCCGCGACCTCCGCCGCGCTCGCGATGCCGAAGTCGATGAGCTTCAACACCGTCCGCGGCTGAACGTCCGCGAACTTCTTCGCCGAGTCGGCGGGATCCACCGCGGGCTCCACGTGCAGCACGAGGTTGTCGGGTTTGAGATCGCGGTGGACGATCCCCGCCGCGTGCACCGCCTCCAGCGCGGCGAGCAGCGAATCGACGATCGCCACCGCGACGCGCGGCGAGAGCCGACCGTGCCGCGTGAGCACCGCGCCGAGATCGCAGCCCCGCAGCCGCTCGCTCACGAGGTACGACTCACCGTCGGCGGTCAGTCCGTGCTCCAACACGCGCACCACGTTCGGATGACGCACCCGCGCCGCGAGCTCCGCCTCGCGGAAGAGCCGCTCCGTCAGCAACGCGCCGACGTCCTCCACGCCCGCCGGCGCCGGCATCGAAGGCCGCACGAGCTTGAGCGCGACGTCGCCGTGGTGCGGATGCGTGGCGAACCACACCTCGCCGTTGCCGCCCTGGCCCACCTTCTCGTGCAGCGTCAGAGCACCGACCCGCGGGACGATCACCTCGTTCATGCGCGGGGTGATTCCAAGCTCCGTGCCGCGCGCGTTCTTCCCCGAAATCTCGCCGAATTTCGCAGATCCCGAGCCCCGCGAGGCGCTCCTGCCGTCACCCTCGCGCCACGCCGAGGCATCCCGCCACGGAGTGCCGTCGATGCACGTCTGCTGGGCGCGCCGCTCACCCGGCGCGGGCGAGCCACTACTCAGCGCGCGCTTGCTTCTTCACCAAGGGCAGGAGCGTGCTCTTGGTTCGCGTGTTCAGCTGTCCCGCACGGTCCTTCGTCAGTCGACCCCTGGGCCAAGGCTCGAACCCGCGTACACGGCGCGAGATCACCGTCTGATGTTCTTGGCGACAATGGTGAAACAGATCGAGGAGTCATGGCGTCGTGATGACGATTGCGATCCGAAATCACACAGCTTAGTCTCCAGCGGTGCGCCCATCGCTCGTGATCGCAGTCTCGATGATTCTCGGCTGCGCGACCGACCCTCTGTCCGTCAGAGGCGAGGTGGTGGCGGTCGTCGACGGCATCTCGGGCGGCTTCGAGTTCGAGCCTCGCACGGACCTCGTCGAACCTGACCCCGAGGAACCCCGCGTGGCGGGGGAATGTCGCATCGGAGGCAGTGAAGTATTCGCCTCCGTCGCGCGTGGTCCGGCGAGCGACGTCGAGGCTGTCGTTCGGTCCTTTGCGATGCGGATGAACTACGAGGACGCGGGAGAGGTCTGGCTCTCGACGGCGGACACCGTCTACTCGGCCGAGAGCTCCAGCACCTGTGAGCTGACCCTCGTCCGCGCGTCTCGAAGCGACGCCACCGTCGCGCTCCGTTTCGACTGCAGTGTCCAGAATGCCGAAGGCGAACGAGCGTTGGTCGTGGGAGAGCTCTCGTTCGCGGGCTGCTTCGTCGACTGATGGCGATTCTTCCGTCGACGGGTTCAGCTCAGTTTCTCCGAGGGTCTGTCGCCAGACCCTCCCCCACGGGGCATGAAGCCCCGAGGGGCCCCCCACCCACGAGCCTTCGCTCACTTCGTTCGCTGCGCGCCGTCCAGCAGGGCGGCTTGCGTAATCTGCTCCGAGGGTCTGTCGCCAGACCCTCCCCCACGGGGCATGAAGCCCCGATGGGGCCCCCACCCACGAGCCTTCGCTCGCTTCGCGAGCTGCGCGCCGTCCGTAGGGCGGCTTGCGGTAACCGGCCATCAGCTTCTCTTCAGTCCACGTGCGCGATGACCTCCGGCCGGTAGCCACGCGGTGACCAGCGCCAGATTCGTTCGGCCGTGACGGGCTCGTCGCGCTCCATGCGTTCGATCTCGTCGAGCTGGCTCCCGGAGAGCCGCCGCGTCTCGACGAGATCGCGGCCTTCGCCGTGGTGAAGGTCGAAGAAGTAGTCGGGCGCGAGGAGCACGACGAGCTCTCGGCCACAGATCGCGAAGACCCCGCGAACACACTCTCCGTAAGCTCCGCACGCGCCGTCTCCCACCGTCGCGATCACGATTTCGTCTTCGACCTGCAACGCGTGGAACGTCGCGTCTTCGAGGCCCTCGACGGCCGGCGTGTCCGAGGTGCGTTGCCAGCCCGTCTCGGTCTCGCGAACCGGCAAGCGCGGCAGTTCCGCGTCGAGCTCGGAGCAGAGATTGCGCGCCGGGCTCGCGGTCGGCGTCGGAGCGGTGGTCGCCGGAGCAGTGGTCGCCGGAGGTCCGCAGGCTGCGAGCGCGAGCACGAGGAGCGACGAGAGCTTCATGACGCGGGGGACGCACGGGTGGGTCGTCGTCATTCCGGCTCCGTCGACCTCGGCGTCGCGAGCGGTGGTGTCGTCGGGAGATCCCGGCGCGCTGCCATGCGATCGAGGGCGTGTCCACGCGTCCATGCGATCGAGGGCGTGTCCACGTGTCGGGCCTGGGCTCAGAACGACGAGTCGCACGGCTCCCTCACTCGATGGGTTCGCAGCTCGCTTCCACCCATCCCGCGCGTGTACGGGTCACGCCGACCAAGCGGCCCCCCTCGGCGATCAGCCTGTGCTCGCCGCTCCTGAGCTCGGCGATGCACGCATCTCCGCCCGTGACCTCGAGCACCGCCGACATGAAGATGCCATCGCCCTCGAAGCTCTCGTGACTGAACCAAGTCCACTCGCCGCGCTCGCCGTCGCGACACACTCGCCGCGTTCTGGGCACACTCCACAGCAGCGGCGGCCGCGAGGGATCCATCGGATACGCGATCACTCGTGATGCTTCTTCGTCGACTCCTTCGTCGGTCCCGTCCTCGTCGTCCAACTCGTCGAGCCACGAATCCCAGGGCAACACCGTGAACGCGGCGAAGGTCTCACCCTCGTGAAACGCGAGGTGTGCCGCCGGGACGAACCTCCGTACGGCCGCTACCTCCCCATCCTCTTCGTAGCGAACGAGCTCGCTCTCGCACATCGTCGACAGAATCACCAAGCGCCCGGAGGGGTCCGTGCTTGCGATTTGACCGCTGAGCCAAGTGCCACAGCCCATGCACGCACTCGCGTCTCTTCCAGGCGGCCGAGCGAGGGGTACTCGACGCAACCGACGGCCCAAAGTCACTCGAACCAGTCGGCCTCCGTCGTCCACCACGACTTCGTGATCGTCGAGCCACAGGACGTCCGGGTCCCGACGCTCGAGCGGCACGCGCCGGAAGCGACCGTCGTGCAACACCTGGAGCTCGTCCTCCTCGACGCGGGTCCGCTCGATCGTCGGCGAGGTCGTGCAGCGCAAGGTCGGTGCGCGCGGTGGACGATCGACGTTCGTTCGTCCAGGGAAGCTGCCCAGCCCGCGCTGCGCTCGCGGAGGGTCCCCGGCTGGGACCGAAAGCTCGCCGAGCGCGCGACGTCCGTGTGCGCTCACGACCTCGCACCGAGCGCCGCACCGAAGCTCGTCGTCGGGCTCCAGCTCGCCGACGCGCCAGGTGTCTCCCTCGTCGGTGCTGAAGGCCACGTGTCCGTCCTCGGAGATCGCGAGCTCTCCCGCTCCGCTGGCGTAAAGGCCACCATGTTCGAGCGGCACGTCGTGCACCACGGGCTCGTCGCGCCAGATCACGAGGTTTTCTCGGCTGCGCAGCGCGATCCCATCGTTCGGCAAACAAACACCATAGCTGTGTGCTTCAATCGGGATCTCGCGCGAGCTTCCGTCGACGAGCGACTGCGCATGCGTGCGCCCCGAAGAGGTCGTGTAGAGGGTCGAGCCGCACCTCGCGATCGGGGTGCCCAACAGTCGGATCTCCCGCGGTGCGCCAGAACCGTCCATCACACACGCCTGCTGGCCTTCGGCGTGATACGGCTCGGGTCGCTCCGGTCCGTCGCACGTTCCCCACCAACCAACGACGCGACGAAGCTGCGGGGGGTGTCGATAAGGAACCAATCGATCGTCGTCGCCAACCCGCAAGAGAATCCAACCGCACTGGAGCCACCAGCCCGTGTCGTCGCCCTCGAGCGGCTCGCACGCGTCTTCGGGCGCGACCCGCTCCCCAGTCCTCGCGTCGCGCCACCGGAGCGAGATCGCGGAGAGGGCACCGTCCGCGGCACGGCGAAACATCGTGCCCCCGAGCACGATGGACTCCGCACCATCGCGTCGAACGGAGCGTCGCTGGATCACGAGCGTGGGCTCGCTCGGGCTCTCCCGAAGGTCGCGGTCGAAGAGCTCCAGCAACACCCGCTCCCGCGCGGCGCGCGGCTTGGCCCGCAGCAGACACCGCGAAGGACGCGGGGCGAGCGGCGCGTCGTCGAGGTCGACCCACTCCGGGCCCGCACGCACCGCGACGCGGCCGATGTGCACGCGCCAGTCGCGCCACGGGCTCCGCAACGGCACCGGTCGCAGCGCGTCCCACGGACCTCGCAGCAGCCCGCCCCCGACGAGGCCCACCAAACGCTCGGCGCCTCCGAGCGCGAGCACGTCGGTCACCGGCCACTCCGTCTCGATCGTGCGCGCACCCGTGAGGTCGATCTCGTACACACGATCGCGACGCACCACCGCCAACACGCCGCGGTGGATGCGTGGGGGCGCGGAGGGATCGACGAACCACGTGGTCTCGCGCTCCGGCACGTCCACCACGAACGGTGTGAGCGCACCGAGCGGCTCGGACGAGGTCGCGAACGAACCGTCGGCGAGCTCGAAGATCCAGCCGCCCTCGACCTCCGCGGTGGCGACGATCGTCGGGCCAGGCTCGGAGACCGCAACGCCACCGAGGTCGTCGCGCACGAGCACGCGGTGGGCACCGATGGCGAGCAGCGTCGCGGGCGCCCCGTCGAGGCGCGTGTGCCCGAGCACGCGACCGGCGCCGCAGCCTTCGAGCGGGGCGAGGCTCACATGTGGCGTCGAAGTGCGCGGGGCCGGAGTGGTCGGCTCCGAGGGAACGCAGCCGAGCAGCGTCGACAGCAGGAGGACGCGCGCTGTCATTGGCAGATGATGCCGGACCCCTCACCGACTGCCAGTCCAACTCGTGCGTCAGCGGCACTTGCCGCGGCTCGGGATTGCTCGGCGATGCCTGCGGCGGTCCGGCGGACTGCTCGGTCGGCACGTGCTGCTCGGGGACGTGCCAGTCTTCGTGCTGATCCCGTCTTCGGGTTGATCCCGTCTCACGTCGGCGTCAGCGGGCCACAGGGGTCACAGAATCGCGAAAGAGACGGTGCGAGGGTCGCGAGATTCCTCGAAAAGCCGACCATCTACCTCATTTGGGGGAGGCGACGGCGGCGAGCGTTCGATAGGGTCCATCGATGCGCTCGCTGATCCTCGCCCTCGCGCTGCTCGTGCCCTCCGTGGGGCTCGCGCAGGTTCGCTTCGACGTGTCGCTCCGCGAAGGGCGCGTGCAACGGTTCACTCCCCGGACGTTCGGGTTCGACGGCTCCGCGCTCTACCTCGCGCGAACGAACAGCCGCGTCGAACGTGTCGCGAGCGACGGAACGTTGGAGCCGCTGGACACGAACCTCCGTTTCTCGGCTCGGCGCGTCGCGTGCAACGCCACCGTGTGTGCGGGCATCGAGAACACCACCATGGTCGGGCTCGTGGCGCGCGAGGCATCGCGCGTCGGCACCGCGACGCTCGATCTCTCCGGCGCCTCCGACGTTTCGGGGGTCGTACGCGCTGGCTCGGAGATCGTCGCTTACGCGGTCGTGGTCGGGGCCGAAGCGTCGCAAGTGCACCTCTACCGTCTCCCCGCCTCGGGGTTCTCCGTCGTGTCCCCCACCGTGACGGCCACCGTCGCAGGAACGGCGGTGGACCTCGCCTGCGACGGCACGCGCTGCGTGATCGCCTACGCGAGCGCCACCTCGGTCGGGTTCGTTCCCGTCGACGACTTCGTCGTCGGGACCCCGGTGACGCTCCCGCCCGCCGCGGTCACCGGCGCCTTCGTCCACGCCGCGCTCGGGGGTGGTCGCGTCGTGGTCTCGTTCGGTGACACGCGCAGGGCCCTCGCGTTGTGGCGCAGCGCGTTCGAAGGGAGCGATGCGGAGCTCGTCTCGATCGCGAGCATCGAAGGCCCGTCGCCGGCGAACGAGGTGGGCTGCACGAGCGCGGGCGAGTGCTTCGCGATCGGCGTCGGAGGCGACGTGGTGCACGTTCCTCCGGCGGGGCCGCTCACGACCTTCCGGTCCGACGCCCAGGTGCTCGCGTGCACGACGACGGCGTGTTGGACCGACGCCGCGATCTACTCCGTCGCGGCCGGAGTCGCGACCGAGGACCTGCCTTCGTTCGGCGACGCCGTCACGCAGAACTACCCGTCGTTGGCGGCGCGTGATGGTTCGGTCTTGGTGGCGTTCTCGGACGACCTCACCGGAACGGAGGAGTACCGCGTGGGCGCGCTCTCGAACGAGGGCGTTCTCGGGCCGTTGACCTCGCTCGGCGCTGCGACGCGGGATCCCGTCGGACTCGCCGCCTACGCGGACGGGTACTACGCGGTGGTGCAGCGGAGCACCGCGCAAGCGACACGCCTCGCCCCCGACGGCACGCGCCTGGAGGCGTCGTTCGCCACGCTCGGGACGAGCACCAACTCGGACGTCGTCAGCACGCCCACGCACCTGCTGGCGCTGATGGGCGGCACCTCGATCACCACCCGTCGGATGAGCACGATCGGTGTGGCCGAGGGCGACGCGGCGGTGCCAGTGCGCGAGGTCTCGGCGCCCGACGTCGCGATCGCACGCGGCGGAGATGCCTACCTCGCGGTGTGGTCGGAGTTGCGGGACGGGCGCGGCCGCGAGGTCTACGGAGTACGTTTGGACGCGACCGGAGCCGCGGTCGGCGACCCCTTCGCGATCGGCACCGGCGACGGGAACCAACTGCGTCCGCAGGTCGTGTGGCTCGGGGACGTCTTCGTCGTGGCGTGGAGCAACGCGGTCGACTCGATGCCCTCGATTCGAGGCGCGCGCGTCACGCCGACGGGCGAGGTCTTGGACCTCACGGGCTTCGAGCTCTGGCCTGCCGGCCCCGCGGGAGACGTTCGCTCGTTCGCGGTGGTCGCGGACGGCCCGGAGCTCGGTGTGCTCCGAATTCTCAGCGAGACTCGGATGATCGGCGACGACGTCGTCTCGTTCTCGACCGTGCGTGCGCGTCGCCTGTCGGCCACCGGGGTGCTGCGGGAGGAGCAGCTCGTGGACGAGTCGAGCTCGGGATCGATCGGCTCGCTCGACGTGGTCCGGGTAGGCCCGGGCAACTGGGTGATTGCCGCGCGCCATTCGGCGGGCCCGACGTTCGAGGTGCGCGCCGTGGGATTCGACTGGAGCGGAGTGCCCGGCGCGACGTGCGGCGACGCGACCGAGTGCGCCTCGGGGGTCTGCGTCGACGGCGTGTGTTGCGACGCCGCGTGCGACGGCGCGTGCGCGACGTGCCGCGCGTCGGAAGGCGCCGCGACGGACGGCGCGTGCGCACCGCGCGCCGCAGGGGTGGAGTGCCGCGGAGCGAGCGACGCCTGCGACCTCGCGGAGAGCTGCGACGGTGCGTCGCTCGTGTGTCCGGTGGATCTGCGGATGCCGATGTGCGGCGAGGACGCCGGAGTGCCGGATGCTGGAGCGAGCGCCGATGCGGGCACGTCGAGCGACGCGGGCACGTCGAGCGACGCGGGCACGTCGAGCGACGCGGGAACGTCGAGCGACGACGCGAGCCTCGACTTGGACGCGGGCGTCGGCGACGTCGATGCCGGCGGAGGCGGTGGCGGCGGTGGTGGATGCTCGGCCGCGACGGGCATCGGCGCGCTGCCTGGATGGCTCGTCGCCGCGATCCTGATGCGACGTCGACGACGCGCCTGACGCTCACGCGCTCGCGGTGTCCTCCAGCTCGCGGCCCTTCGTCTCCGGCAACGTCGAGAACACCAACCCGATCGCGACGAGGTTGAAGATCGCGGTCGACGCGATCACCGGCCCGAACGCGTCCGTCTCGCGCACGATGAAGCCCACCGCGATCGGCGAGAGCACGTAGCCGAGGCGGCCGATCAGGTTGTTCGACCACGCGAAGGCCATGCCGCGCAGGTGGGTCGGGAAGAGCTCCGCGGTGTAGCCGTTGAGGATCGGTAGGTACGCGCTCGAGGCGAAGATGCCGACCATGAGCGCGAAGGTGAGCGGCCAGACGCCTTCGAGCGTGTAGCAGAGCACCACACCGAGCGCGCCGATGCCGTAGATGATCGCGGCGCCCGGCTTGCGGCCGACCACGTCGAGGAAACGTCCGACGAAGAACAAGAAGGGCATCGAGCCGACGGCCGCGATGCTGATCGCGAGCCCGACTTGTCCGTCGTCGAAGCCGCGCTCGCCCATCGCGAACTCCTTCCAGAACGCGACCGCGTTCTGCGCCGGGATGTACGAGACGAACCAGAGCAGTCCGAGCAGGAGCACGCGTTTGGCGTACTTCGTCTTCCAGATCGCGAAGAGCGACTCGTGCGGTCTTCCTTCCGCGCGCAGCGCCGCGAAGCGCTCGGTCTCCTTCAGCGAGCGGCGCGCGAACGCGAGGATGACGAGCGGGACGATCCCGACGAAGTACGCGGTGCGCCAGCCGTAGTCGGTCTTCAGGAGCAGCGGCATGATGCCTGCGCAGAAGATCGAGCCGAGGCTGCTGCACGCCTGCACCACGCCGATCACGAGCCCGCGCTTGGAGGCGGGGAACTCTTCGGCCGCGATCACCATGGAGATCGCCCACTCGCCGAGCAGGAACACGCGCGCGACGAGCTGCGCGATCGCGAAGGTGTAGACGTCGGGCGCGAAGCCGGTGAGGAAGGTGAAGATCGTGTAGCCGGCGATCGTGACGGTGAGCGTGCGGCTGCGGCCCCAGATGTCCGCGCGGCGCACGATCCAGAACGCGAGGATCGCGCCGATGTTGATCACGCCGACCAAGAAGCCCGCGGCGTCCTTGTCGAGCTGCAGATCCTCGCGGAGGTTCGGCAGGATCTGCGTGAGCGCGAAGAAGTCGTACCCCTCGAAGAAGGTCGCGACGCTCAAGAAGACGAAGAGCCGCTTCTGGTAGGCGGACAGCTTTCCGTCCGCGGGCTCTTTGGCGGCGGAGACGCCGTCGGGGAGGAGGCCGGCCATGCGAGCGGGAGCGTGCGCAGGGAGTGCGTGGCGTGGCAACGACGGTGTGAGGCCGACGGCGACGGGATCGCGGACGCGTCACCTGGATGGCGCGCCGACACGAAAGGGTCACGACGTAGTGACTCGAGCCGCGTGGAGACCGCGTGGACCCCGTGCGGACACCGGCTTGCCCGTAGTGACTGCTGGTGACGTGTCGTGCCTGCGCGTGGTTACGCGGCGACGGTGCGCGGTGACGACTCGACCTCCGAACGCGCGAGCGGCAGCTACCTCGACCCGCCGCGCGCCCCTCACACGATCTCGTCCACCAACGCGGCGTCCGGGTTGAGCGACGAGAAGAGGCGCTTGCGAAACACGCCTTTGCTCGTCACCAGCCGGTTGGCCATGCGGTCGATCGCGGTCACCGCCATCACGGTTTGTAGGTAGCCCTCGATCAAATCGTCGACGCCGATGCCGAGCTTGTTGAAGTCGCGGCTGTCGACGAGAAGAAGTCGTTCGGTCTCGGTGTCCCAGCCGCCGTCTTCGGTTTTGACCGAGAGGTTCGTGCCGAGCATCGACCAGCTCGAAGCACCGTCCGGGAGCTCCGCTTCGAGCGGCTTGCGCGCGCGTCGGGCGTAGATCGCGACGGGGAAGAAGCCGTTCGGACCGGCACCCACCATGAAACGCAGATCGGCGGCGTAGATGCGGCTTCTCTTATCCGGAACCGTCCCGACGTGATACAGCCGACCTTGCCGACCGTGGCTGCTCCAACGCAGGTTTCCGATCAGCGCCTGCACGATGAAGCGGTCGTAGCGCTGGTCGCTCGCCATGAACGCGTCGAGCTCGTGTTGGCTCGTGATCGTGTAGACACCCTGTCCGGCGTTGCTGTACGGGTTCTTCACGACCGCCACGCCGCCCATGCGTTGCACCCAGAGCGGCACCTCGTTGCGCGAGACGTCCCAGATCGTCTCGGGCGTGCGCAGCTTGAGGCCCTCGATGCGCGCGTCGGCGTTGAAGAGATCGTAGGCCTTCGCCGCGACCGCTTTGTTGCGCCCGCCCGCGAGGCAAGCGAGCACCGGGTTGAAGATCAGCGTCTTGGTGATCGGCGCGATGCGCGTCCACGGGCGCTGCGTCACGTAGCGCAGCGCGGCGCGGATCGGCTGCCAGCCGCTCTCCAGGCGCACCTCGAGGGTTCCGTCGTCGAAGCGCCAGCAGGGATCTTCGTCGCCCACGAAGCACGGCACGAGGTGAACCGGCTCGCCCGTGAGATCCGCCAGCGTGGCCGCGTAGCCGGACGCCTCGATCGGGTTGTTGTCGTAGAGCACCGCGAGCCCGCCGGTGGCGAGCTTCCGTTTGTCGTCGAGCAGCGGCAGGAACGCGCCCGCGACGAGCGTGCGGTAGCCGGCGTGCTCGTCCGCTTCGTCGACCAGCGGCATCGACTTCTGGCCCGACGGACACGAGTTGGTCTCGATGACCACCATCTGCCGGTAGCCGCGCTCGCTCGTCGCGAGGAAGAGGTCCGCGCCGCCCCAACGAAAGTGTTTGGGCGCGCTCTGCAGCAGCGAGGTCACGCCGTCGCGCTTCGCCTCCGGGTGCAGGTGCACGTAGCGCTCGGCGATGCGGTGGTTGCCGAGCTGGAGGAAGTTGCGCACCAGCGGGTGGAGCTGCGCGTTGCGCACGCGATCGTAGAAGTGCGCGGTGGGCTCGAAGTCGCCCGGCGCGAACGTCTGCAACGTGGGCGGAGGCGCAGGCGTCGTGCGAGGAGCGGCGAGCGACACGGGACACAGAGCGTGGCACGCGTCGCGCGCCTTGCGAAGTCGATCGGCGCGTGGCGTCGACGTCAGCGCCCGAGCACGCGACGGAGCGCGAGCTGGCGACGCACGTCCAGCTCCCCGGGCACGGCCTCGCCCGCCCACTGCCGGATCTCGCCGAGCGTGTACCCGGCCGCCAGCGCGTACACCACGTCCGGCACCTCGCCGCGTCGCGGCGTGGCGTTCGGGGGACCGATGCGGAGGGTGATTCTGCGAGCTCGAGACATCGACGGCGCTGTCACCCCCCCGAGCGACGAGCCCATCCTCTCACGCTTCCGCGCGGACGCTCGCCCTTGTCCGGCGGTGCCCGGCGGTGCTACCCGCATCTGCGATGCGCGTCCTCGTCGTGATGGATCCGGTCTCGACCGTGCAGGTCGACGCCGACACGTCGTTTGCTCTGATGCTCGAAGCCCAGGCGCGCGGACACCGCGTCGACCACGCGCTCGCGTCGGACCTCGAGCTCACCGACGGACGCGTCTTCGCGACCGTGCGGCGCGCGACGATGCAGCGCGTGAAGGAGGCGCCGATCCTGCTGGGCGAGCCGGAGCGCGTCGACGTCGGCGCCACGATCGACGCGGTGCTGATCCGAAAGGATCCCCCCTTCGACTCCGACTACCTCTGGCTCACGCTCGTGCTGGAGCGTCTGCGCGGCGAGCGCACGCTCGTGGTCAACGATCCGCGCGGGCTTCGCGACGCGAACGAGAAGCTCTACGCGTGTCATTTCCCGGACCTCACGCCGCGCACGCTGGTGAGCGCGAACAAGGCGCGCATCAAGGAGTTCGTGGCGGAGGTCGGGGGGCGCGCGGTGATCAAGCCGGTCGACGGTCACGGCGGCGAAGGCGTGTTCGCGCTGCTCGACGGCGACAAGAACTTCAACGGCTTGGTCGAGCACGTCACGCGACTCGGCAAGCGGCTCGCGATGGTGCAGTCGTTCATCCCCGAGGTCACCGAGGGCGACAAACGTATCCTGCTGATCGACGGGCAGATCCTCGGCGCGATCCTGCGGGTGCCGCAGAAGGACGACGTGCGCTCGAACATCCACGTGGGCGGGAGCGTGAAGCCAGCCGAGCTCACGGACGCCGATCGGCACATCGTGCAGACCGTGACCCCGAAGCTGCGCGCGGACGGGCTCTTCTTCGTCGGCCTCGACGTGATCGGCGGCAAGCTCACCGAGGTGAACGTCACGAGCCCCACCGGGATCCAGCAGATGTCGCGCTTCGCGGGTCGAAGCTGCGAGACTCCCGTGATCGAGTGGTTGGAGGCGAAGACCGCCTGAGCGACGGCGCACGCGCCGAGCGCTTCTCATCCGAGATTCGTCGCGGCGGATCTCGACTCTCCGCGAGATCCCGTCGCCTCCTCCGAGAACTCTCTCTTCGATTCGAGCGCCCATGAAACGCCTCTTCTTTCTCGCTTTCGTCCTCGCATCCTGCAGCCCGAGCGGGCTGCGTGTCTCGACCACGCCGGACGCCACCCTCCAGGTCGGCGGTCTCACGCGCGCGGTCGACGCGATCTTCGATCTCGACGACGTGCGCGACGTGACGGAAGTGAGCGGCGCGCTCGCGGCCGCGACCGATCGCGGCGTGCTGCTCTTCGCGGAGGGCGACGCCGCTCCGACCCGCGTGCTCGAGGGGCTCCCTTCGCCGGACGTGCGCGCGCTCGCCGCCACCTCCGACGGCGCGCTCCTGATCGGCACCGCGGCGGGCATCGTGCGCATGCGCGGCGCGGCGCTCGAGCCGATGGGCACGGCTCCGATCGGTGAGCTCGTCGCGCTCGCCTCGCTCTCCACCGGCACGACCTACGCGTGCGGCGCCACGGGGCTCGCGGTGCATCGCCTCGTACCTTCTCGGTCGGCCGGGTCAGCGGCCGACGAAGGTTGGACGACCTTCGGAGAGCCCTTCGCGTGCACGGGGATCTGGCCGAGCCCGGAGGAGCACCTCTGGGTAGGCACCACGCGGGGGCTGCTCTACGTCGAAGGCGACGTGATCCGCGAGCACGGCGAAGCGGGCGGGCTGCCCGGCGGCTACGTGCGCGGCGTGGTGCCGGCGGGGAGCGGCCGCGCGCTCGCGCTCGTGCAGAGCCCGAGCGACGCGTGGATCGTCTTCTTCGACGGCGAGCGTTGGACCACCTACACGGTGCCCGACCTCGACCCCCGTCCGATCGGTCTCGCGCGCCTCGGGGCGGACGCGATCCTGATCACGGCCGAGCACGCGTTCGCGATCCGCGAGGCCGCGCGCTCGACCGGCGTGCCGCTGCGCGCGCTCTCGCGGGGCCCGCATCGGCCGGCGCTCTCCTACCGCGCGGGGATCGGTCGCGCGGCCGTCGACGGCACCGTCGAGCGTCGCGATCCGGTGTCGCTCGCGTCGGTGCCCCCGAACGCACCCACCGTCGCGGCGCCCGGCTTCGGCATCGAGCACCTCGCGCGCGTCGCGAGCGCGGCGAGCTTCGCGAAGACGGTCGGCGCACGCGTGGTGATCGCGGATCGCAACCGCGGGCTCGCCACGCTCGACGCGAGCGGCGTGGGCGCGCGACGGAGCAGCCGCTCGCTCGTCGACGAGCGTGACCTGCAGATCGCGGCGGACGAGCGTGGACGGGTGCACACGATCGACACGCTCGGACGGGTGGGGCGCTGGCAGGACGACGCGTTCGTGCCGGTCGCGACGCCCGACGACGCGCGCGCGTGGGCGATCGCCGCCGCGTCGCGTGGGCTCTACCTCGCAGCCACCGTGCCCGCGGATCCCTCGGCGATCCGCGTGTACCGCCGCGAAGGTGACGGCTGGACGCTGGTGGTGGAGCGCCGCCTGCTCGGCGCGGGCACGCCGACCACGATGGTCGAGCCCGCCGAGGGCGGCGGAGTCGCGACCGAGACGGGCACGCTCGCCCCGAACGTCACGATCGCGTCGCTGCCCTTTCTCGGCGTGAACGACGACGAGACCGCGTGGGTCGCGGTGCGGGTGACCGAGAACGGGCAGACGCGGCGCAAGGGCGTGGTGCAGATCTCGGCGCGCACCGAAGACGTGCTGCACCACCACGTCGGCCAGCCTGCGGGCGGGAGCGGCGCGCTCCAGCTCCCCGACGACGTCGGCAACGTGGAGCTCGCGCAGACCGGCTACGCGTGGTTCTCGTCGGTGGTCGGCGCGGTGCGTCACGGCGACTCGCAGAGCGTGACCTTCGGTGAAGCGCGCGGCGTGCGCGGCGAGGTGGTGAGCGACGTGCTCCTCGGCGTCGGCAACCGCGTGTGGGTCGCGGCGGCGGAGGGCCCCGGCTACTACTTCCGCCAGAGCTTCGAGTTCCGCATGCCCCAAGCGGTGCGCGCCGCCCGTCCGCTGGCGCTCGCGCTCGACCCGAACGGCGACGTCTGGGGCGCGGGCCCGAGCGGCCTCGTGCGCTACGACGGAACCGATTGGCAGATCTACGGCGCCGACGTCTTGCCGGTGACTTCGTTCGTGGACGTGGAGTCGGATCCGGAAGGAACGCTTTGGGTGCTGAGCACGGATCGCGTGTTGATCGTGAGCCCGGGCCGCCGGATCGAGGATTGAGACGCAACCGTCGAGTCGGCGGGTCAGCCGCCGACGGATCCAACTGCGGAGCGCGCGGCGTGGCGGCATGACCCGCCGGAGCGTCGTCACTCCGCGGCGAGCCGAACGCGGGTGACGGCGAGCGGTCGGTAGCGCCCGCCGTCGAGCACGCCCACCGTCTCCGCGCCGAGCACGCCCCGCGCGCCCACCACGCGCCGTGAGCCCGGGGTGTCGCACTCGGCGCATTCGGTGGTGGAGTTGCCGCCGCGGCTCTCGCAGGCGAGCTCGGGGATCTCGTCGCCTTCGGGCGGCACGAGCGCGACCGCGACGGCGCCGCAGCCGGGCACGAGGTAGTGGTACGCGGCCATGTTGCAGCAGGGCATGTCGGTTCCGCAGAGCGCAGCGGAGCTCGACCATCGGAGCAACGCGTTCGGATCGAGCGTGACGTCGAGGTCGACCTCGACGCCTTCGTAGGCCGCGAGATCCGAGCACAACGCGTCTGCGTCGAGCGCGACGGGATCGGAGCCGCAGCCGAGGAGCACGAGAAGCCAGAGGGTGTGTCGCATGGTGTCAGTCCTTCGCGTGGTCGCGCCTCAGACCATGCCGAGCAGAGTTCGTGCCGAGCGTCGAAGGCGTGGTGCGCGCGTGCGCGCGGCGGGAGCACGAAGAAGCTGACATGCTCGCCGGGTGCTTCGTTTCGTCGGTGTGATCGGAGACGTGCACGCGGAGGAGACGCGGCTCGCGCGGGTGCTCGACTTCTTCGCGGCGCGCGGGGTGGAGCGCGTGCTGCAGGTGGGCGACTTCGTCGACGGAATGGGCAGCGACGCGGAGTGCGTGCGCCGGCTGCGCGACGTAGACGCGCTCGTGGTGCGCGGCAACCACGAGCGTTGGTTGCTGGAGGCGCTGCCGAAGCTCGGCGGAGTGAGCCGGCGGCTCGACGCGGACGCCCTGGCCTGGACGAGCGCGCTGCCGACCACGCGTCGGCTCGAGACGGCCGCGGGCGACGCGTTGCTCTGTCACGGGCTCGGCGACGACGACATGACGTTGCTCTTGCCGCGCCACGGCCCCCGCGAGCTCGACGCGAACGTGGCCCTGAAGATCTTGCTCGCGAGCGGCGAACGGCTCGTGATCGCCGGGCACACGCACGTGCGCATGGTGCGGCGCATCGCGGAGCTCACGATCGTCAACGCGGGCACGCTCTACCGAAAGGACCGCAGCAACTGCACGCTGCTCGACTTCGTCGCGCGCGAGATCGAGCAGTGGGACGTCCACGAGGATCGCGCGCCGACGTTCGCCTCTCGGCATCCGTTCTGATCGGGTTCGGGGCGCGGGTTCCGATCGGGTTCTGAGCGTTGGTGCTCGAGCGCGAGGTTTCGGGTCGCTCGAGCGCTGCACGACCTCCGTTCGGACATGTCCGCGTCCGGTGCTCGGCGGACATCCGTATCCTCGGGTTGGCGCGAGGTGCTATCGATCGAGGCGACTACGAGTCCCCCTCGTCATGATCCGCCCTCAGCCTCCCCTCGACGCGTGGCCGCGTCAGCTCGTCGACGACCGCTTCGGGTTCGCGTGGTTCATCGCGCCCGCGGTCTTCGTGAACCAGCTCGTCGACCCGCACGCGACCGTCACCACGGTGGACGCGCTGCACGACGCGATCGACCACGTGATCGAGGTTCGACGCGCGGAGCTCGAGGCCGAAAGCGGCATCACGATCATCCACGATTGGCGGGTCTTGCGGGGCTACGACTCGGAGGCGCGCCAGCGCTACCTCGATCGCATGCGTCGCCGGACGCCCGGCTACATCAAACACGCGATCGCGGTCGTCGGCACCACGCCGCTGCTGCGGATGGCGGTGCAGACCGCGAACGTGCTCATGGCGCTGCGGACGGGTGGAAACCTGGAGCTCGCGACCGACCTCGACACCGTGCTCCGTCGGTACTCCGTCGGCGTGCCGTCGACGACGGGCTGGCGCTGAAGGGTCTGGCGACAGACCCTCAAAGAAGCTGAGAGCGAGCCTACGCGCGCCTCCGCCGTCGCAGCACCCACGCCGCGGCGAAGAGCCAGGCGAGACCGCGCGCGTCACCGGTCGTCGCGCAGCCGCCCTTCGCCGACGTCGGCACGCGCGTGCCTCCGTCGTCGTCCGGCACGCCCGCGTCGGAGCCCACGCTCGCGTCGCCCACGTTTGGTGCGCTCGCGCACGCGTCCGCCGCGCAGCCGAGGTCGCACACACGCGTCTCCACCAGCGCGCCACCGCGGCAGAGCGCGATGGTTCGATCGTCGACGCACACGGATCCTTCCACGTCCGCGCACACCGCCGCGACGCACATCCCCGCCGCGCACGCTTCGCCGTCTCCGCACGCGCTCCGCGTGGCGACGCCCTCCGCGCAGCTCAGGACGCTCGCCCCTTCGCAGCTCGTGGTGGTGCCGGTCGCGGGACACGCCGGATCCACGCAGCGCGCCCCGCCTTCGGTCGTGCACACGAGCCCGCCCTCGCACGCCTGTCGCGTGCAGTCCGCGCGCACGATCGAGCCGCCGTCGCAGCCCGGCTCGCAGCCACAGCCGCTCATCGGAAACCCACCCGCGGGCGAACGCGAGAGGCGCGCTTCGGTCTGCGGGCCGTACACGCCGTCCTCGTCGATGCGATCGCCCGGGTTGTTCGCGTTCCACAAACGCTGGAACGCGAGCACCGCGTCGCTGCGACGGTCGCTGCCGGGGCAGTCGAAGTGCACCGGATCGGACGAGCCGAGCCACGCACAGCCGGCGGCTTCGAGCGCGCTGCGCGCAGCGGAGTAGTTGCTCACGTCGACCGCGCGCCCCGTCTGGTGGTTGCTCTGTCCCGGCCGCGCGGCGAGCCCGCAGCCACCGGAGTGGTAGAGGACGTATTGGTCGGCGAGGGTGCGGAACGCGCTCGTCACCGTGATCGCGACCCGCGAGGCGGCCGAGTGCAACGCGTCGCGCGCGGTCGCTTGCAGGTAGGGGTGCACACGCGAGGTCTGCAGCGTGATGCCGGTCGCGGGCGCGAACCGCACGAAGGCTCCGGGACGCAGGCACATCTGCGCCTCCGCGAGCTGCCGCGAGATGCCTTCGAGCCCCGCGGTGCTGCACTCGCCGCGGTTCGCGAGGTCACGCACCGTCTGCGCGCGAACCGGAACGGAAGCCAGCAGGACGACGACCACGAGCGAAAGAAGGAGACGCACGCAGCGCTCTGTTGCAGTCGGCGTACCGCCCGCAGGAAGCTCGTTTCTTCCGGAATTTGCTGAGATTATCGACGGGGTGTCATTCGCGGCTTCGCGCCAGCTCGGCGCGTCGTCCGTGCATCCGACCAAGATCCGGACGTCCTCGTGCTCGCCAGAATGGAAGTCGGAACGACGACGGACTTGGTCTCGGACACGGACTTGGTCTCGGACACGGACTTTCGGACACGGACTTTCGGACACGGACTTGGTCTCGGACACAGTCTCAAACCCGAGCTCGTTCCTGGGACGGGATCTCGGACAGCGGTGCTGCTTCGGCGGGGTCGCCGCTCACCGTCGTTCGCCGCGTGGGCCGATCGCGATCGGCGTCACACGCGGGGCGAGCACCCCCTCCGGCTCCCCACCGGGCGCGTGTCCGGTCGTCTCGAGCGCGAGGCGCAACGCACGCAGCTCGCCGCCGTGCTCCACGCGACCCTCCAGGTTGAAGCTCCGGCGCGCCGCGAGGGTCGGCACGTCGCCGTGGTTTCGGTGGCCATGCACCTGCATCCACCCCGCGGGGGCCTGCGCGTCGAACTGCGCATCCACCGGCTCTTCGTAGGGCCCCGTTCCGCGCGCCCATTGGTGCGTCGAGATCCACGCCGGCTTCGAAGGCACGGTCGACATGCCCGCGTGACACGCGAGCACGTGCAAGCCACGCCAGGTGTGCATCGACACGTCCCGAAGACGATCGAGCAGCGCGTCGACGTCGGCTGGCGTCAGCCCCGCCTGCACGAGCTGCGGCACCGTCCGCAACGCGAATTCCTCGTTCTTCGCGGCCCACCCGCGCGCCCAGCGGTGCAGGTGCTCCTCGTGGTTGCCGAAGAGCAACGTCACGTTCTCGCGCTCCGCGATCGAACGTACGAACGCCAGCGACTCGCCGTTCTCGTTCCCGCGATCGCAATAGTCGCCCACGAGGACGTAGTGCTCGTCGTCGCGCAGCCCGTCCGCGAAGAGTGCGCGCACGGGGGTCGCGGTGCCTTGGAGATCGCCGACGTAGGTGATCGCCCGCGCGTGCGAGAGATCGACGATCGGCTCCTCCAAGAACGCCCGCGCGCGGTCGAGGTGGCTGCCCTCGCTCGACCAGCGCACGACCGAGAGCTCGTCGGGCAGGGTCGCGAGCAAACACGCGGCGTGGGTGTCACGCACGACATCCTCCGGAATCGAGAATGGTTCGGGTCGCGCGGCGTTCTGCGCGAGGCAGCGCTCGAGCGGCATCGTCGAGAAGTCCACGCAGAGCACGCGGTACCGATGCGCGCGAGCGAGGGCGAGGTAGGGCGCGAGGCTCGCGGCGTCGCGGTGGGTGGCGTCGATCGCGAGCAGCTCGCCGCGCTCCATGCGTCGCTCGACGATCGCGAAGAGGGTAGGCCACACGATCGCGTCGTGGACCTGGGGCACCCCGAAGCGGCCGTCGACGCGCAGGAGCGGACCCGCGTACGCCTCGCGGAGCTGATCGGCGGAGAGCGACCACGGGCCGACGCCGAGCTCGCGCAGGAACGAGCTCTTGCCGGCGCCCTGAGGACCACGCGTGAGGAGGAGTCGACGCATCGCGCCCGAGCGTACGCTCGAACGGCGGCGATGCTGCGTGCTCGATCGTGGTCGGTGTGGCCGCACGGGACCACGCTCGTAGGCGCTCGCGGGCGACACAGGCCGGTGATACGGTCCGCGACATTCGATCGGACCGCCGATCGTCGCGACCCGACCCGATGCTCCGAGCCCTTCCCGCGACCGTGAACGACGGCGCGAGAGGCCGCTCGGGGCCCTGTAGCTGGTGAGCTTCCACGCGCTCGATGCTTCGAGCCCGTGGGGCCGCCCGGGGCGCGGAGGAGGAAGAGACATGAACAAGCTGTGCGCCATCGGCCGACTCGGGGCCGACCCGGAGATGAAGACCACCCGCTCGGGCCTCTCGGTGCTCGAGCTCCGCATCGCGATCGACGCGCGGACCAAGCGCGGCGAGGAGTGGGTGACCCTGACCACGTGGTGTCGCGCGTCGCTCTTCGGCCGCCGCGCCGAGGCGCTCCAGCGCTCGCTCGCCAAGGGCGATCGCGTCGGCATCTCCGGCGCGTTGAACGTCCGGGAGTTCGAGCGGAACGACGGCACCAAGGGCTTCTCGGTCGAGATCCTCGACGCCGACATCACCC
>CALJLK010000561.1 GCA_937982655.1 uncultured Sandaracinus sp.
CACGAGCCTTCGCTCGCTTCGCTCGCTGCGCGCCGTCCGGTAGGGCGGCTTGCGAAATCGGCCGAGCTTCTAATCAGCTTCGCCGTCGCTCGCTCATTCGATCGCGCACATCCCAGGTCCGATCCACGTCTCTTCGCAGTTGCCGAACGAGCACCGTCCTCGGCAGTAGCCAGGCCCGATGCACGCGATCCCGTCGGGTGCGAACTGATTCGTCGGACAGGTCGGCGAAGAGCCCGAGCAGGTCTCTTCGAGGTCACACTCGAAGTCGCGCGATAGGCGGCACACCTCGCCTGCCGCACGGAAGCCGTCGGGGGGGCACGTGTCGGTCGTGCCCGTGCACGTCTCCGTGGCGTCGCAGGTCACGCCGATCGGAGCCGCGCGACACACGTGGGTGCTCGGTCGCCGCTGGTCCGTCGGGCACGACGTGCTCGTCCCGTTGCAGGTCTCCGCGACGTCGCAGTCGCCGCGCGCGGCACGGCATACGGTTCCGCCCGGAGCCGCGACGTCCGCGGGGCACGTCGCGGACATGCCGCTGCACGTCTCCGCCACGTCGCATCCACCCGCCACCGCCGGGCGACAGACCGTGCCTCCCGACGCGAAGCCGTCGGACGGACAATCGTTGCCGGTGCCGTTGCAGGTCTCGGCGACGTCGCAGCCGCCCGCTCCCGCCGCGCGGCAGACGAAGCCGTTGGAGCGCTTCGCGTCCGCGGGACACGCGACGCCGCCATTGCACGTGTCGGCCACGTCGCACGCGCCCATGGAGCCACGACACACGAACGAGCTCGGGCGCCGGACGTCGGCGGGGCAGCCGGTCGACGTTCCGTCGCAGTTCTCGGCGAGATCGCAGACGCCCGCCGACGCGCGACACTCGAAGGTGGACGGTCGCCGCGCGTCGGCCGGGCACGCGGCGCTGCTCCCGCTGCAGAAGTCGGGCACGTCGCACTCGCCGACCGAGTCGCGGCACACCCGCGTGCTGGGCGCGAATCCGTCCGCAGGACACGTCGTGCTCGAGCCGGTGCAGGTCTCCGCCACGTCGCAGACGCCGTTCGCGTCGCGGCACGTCGTCCCCGCCGGTGCGGGGCCCGCTCCGACGCAACGCGGCGTGCCCATCCCGCAGTCGATTCGGCCGAGCTCGCAGGGGTTGCCGGTGCTGCACTGCGCGCCGGGCGTGCACCCGGAGCTGCACTCGCCCAGCCCGTCGCAGAACCCGCCGGGGCACGCCTCGCCGGTCTCGACGAAGCCGTCGCCCGGACAGAGCGCGGAGCTGCCGGTGCAGGTCTCGTCGAGATCGCAGACGCCGTCGGCCGCGCGGCACACCGTGCTCGCGCTGCGGAACCGATCGTCGGGGCACGCGGTCGACGTTCCGTCGCACGCTTCTTCGGCGTCGCAGGGTCCGACCGCCGCGCGACACACGGTGCCGGCCGACGCCGCGCCCACCGCCACGCAACGCGGCGCGCCGCCGCTGCACTCGATCTCGCCGCGCTCGCACACGTTGCCGGTGCTGCATGCGGCGCCGGGCGTACACCCGCTCGAGCACGCGCCGAGCCCGTCGCAGAAGCCGTCGTCGCACGCCTCACCGGTCGCGACGAAGGCGTCGGTCGGACACACCGGGCTCTCGCCGTCGCAGACCTCTTCGACGTCGCACTCGCTCGTCGCGGCGCGACAGACGCTGCCCGCCTCCACGAGCCCGGTCACCTCGCACGTCGCGTTGCCTTCCGCGTCGCAGCGCGTCTCGCCGACCTCGCATCCCGCCTCGGTGCGGCAGGGCGTTCCTTCGACGCACTCGCAACCTTCGGGTGGGCACGCGTCACCCACGCCCCCGTCGCTCGCGGGCGCGTCCACCACACCCGCGTCGTCGACCGGGAGCTCACCCGTGAAGGGCGGCAGCTCGTTGATGCGCGGATCGACGCACTGCCCTTCGACGCACGTGTAGCCGCCCGCGCACTCCACCCCGACGCAGTTGGCGCCGAGGAAGAGCACGAGCACCCGCGACTCGTCCTGCACCAGCGTGACGATCGCGCTCCGCGTGATCACGTCGGTGCCGTCGCGCGTGCCGGTGGCCACGACCTCCACCGGTCCGAGCGCGTCGCCCGCCGGCACGAGCGAGAAGCTCATCGGCAGCTCGAGACGGCCCGGCCCGACGAGCGAGCGCTCGATCGTCTGCGTCATGCCCGAGGGTCCCTCGATCTCGACGCGAATCCCGTCGAGCGCGGAGGGGACCGCGAGATCGGAGTCGACCACCACCACGAGCTGCGTGACGTGACTGGCGCTGCAGCCGGAGAGCGCGAACGCGACGAGCGCGAAGCTCGTGAACACGCGACGCCCGATCGTGTGCGCGTCGAAGCGAGCGTGGGTTCCGAGATCGCGGCTCATCGCGCACCTCCGAGCTCGAAGCGGATCACGCCCGCGTTGCCTTGGTAGGGCGAGGCGTCGTCGCGCGTCGCCAGCACGATCGCGGTCGTCGCGCCGGCGACCACCACCACACCGATCGCGATCCACAGCCAGGGCGAGCGCGCGACGCTGCGCTCGCGGGGCGTCTCCGTCGTCACGTCGGGCGTCTCGGTCGTCACCTCGGTGAGCGCGACGTGATCGGGCGCGACGTTCACCGAAGGCACCAACAAGGTCACCGCGCGCGACTCGCCCTCGGAAAGCGAGAACGTCTCTTCGACGACGACCGAGCCTTCGCGCAACACCGCGACGCGGTGCTCGCCCGGATCGAGCGGGTACTCGATGCCCAGCACCGCACGCGCGACCTCGTCGTCGTCGACGCGGAGGACGTCGTGCTCGGCGAGGCCCGAGGCCTCCAGACGCACCGAGGGGATCTTCGGCTCGAGCTCCGCGAGCGCGGTCTGCGCGGCCTCGCGGTATCGCGCCGCGCGGCCCTCGTTGGCCTCTTGGAGGAAGCGCCGGTACGACTCGGCCGCGCGCACGAGCTGGCCCGTCTCGGCCTGCGCGCCCGCGAGGTTGAAGAGCGTCACCGGAACGCGCGCGAGCCCGTACGAGCGCTCGAAGTCGGCCCGGGCCTGCTCCCAACGTCCGGCCTCCGCGTGCGCGAGCCCGGTCCGGAAGAGGTTGCGCGCGGCGGCCATCTCCGACGAGGAGGCCTCCTGCGCAGCCGCAGGCGAGGCGCCGAGCGCGGCGACGGTGGAGAGGAAGAGCGCGAGAAGAAACGTCACCCGCATCGGAAGAGCGTAGCGTCAGGCACGGGGTGTGGTGAACCCCCCTCGGATTCTCCCGACACGCACATCCACCGAGGGCTCTCGAGCAGAGCGTCCCTCCCGAAGATCGGACGGTGAAAGCTGCGCGGGCTCGACGGCTCAGGTACCATGGGCGCGTGATTCGCGAAGGCGACCGCGTGGCGGACTACGAGATCGTCGCGCGCATGAAGGCGGGGGGCATGGCCACCCTCTTCCTCGGTCGACGCACCGGCGCGTCGGGATTCTCGAAGCCGGTGGCGATCAAGGTCGTCCACCCGCACCTCGCGGACGATCCGTCGTTCGTGGAGATGTTCGTCGACGAGGCGCTGCTCTGCGCGCGCATCCAGCACCCGAACGTCGTGCACGTCGAGGAGCTGCGCGAGAGCAACGGCACGCACCTGCTCGTGATGGAGTACGTCGCGGGCTGCTCGCTCGGACAGCTCCTGCGCGCGCTCGCGAAGCGGCAGCGGCGGATGACACCCGAGCTCGCGGTGCACGTCGCGATCCACGTGCTCGACGGATTGCACGCCGCGCACGAGCTGAAGAACGAGCACGGCGCGCCGATGGAGGTCGTCCACCGCGACGTGAGCCCGGACAACGTGCTGCTCGCGTGGCAGGGGCACGTGAAGCTGATCGACTTCGGTGTCGCGAAGGCGATGTCGCGTCGCACGCAGACCTCCGGCTCGATGCTGAAGGGGAAGATCCGCTACATGTCGCCCGAGCAGGCGTTCGGGCGCGCGGTCGATCGTCGCACCGACGTGTACGCGCTCGCGATCGTGCTCTGGGAGTGCCTCACGATGCGGCGGCTCTTCTCGGGCAGCGGCGCGGACCTCGAGCTGCTCGAGCAGGTGCGCAACCCGACCATCGTGCCGCCGAGCCAGCTCGTGTCCGATCTGCCACCGGCGCTCGACGCGATCTTGCTCAAGGCCCTGTCCCGCGAGGCGAACGATCGCTACGCGAGCGCGCGCGAGATGCGGCGCGCCTTGGCGGACGCGATGCCACGCGCGGCGTCGCTCGACGGCTCGGATCTCGCGGAGCTGCTGCGCGCCGTGATGGCGGACGAGATCGAAGCGCAGCGCGCGAAGCTCGCGTCCGACGCGGAGGCGCTCGACGTGCCGGTGGTGGTCGACGGCGCGGAGGCCGACGAGCCGCTGCGGACGATGACGATCAGCATGGCGGGCCTCTCGTCGCCGAGTGGGCTCATCTCGGCCGAGCACTCCGCGACCAGCGGTACCGCACCGCTGCCCGCGTCGTCGGTGCCGTCGACTTCGATCGCGTCCCCCGTGGCCGCGCCGCCCGCGCGCGAGACGTCGCGTTCGAGCGGGCTGCTCTACGCGCTCGGAGGCGGCTTGTTGGTCGCGCTCGCGGGAGGCGTGACGATCGCGCTGACGAGCGGGAGCGCGCCGGAGCCGACCGCGACTCCGCTGGCGCCGGCCGTGGAGATCGTGGGCGCGCCACCGAGCCCGACGGTTGAGGCGGCGGCGGCGAACGAGGCCGCGGCGAACCAGGCCGCGGCGAACGCTGTGAACCAAGCCGCGGCGAACGCAGCGAACGCTGACCAGACCGCGGCGAACGCGGCGAACCAGGCGACGGCGAACGCTGCCAACATGACCGTCGAAGCCGCCGCGAACGCTGCGAACACTGCCGCGAACGGCGCGGCGAACGAAGCGGCCGCGCCGGAAGACGAAACGGCGACGACGGAAACCGAAACCGCCACGCGCCCACGCACGACCGAGACCATGAGCGCGATGACGCCGCGCCGATCGACGCGTCCCGCGAGCGACGAGCGACCGTCGATGCGCCCTGCGATGCGCGAGCTGGCGGACGACTTCGGGTTCTGATCGAGACCGCCGCGTCGCGAAGGCGTACGCCGAGGGAGCCGCGAACGTGGTGGCGGTGAGCGCGGAGCGATGACGAAGACGCGGCCGCCTCGACACGAACGAAGCCATCTACGTTACGAACGACCACGTTCACGAGCACGAGCGCGACCACGTTCACGCGGGCGTTCGGCGCCCACGAAAAAGCCCCCGGTCTCCCAGGGGCTCCCTCGTTTCATGCGCTCGTCGGAGCGCTCGCGCTCAGGGAGGCGTGAGGCGGAAGCCGCTGCCCGTCGACACCGCGCCGGCGGTGTCGAACGAGATCTGGACTCCATTGGTGCCAGCGACGTTTTCGACGCCGATCGTCGCGCTGCCGCCGCTGTGCCGCGTGCCGGTCGTCGCGTTCATCGCGCAGTAGTGGTACTCGATGACGTCGCTGCCCTCGACCAAGTGGGCTTGGAAGGTGAGCACGCCGCTGGCGTTGCTGTAGGCACGCCAGTTGGTCCACTGGAGCACCATGCGCCGGCTGCCGGCCACGCCGTCCACCAGCACCACCACGCTCGCACCGCCGGCCGCCGGCTCGAGGTCGTCCCAGAAGGGCGCGACGTAGCCGTTGGGCGTGGACGCGGACGGAATGGACGCGTTCGTGGCCGCCGTGCTCGGTGTCCCCGAATCGCTCGGCCAGAGCTGCATCAGGCCGTTGCTCGACACGCTGTAGTGCGTGACCGGCGAGCCGAAGAAGTCGAACGCGAAGGGCAACGCGATCGGCGCGCTCGACGCCGAGTCGTCGCCCGTCACACCGGTTGCCGCCGTGCCGCCCGAGACGTCCACGCACGCAGCCGAGATCGGCGCGAACGTGTACGGCAGCGAGGAGAACGCGAACGCGATCTGCGCCAGCGAGGGGGTCGTGCTGCTGTAGCTGCGCACGCCCACGACGCGGGTGATCGGAGCCGCGCCCGTGTTCAAGATCGTGCCCCGCTCCGGCGCCGAGTCCGTGTTGAAAGAGCACGAGGCCGCCCCACACGAGTCGAGGAAGAAGAGCACGATGTCACCCGCGCCCGTGCTGGTCCCCGTCGTCGTCACGTCGACGCGCGACGCCGGCGGGACCGTGACCTCGTAGTAGCGCGTGCGGTTGCTGACACCGCCGCCGCAGCTCGTCGCCGTGGGCTGCGGCCCGCCGACGCTCAGGTCGAGCTCGGAGAACGTCGTGGAGGCGGTGACCGGCGTGGCCGAGGCGCACGCCGCGTTCTCCGCGAAGCTCACCGACTGGAATGCGAACGTGATGTCGAGCGCCGCCGGCGTGGGGCTGCTCGCGCTCCGTACGCCGACGATCCGAGTGATCGGCGACGCGGTCGGGTTGCTCAACTCGCCACGCTCGGGCGAGCTGTTCGTGTTGAACGAGCACGCCGCCGCACCACACGAGTCGAGGAAGAAGAGCACGAAGTCGCTCGCGCCCGATCCGCCGTTGGTCGTGACGTTCACGCGGCTGGAGGGGGGCAGCGTCACCGCGTAGTAGAGCGTGCGGTTGCTGGTGCCGGTACCGCAGTTGGTCGCGGTCGGCTGCGCGCCTCCCGCGGACAGATCCTGTCCCGTGAAGCTCGTCGACTCCGTCACCGGCGTCGCGCCCGCGCAGGTCCCGTTCGGGACGGTCGGGATCGTCTCGTACGTGAACGCGATGTCGAAGGGCACGGTCGACGACTCGAGCGGGCGCACCGCGACGATGCGCGTGATGGCGGAGGCGGTGGTGTTCTCGAGCGTCGTGCGCTCCGGCGCGGTGTTGGTGAACGACGCGCAGCCCGCGTCCGAGCACGCGTTCTGCGTCATCAGCACGATGTCGGAGCCCGCGCCCGGCGTGGTCTGCACCTGGACGCGCTGCCCGGCCGGGATGCTCACCGAGTAGTAGAGCGTGGTGTCGCCAGCGCCGGTGCCACAGCCGCTGCCCGTGGGTCGCGGACCGCCTTGGCCGAGCGGCTGCGCGCTCAGCGTGGTGGTGGCCGTGATCGGGGTCGCGGTCGCGCAGGTCGCGTTCGACGCGAACGAGACGGACTCGAACGCGAACGAGATGTCGGCCGGGCTCGGCGTCGCGCTGCTGTAGCTGCGGATGCCGACGATGCGCGTGATGGGCGACGCGCCGACGTTGGTGATCGTGCCGCGCTCCGGCGCCGCATCCGTCGCGAACGAGCACGCTGCCGCATCGCACGCGTCGAGGAAGAAGAGCACGAAGTCGCTCGTGCCCGACCCGCCGTTGGTCGTGACGCTCACGCGGCTCGAGGGCGGCACCGTCACCTCGTAGTAGAGCGTGCGGTTGCTGGTGCCGCCGCCACAGCCGGTGGCCGTCGGTTGCGCGCCGCCGAGCGCGAGCGAGACGCCGACGTAGCTCGACGCTTCGGTCACCTCTTCTGCGGTCGCGCAAGTGGCGTTGGCCGCGAGCGCTACACACGTGGTCGGCATGGTGCCGGTGCAGCGGAAGCCGTCTTCGACCGTGCAGGTCGCGGAGCAACCGTCGCCCGGGTCGCGATCACCGTCGTCACACTGCTCACCACGCGCGGCTTCCACGTTGCCGTTGCCACACGCGAGCACGCAGGTGGAGGGCGCGGTGCCGGTGCAGAGGTAGTCGGCCTCGATCGCGCACGCCATCGAGCAGCCGTCGCCGTCGTCGAGGTCGCCGTCGTCGCAGGCTTCGGTGCCCTGCACGCGGCCGTCACCGCACGTGATGGTGTTGCAGACCGAGGGCTCGGAGTCGTCGCAGGCGGAGCCTTCCTCGACCGTGCACGTGCTCGAGCAGCCGTCGCCCGAGTCGGTGTCGCCGTCGTCGCAGGCTTCCTCGCGCGCGACGATCCCGTCGCCGCACACGATCGGCTCGCAGGTGATGGCGAGCGTGTAGTCGGTGTCGGTGCCGGTGCTGAAGCGGTCGTAGACCACGTAGTAGAGCTCGCTCGGCTCGGCGACGAACTCGACCGTCTCCGTGCCGGTCGTTCCGTCGCTGCCCTCGACGCAAGTCATCCCGTTCGCGCACGCGCCGCCTTCCGCGGGACGCGTCACGAAGAGGTCGAAATCCGACGTGCTCGCGCCGCGCGTCGACACGACGGTCACGCGTTGGCGCGTCGCGCTTCGGAAGCGGTGGATCTGCTCGTTCGCGCCGTAGTTCGTCGATTCCGTGCAGCCCGGGTAGCTCGTGATCGTCGCCGAGCCCATCGCGGTGTTGCCCGCGACGGTGCCGCTCGTGCAGTCGAGGATCACCGCCGGCGCCGCCGGACAGAGATCGTCCGCGCACTCGGCCATTCCCATGAGCGGATCGCAGATCTCGTCGCTCTCGCAGCTCGTGCGATCCGACTCGACCAGACACCCGTTCGCGTCGGGCGTGCAGGTCACGACCTCGCGGCCTTCGCACGACGTCGCGGTCTCGCAGACGTCGACGAGCGTGCAGGGGTCGACGCACGCCGCCATCCCGCTCGTCGCGTCGCACACGTCGCCGTCGGTGGTGCAGTCGGTGCGGGTCTCGACCGCGCAGCCGAAGGCGTTGAGCGCGCAGACCTCGAGCGCGTTCGCGTCGCAGGCGCGCCCGATCGGCTCGCACTCCGTGACGCCCATGCAGGGATCGACCGCGGCGGTGCTGCAGATCGGGGTCTCCGCGTCGGCATCGCAGAAGCCGAAGGGCGCCTCGGTGCAGTCGGTGCGCGTCTGCACGAAGCAGCCGAAGGCGTCCGCCGCGCAGGTCACGAGCGAGGGTCCCTCGCAGGTCGGCGCGCCGGGCGTGCACTCGTCGATGCCGTCGCAGGGATCACCCGTGAAGGTGCACTCCGCGACGTCGGTCGCGTCGCAGGTGCCGCCCGCGCGCGACGCGCAGTCGGTCGCCGTCTCGACGAGGCAGCCGAACGCGTTCGGCGCGCAGGTCACGAGCGAGGTTCCGTCGCAGCTCGTGCCCGCGGTCTCGCACGCGTCGGCCACGCCTTCGCAGGGATCGGCAGGGAGCACACACATCGGGGTCGCGCCGTCGTCGCACGCGCCGCCCGGCATCTCCGCGCAGTCGGTGGTCGTCGCCACGAGACAGCCGTCTTCGTTGGGCGCGCAGATCACGAGCGCGTCGCCATCGCAGGAGCGGCCTTCGGTCTCGCATGCGTCCACCACGTCCGCGCACGGGTCGGGCGTCACGCACGCCGCGGCCGAGCCGCTCGCGTCGCAAACCTGATCGCTCGCAGAGCAATCCGTACGCGTCTCCACCCGGCAACCGTTCGCGTCGAGCGCGCACGTCACGAGCTCGTCGCCCGCGCAGGTCGTGCCGACCGCCGCGCACTGCACGATCCCCGTGCAGCGATCCCCGCCATCGCCGCCGCCGTCCGACATCGTCGCGCCGTCGCGGCCCGCGTCGTCCATCATCCCGTCGTCGTCGCCACACGCCGCCGCGAGCGCGAGCATCGTCGTGAGCAGCCAGCGTGCTCCTCGCCGTTCGAATCCCATCATCTTCCCGTCCTCCGAAGCGTTCGGTGGTGCGAACGCAAGCCGCTCGTACTGCGTCAGGGTTCGCCCCGACGCAAACCGAGGAGCTGCCGGCGCTCGCGGCCGCCGCCGAGCCGTGCCCGCCGAGCGCGAGCCGTCGTCCGGGAAGCCTGAGCCGCGAGACGACGCGCCGACGCCCCGACGCCCTTGCGCTCCCACCTCCGTCCGCCACGATCCGCGCGTGCTCGCCCGCATCGCGCTCTGCCTCTTCCTCCTCGCCACCGTCGCGAGCGCGCAGCCGGCCGTGGACGAGGGAGATCTTCCACCCGCGGTGATGCCCTCCCCGCCCGCGCCGCTCGGGGTCCAGCTCCCGATCCGCTTCCGCGTCGCGCGTGACGCCTCGGGCGACTCGGTGCGCGACAAGGGCTGGCTCGTCGCCCAAACCGAACGAGCGAGCACGATCTTCGCGCCGGCCGGGATCACGTTCGTGATCGCGAGCGTCGAGCCGCTCGACCGAGCCGACCTCGAGACCCGTGACGACCGACATGGCCTCGGGCGACATCTCGAGCGCGGCGTGATCAACGCGTTCGTGGTGCGCGCGATGCGCGACGTCGACGATCCGACGCAGTGGCGACGCGGCGTGCACTGGCGGCTCCCGTGGCGTCGCGAGCGCCACTTCGTGATCGTCACCGAGATCGCGCCCCCGATCACCCTCGCGCACGAGCTCGGTCACTTCTTCGGCAACCCCAAGCACCGCTGGGTCCCCGGCAACGTGATGAGCTACGAGGCGGGCGACGCGCCGACCTTCGATCCCGATCAGCTCCACCGCATCGTCGCGCACGCGCGCCGTTTCCTGCGGAGCGGCGAGCTCGTCACGTACGAACGCCTCGGCGAGCTCACCGCGCGTGGCGAGCTCCCGAGGCGCTGGGACGGCGTCGATCCGCCCTGAGGTCCGAACGCGACGCTCGAACGCGACGCGCTCAGACGAACCGTCGACGACGCAGCGCGAAACCCACGAACGCGAGCAACGCGAGCCCCGCCGAGCCACGACCTTCGGTGCCCGCCGCGCACGCACCGCCGCGTTTGCGTTTCGGATAGAGCCGGTTGTTCTCCTCGATCGCGTCGTCGATCTCGGGCCCGCGATCGACGACCATCGTCGCTTCCCCGCTCGTGCCGAGCTGCTCGACGCGACGCGCGGCCGGGAGCGACGTCGGCACCGGCCAGCCCGGCGTCGCGTTCTCGCCGCGGATCTCGCGACCGTCCTGCAAGTTCGTGCGCCAACGCGCCTCGAAGAAGGTCGTGTCCCCCCGACACTCGATCACACGTCGCGCGGTATGAACGTTGGAGATCAGCGGAAGATCCGGATTGAAGTCGAACTCCGGATCGACGGTCATCTCGTCGGGGCTCATCGTGGTGTAGAAGCGCGTCGCGATCGGCTGCGTGCGAAGCAGGCGCTGCGTCGCGAGCACCGGCTCGATCACCTCGCGCTCGAGCGCCTCCTCGAACGACGCGCGATCGAAGCCCTCGTCGAGCGCGGAGACCACGCACGAGAAGCACCCGATCGCTTGGCCCGCCGACACTCCCTCGGGCAGCACCACCTGCGCGGCGAAGACGTCCGAAAAGCCGTCGAAGGTCCCGAACCGCCGCGTCGACAGCTCGACCGCGGCGTAGTCGTCGAGACCCACGAGCGACTCGGTCGTCTCGTTTCCGAAGTGCACCAGAGGAAGCTCCTCGGAGCGCCGCGCGTCCTCCGTCACGAAGCCCTGACCGCCCGCCTCGTCCGCCGCCTGCGTGACGAGCGCGTCGTAGGTGGTGCCGGGGCTCAGCCAGTTGATGCGCGCCTCGTCGAGCACGAGGTGCCGGAAGTTGGTCGGGATCGCGCGGTGTGGACCGAGCACCCAGACCATCACGCCCATGTCGTTGGCGGCCGCCATCGCGGTCGGACGGATCGGGATCATGGGCCGCGTGCCCGTGTACGTGAGCACGATCGGACGGATGGACCCCGCGAGCGTCGACTTGGTCAGACGGAACGCGATGAGGTTCATGCCGGCCGAGAGGTACGGACCGAGGCGCTCGCCCGCGAGCGGCGTCACGTTGTAGCCGTTGGCCTCGAGCCAATCCGTCGCGACCATGCCCGCGTCCGGCAGGCTCGGATCGAGCGAGATCGTGACGTAGTCGTACGGACCCACGCTGCCCGAGTCGATCACCTCGACCGGCGACATGCCGGCGTCGGCGAAACCGATCGTTCCGCCGTCGGCGGCGGGCGAAGCCACGGCCGTGTCCGCCGAGCACCCGATGCCGCCCCCGCTCGACGGAACCGAGCAGTTGCCTTCCGTGGTGGTCGTGAGCGTGTAGGTCGGCGTGGTGCCCGCTTGGAGCCGGTCGAAGACGATCGCCGACGAGACACCGACCTCCGGCCGTCCGGGCACGGGCAGGATCCACGCGAAACGATCGCCCTCGCCTTCGTAGAGGATCTCGACGACCGAGGTCACCGTGCCGTCGCCGTTCTGCACGAAGAGGATGCGCTCGGCCGTCTGCGCGACCGGCTGACCGACCATCGTGTTGCAGGCGAGCCCGCCGCACGCGCGGGCGCGCGGAACGAACGCGAAGCCGATCACGCCCAGCAGCACGAGGAGAATCGCGAGCCGCATCAGCTCCTCCGCCGGCGACGCGAGAAGCCGAGCGCCGCGAGCACGACCGCGAACCCGCTCGCGCCCGCACCGCCCGCGCTGCATCCACCGCCGCCGCCCGCGAGCGTCACGCCGCGGATCGGATCGGGTCGCCCGTCGCCGTCGATGTCACCCGGCGGGTTGGCGGCGTTGTGATCCGCGATGGAGCGCGAGATGGCGCTCGAGTTGTTCGAGATCTCTTCCGGCTCACCTGCGGTGCCGGTCTGCTCGACCACCCGCACCGCCGGCATGTCCGTCCCGAGCCCGAAGGGCCACACGTTGCCGCGGCCGCGCACCACCGTTCCGTCGGGCAACGTGGTGCGCCACGGCGCCTCCCACGAGTAGACGTCGCGACGGCACTCGATCACGCGATCGGCGAAGTGTTGGTTCGAGTAGGCGCCGAGGTCCGGGTTCAGATCGAACTCCGGATCGATCGACATCTCGCCCGCGCTCATCGTGGTGTACATGCGCGTCGAGAAGGGTCGCGAGCGGAGCAGCTCCTGCGTCGCGCGCATCGGCGCCACCACGTCCTCTTCGATCGCGGCGAGGAACGCGTCGCGATCGAGCCCCGCGAGGAGCTCCTCGCTCAGGTAGCAGAAGAGGCAGCCGTAGAAGACCTCGGGCTCGATGCCCTCGGGCGGCGAGATGAACCCACGCACGACCTCGTTGACGCCGTCCCAACCCGAGTAGGTGCTCAGCACCTGCTGCACCATCTGGAAGTTGCTCAATCCGGCAAACGCGCTCGCGTCGAACGCCTCCCAATCGAAGAAGACGGGCGGCAGCTCCGAGCTCGGACGCGCGTCTTCCGTCACGAATCCTTGGCCACCCGCTTCGTTCGCGGCCTCCGTCACCACGTCGTCGTAGTTCGTGGCGGGGGTGAACCAGTTGAGCAGCGCGTCGTTGAGCACGAGGTGGCGGTAGTTCGTCGGCACCGCGCGGTGCGCGCCGAGCACCCACACGAGCACGCCCATGTCGTCGGTCGCGGCGACCGCGGTCGGACGGATCGGGATCATCGGGCGCGTGCCCGTGTACGTGAGCACGATGGGTCGGATGGTTCCGTCGCTGTTGCCCTTCGTGAGGCGGAACGCGATGAGGTTCATCCCGGCCGAGAGGTAGGGCCCGAGGCGCTCGCGCCCGAGGTCGTTCACGTCGTAGCCGTTGTCGAGCAGCCACTCGACCGCGACGTCCGCCGGGTCGTCGAGCTCGGGATCGAGCGAGATCGTGACGTAGTCGTACGGGCCGACGGAGCCGGAGTCGACGACCATCACTCGACCGGCGTCCGTCGCCGCGTCGGCAAACGCGACCGCGGCATCGGCGGCCCCCGGCGACGCCGACGGACCGCGCCCGAAGCTGTCGGCCTCGATCTCTTCACGACACTGTCCTTCGCGCGAGGTGTTCAGCCGGTACGAGGGGTTCGTGCCCTGCTGCAGACGCGAGAACGCGAGGTTCGACGACACGCCGACCTCCGGACGCCCCGGCACCGGCAGCACCCACGCAAAGCGCTCGGCCGGACCCTGGTAGAGGATCTGCACGACCGAGGTCACGGTGCCGTCGCCGTTGTGCGTGAAGATGATGCGCTCCGCCGCCTGGTTCACCGGCTGGGCGTTGTCGCAGAAGAAGCCGCCGCATGCGTGCACCGGCTGCGGGGCGAGCGCGACGCCACCGGCCGCGAGGGCACCCGCGAGCCAAAAGTTCCTGATCTTCATCGAAGCCTCCCCTCGCGCTCACGATCGCGACGAGTCGTCACGCCGAGCCCGAAGCTCGACGGCGAGTCGACACGATGCGGCACGCATTCGTCCACCACGGGACGGACATCGCAGCGTCCGTGCCACCGACACGCACGCCGACCTGCGCACGCCGCGATCACGGCGAGGCACACTGGCAGACCGACATCACGTTCGGCACCGTGGTCCACCACTCGCCCGTCCAACGCGCACCGCGCTCCGCGCAGCGTCCCGGGCAGGTCTGTAGCGCGTAGTCGTGGTTCCACAGCGGGCCCGCCTCGACCGTGCTGATCGAAGGCGACGGTGGCGCAGGTGGCGCAGGCGCGACCTCGGGCGACGCTTCGGGGGTTGGCGCAGGCGAACCCGGGTCGACCGGAGGAGCGACCGTCGGAGCGGGCGAAGGAGCGACCATCGGAGCGGGCGAAGGCGCACGCGACGGTGAGGTCGGTCCCCCGGTCGACGCCCGACGAACGTCTGGCGCAGCGCGCGTCGAAGCGGTCGCAGCATTCGTGGGCACGGCGTGCTCCTCCATCGGAACCGGCGCCTCGGCCGCGCTCGTCGGCACCGACGTCGTCGCGCTCGGCACGACGGGATCCTTTCGAAGCGGCTCGAGCGCAGGCGCCACGAGGCTCGGCGCCGCATCGACGCTCGGCGCGGGCTCCGCGTCCCCCGAGACCAGCGCGACGACTCCGATGCCGAGCGCGATCGCGGCGACCCCCGCGGCCCACACGAAGCGTCGTCGCGCGACGGGGAGCCGCACGTCGTCGGCGTCCGCCCGCGCTGGCACCGCGTCTCCGACCGCGAGCTGCCCCGCGCCTCCGACCGCGAGCTGTCCCGCGCCTCCGATCGGAGCCTCTGCGCTCCGAGCGACCCACGATCCCGCGTCGCTCCGCCCGCCGCTCGGTGCACGGCTCGTCGCACTGCCCGACACGACGCTCGAAGCGTGCGTCACGCCCAGCGCGTCCGCGCCCTGATCCCGCGTCGCCGCGAGCGTCGCGATCGCCGCTTCGCTCTGCAGCACCTCTTCGAGCACGAGCAGCGCGACCTCCGCGTCGCGAAAACGCGCCATCGCGTCGCGCACCACGCAGCGCGCGAACCACTCGTCGAATCGCGGCGAGAGCGAGACGGATCGCGCGGTCTGCTCGGCCGCGCGCAGCGAGGCGGGCTCGATCGGCTCGATCAGCATCTCGGTGAGCAGCGACGCCGGGCTCGCCGCTCGGTTCGGATCCGAGCCCGAGCGCCAATAACGTTTCCCGGTGCGGAGGAAGTACACGATGAGCCCGAGCGCCCACACGTCGGTCGCAGGTCGGATCGAGTCGCCGACCTGCGCCTGCTCGGGCGCCATCCAGAACGGCGTGCCCATCGCGCTCGTCACCGTCGCGGAGAGCTTCTCCGGCAGCGCGGTCGCGATCCCGAAGTCGAGCACCTTCAGCACGTGCGCGACGCCTTGCCGACGCGAGCGCGCGAGGAAGAGGTTCTCCGGCTTGAGGTCGCGGTGCACGATGCCCGCCGCGTGCGCCGCGCCGAGGGCGTGTCGGAGCTGCGGGACCAGCTCGCGCAGCGTCGCGAGATCGAGCGGGCCGCGCTCGCGCACCAGCGCGTCGAGGTCGGAGCCTTCGAGCAGCTCCATCGCGATCCACGGCGCGCCCGTCGCCTCGTCCACACCCGCACCCACCGTCTCGACCACGTGCTCGCTCGGGATGCGCGAGCCCACCCGCGCCTCCTCGACGAAGCGCACGCGACTCTTCGCGTCCGGCACGAGCACCGGGTTCATCAGCTTCAGCGCGCGTTGCTTCGCGGTGGAGATCTGCCGCGCCACGTAGACGGTCCCCATGCCGCCCTCGCCGAGCCGGCGCTCGATCACGAAGTCGCCGCCGAAGCGTGTGCCCGGCTCGAGCGAAAGCGGATTCACGCCCACGACCTCCCCACCGCGCGAGTTTCGCCCGAAGGGTCGATCGCGAAAAGAGGGGAGCGCCCCGACGGCTTCTCGCTCCGCGTGGTTCGCTTCGCACGACCGCTTCGCACGACCGCTTCGCACGACCGCTTCGCCCCGAACGCGTCGCTCCAAACGCGTCGTCTCGAGTCGCCGAGAACTTGCGCCGAACGTCGCAATCCTTGCGCGCGCGTGACGATCACCCTTCGATTCGTGCGACGTTCGTGCGCGGAACGCAGGGCCCCGCGCACGTGGAGCGAGGTTGCTCGGGCTGGCACGGGATCTGCGGAAGGGGACGGCATGGAGCTTCGAGGGGAACCGGTTGCGCCGGAAACGGCGCGCTACGTCAGGCACTTTTCCGAGCTGTCGTTGACCGACACCGACGTCGCGGGCGGAAAGGGCGCGAACCTCGGCGAGCTGACGCGCGCGAAGCTGCCGGTGCCCGGTGGGTTCGTCGTGACCGCAGACGCCTACCTCCGCGCGATCGACGAGGCGGGCATTCGGAGCTTGCTGCGCGAGACCGCGGCTCGGCTCGGCGACGGAGATCCCAAGGCCTACGAAGAAGCCTCGGCGCTCCTGCGCGCGCGCTTCACGGGGGTCACGGTGCCCGCCGACGTGCGTCGCGCGGTGCTCGACGCCTACGCCGCGCTCGGCCACGACGTGCGCGTCGCCGTGCGCTCGAGCGCCACGAGCGAAGACTCCGCCGACGCGTCGTTCGCGGGCATGAACGCGTCCTTCACGAACGTGAGCGGCCCCGACGCGCTGCTCGCGCGCCTCGTCGACTGTTGGGCCTCGCTCTGGAGCGCCCGCGTGCTCGCGTACCGCGTGAGCCAGGCCCTCGCGGACGAGCCGGCGATCGCGGTGGTCGTGCAGCGCATGGTCGCCTCCGATCGCAGCGGCGTGATGTTCACGATCGACCCGACCACCGGCGACGATCGGCGGATGTTGATCGAGTCCGCCTACGGGCTCGGCGAGGTCGTGGTGGGTGGGCAGGTCGAGCCCGACACCTTCGTGGTCGACAAGGCCTCGCTGCAAGCGGTGCGCAGCCGCGTCGGGAGCAAACGCGAGCGCATCGTGCGCACCGACGACGGCGAGCGACGCGAAGACGTGCCCGAAGCCGAGCGGGTGGTGTCGAGCCTCTCGTCCGAGGAGCTTCGCGCGGTCGCGCAGCTCGGGCTCGCGATCGAGGCGCACTACGGCAAACCGATGGACGTCGAGTGGGCCTTCGAGCGCGGCGCGCTCCACCTCCTCCAAGCGCGCCCGATCACCACGCTCGGCGAACGCGGCGCGAAGGGCGCCGTGCTGCTCCAAGGCCTCGGCGCGTCGAAAGGCCGCGCGGCCGGCCAAGCGCGCGTGCTCACGTCGGTGCAAGAAGGCGATCGCATGCGCCCCGGCGACATCCTCGTCGCCTCGATGACGAGCCCCGACTGGGTGCCGCTGCTTCGACGCGCGGGCGCGATCGTGACCGACGGCGGCGGCGCGACCTGCCACGCCGCGATCGTCAGCCGCGAGCTCGGCGTGCCGTGCGTGGTCGGCACGGGCGACGCGACGCGGCGCTTGCGCGACGGCGCGCTGATCACGGTCGACGGCGCGACGGGCGAGATCTTCGCTGGCGATCTCGTCGGCGCCTCCGCGACGCCGCTCGCCCCCACCAGTACCGACCTCCCCTCTCCGACCGAGAGCATTCCGTCGCACTCGCTCGCGACGCGCCCCAAGCCGGCTGCCGGTCCCTCCGCGTTCGCGCTCGCGGCCGCGATCGAGCCGCTCGCGACGAAGCTCCTCGTCAACGTCGCGTTCGCGGAGAAAGCCGAAGAAGCCGCGCAGCTCCCGGTCGACGGCGTGGGCCTCTTGCGCGCGGAGTTCCTGCTCACGAGCGCGCTCGGCGGCGAGCACCCGAAGAAGCTGCTCGCGGAGGGTCGACGCGACGAGCTCGTGGACAAGCTCGCGGGCGACATCGCGCGCATCGCAGCGCCCTTCGGCCGACGTCCCGTGATCTACCGGACCTACGACTTCCGCACGAACGAGTTCCGCGCGCTCCAGGGCGGCCACGAGCACGAGCCGCACGAAGAGAACCCGATGATCGGGTTCCGGGGTTGCTACCGCTACGTGCGCGATCCGGAGCTCTTCGACGTCGAGCTCGACGTGCTCGCGCGCGTGCGTGAGCAGCACCCGAACGTGCACCCGATGATCCCGTTCGTGCGCACGCTGTGGGAGCTCGACGCGTGTCTGGATCGCATGGACCGCCACGGCCTCGGCAAGCAGCGCGGCTTGCAGAAGTGGATCATGGCCGAGGTGCCGAGCGTCGTGTACCGCATCCCCGACTACGCGAAGCTCGGCATCTACGGGGTGAGCATCGGCAGCAACGACCTGACGCAGCTCATGCTCGGCGTGGACCGCGACTCCGAGACCTGCGCGGAGCTCTTCGACGAAGCGGACGACGCCGTCCTCTGGGCGATCGGCGAGATCATCCGCAAGGCGCACGAACACGGCTTGAAGGCGAGCTTGTGCGGCCAAGCGCCCACGAACCGCCCCGAGATCGCAGAGCACCTCGTGCGCCTCGGCATCGACTCGATCAGCGTGAGCCCTGACGCGGTGCTCTCCGCGCGGCAGGTGATCGCGGCGGCGGAGCGGCGCTTGTTGCTCGAGTCCGCGCGTCGCGCTTGAACACCGCGGGAGCCGCGCGAGCTCGCAATCCGACGCGCACGACGTCCGTGCCCACGGCGCCCGTGCCAACGACACACGTGCCCTGAGGCGCCCGTGCCACGAGATGACGAGTGGGTGAGTCCAACACGCCCTCTTCCCATCGCGGCGCGCGTGGTCATCCTCCGCGGATGTTGCTTCGCTTCGACGATCCGAGCGCGTACCTCGCGCGCCTCTCCGACCACGACGAGCTCGAGACCTTCGCCGTCCTCCGCATCGTCGAGCGGCTCGTGTCGCAGCCGCGCGCGGACGCGCTGCTCGTGCTCGACGTCGAAGACGACACCGTCCTCGGCGAAACCGTCGTCGGCGCCGCCGCATGGACCCCGCCGTGGCCTTTGACGATCACGAGCTGGCCCGTCGCGCGCCTGCACGAGCTCGTCGACGTCGCGCGCGATCACGCAGAGCTCACCTCGGTCGTGACCACCCCGGCGCTCGCGGATGCGCTCGTCGCGCTTCATGGCGCGCCCTCACGACGGCTCGGGTTGGCCTTCCACGTGCTCACCGCAGTGATCCCGCCGCGCGTCGGCGCCGGCTACCGTCGCTTCGCGACCGAAGAAGACGTGCCGCTGCTCGCCGATTGGCTCCCTCGCTTCTTGCACGAGGTGAAGCTGCCGCTCCTCGCCGATCCGATCGACACCGCGCGCTCGTTCGTGCGCGACGGACGGATGCACCTGTGGATCGAGAGCGATCGCCCGGTGGCGTGCACCGCGCACCTCGACTTCGGTCGTGGGGGCACCCACGTCGGCATGGTCTACACGCCGCCCGAGCTTCGCGGTCGCGGGTGCGCGTCGCGCCTGGTCGCCGCCGTCTCGCAGCACGCGCTCGAACGCGGCCGGCGGCACCTCACGCTCTACGCCGACCCGGAGAACCCGACCTCCACCGCGATCTATCGGCGGCTTGGCTACGTGGAGCGCTACCTCCACGTGGAGCTCGGCTTCGATCGGCCCGCTTGAGGCGCGAGCGCGTCGAAGAAGTCGGCGCCTGGAAAGAAGCTCAGCCGATTTCGCAAGCCGCCCTACCGGAC
>CALJLK010000562.1 GCA_937982655.1 uncultured Sandaracinus sp.
GTGCGCAACCGGCCGTACTCGGTGGTGCTCTTCGACGAGATGGAGAAGGCCCACCCGGACGTCTTCAACATCACGCTCCAGGTGCTCGACGACGGACGCCTCACGGACTCGCGCGGTCGACCGGCGTTCTTCAGCGACACCGTGATCATCATGACGAGCAACGTCGGCTCGCACTTGATCCTGGATCACGACGGAACCAACGAAGAGCTCAAAGAAAAAGTCGAAGCCGAGCTGCACCGGACGTATCGCCCGGAGTTCCTCAACCGCATCGACGACGTCATCATCTTCGACCCGCTCGACAAATCGGATCTGCGCGGCATCGCGGACATCCAGATGCGGGCGCTGGGCAAGCTCCTCGACCACCGCCGCATCGGCCTCGAGGTGACGGAAGCGGCGCGCGAGCTCGTGGTGGAGATGGGCTACGAGCCGGCCTTCGGGGCGCGCCCGCTCAAGCGCGTGATCCTGAAGAACCTGCAGGATCCGATGGCGCAGACCCTGCTCGAAGGCGGCTACGGCGCGGGCGACACCGTGGTGGTCGACGTGAACGAGGGTGCCTTCACGTTCGCGAAGAAGAGCCCGGGCGGGTGACGCGATGAGCGATCGCGTCACGATCGAGTGCGTCGGCACGTACCCGATCCCGGTGGGTCATCGCGTGGAAGTGCGGATGTTCGAGGTGCCCACGGGGTTGACCGGTCGCCGCCTGGAGAGCCGCCCGCAGGAGCCCTGGGTCGTCGATCTCGAGACTGGCATCGTCTACGGCCACGGCTGGCAGTTCACCAACCTCACCATGCTGCGCGCCTGCGAGCCGGTGAAGCTCGAGCCCGGGCTACGCGCCGATTTGCGGGAGATCTGGCGCGTCACCGCGGTGGTCGACGCGTGCCGCATCGCGTGGCTCTCGATCGGCACGACGCACTTTCCTCAGACGACGTTGGTGCTGCGCCAGGCTTGAGGCGTCAGCGACGACGGCGGCGTGACGCGATCACCACCCCGACCATCGCCGCGAGCGCGAGCGCGAGTGGGCTCGGGGCTTCGTTCGCGCCGACCACGCAGCCGCAGCCCGGGTCGCCGCCACGGCCGCGGGGCGGGCGACCTCCGTCGATGCCGGGCTCGGTCGTGCCAGCGTCGGTCCGCGGCGTCGTGCCGGCGTCGGTGCCGGGCTCGACGTCGCCGCCCACACACTCGCCCGCGACGCAGGCCGCGCCGCGGGGGCAGATCGCGCCTTCGCACGCGTCGACGCAGGCGCCGGCGCGGCAGAAGGTGCCGGCCGCGCACGGCGTCGCGCAGCTCGGGTCGACGCACTCGCCGCCGACGGTCGGGCACGTGAGGCCGCCTTCGCAGACCACGCCGTCGCACTGCCCGCAGCCGGGAACGCAGATTCCGCCGCGGCAGATGGCGCCCGCGCTGCAGCTCACGCCGCGACACGGGTCGATGCAGCGATCGCGGAAACACTGTTGCCCGTGCGGGCAGACCACGCCTTCGCACTCGCCCGCACAGACGCCCTCGCGGCAGATCTGACCTTCGGTGCAGGTGACGCCGCGGCAGGCGACCTCGATGCAGAAGCCGGTCGCAGGGTCGCACTCGAAGCCGACGTCGCACACGAACTCGTCGCTCACGTCGCAGTTCGGGACGCAGCGTCCGTCGTGGCAGACCTCGCGCTCGGGGCAGGGCGCGTCGTCGTCGACGTCTCCGTCGCAGTCGTCGTCCACGCCGTTGCAGATCTCCGCCTCGGCGGTGACGATCGGCGTGCACTCGAGCTCGCCGGCCGCGCAGCGCGTCACGCCCGCGCGGCACGCGCCGATGCCGCCGGTGTCGCACGCCGCGCCCGCACCCGCGCACTCGACGCCCTCGACGCTCGTCACGAGGTCGGTGAAGTCGAAGTTGCTGCGGCCGAAGGTGTCCTCCCAGGCGAAGTAGAACTTCCGTTCGGTGATCGTGGAGTCGTAGACGTTGAGGTGGGTGACCGAGCCGTCGTCGCTGAAGGCGGGCTCGGAGAAGTAGAGGAAGCCTGCGCCGCCGCGGTAACGATCGAGCGAGGCGCAGCAGTCGCCGCCCGCGCAGGAGGCGGTGCCGGCGTCGCCCGAGCGGCCCTCGGGTGTGAGCAGGAAGAAGCCGATCTGACCGCCGCGGTAGTCGGGGTCGGAGCGCACGTCGAGCACCACGGAGTCACCGGGCGCCGCGGTGCAGTCGAGCATGACGTTGAGGTCGTCGAGCTCGGGGCGGGCTCCCGTCACCTCGTACCAGCCGAAGACGTTGCGGAACTGAGCGGTGCCGCGCGAGAGCACGGTGAAGGTGAGCGGACAGGTTGGGGAAAAACGTGTGATGTAGGGTGAACAATCCGTTTGAGGGTCGAGCCCTTCGGATTGACTCGGGATGCACGAGTTGTCGTTTCGCACGTGCCACATGCGGCTCTCGCACGTGGCGTTCATGCCCTGGTCGGGGCACGTCGGGTCGCCCCCGCCTCCGCAGAACTCGCCGATGTTGCAGACCCCGGGCTCGTCGCAGGCGCACGCGAAGGTCGCGAGCAGGCCCGTGGGCCGACCGGAGTCGCAGCCGGGCATGCTGACCATGCACTGCGCGGCCGCGGCTCCGATCCCGACCGAGGCGAGCGAGCCACCCACCGACCAAGCCCCCGCGACGAGCGCGAGCGCCACCCCGATGCACCACGACCCCCGAGTCATCCGGCCACCTCACCGCGAAGCATAGTCGCTCGCGAAAGAGTTACGCAAAGGTTTCCGGTCGGTGTCGGGAGCCCACGCACGCGCGCGTTCCGTTGCGACAGGTCCCAGGGGGTACGAACGACGAAAAATGTAGTGATCTCGGGCTCGATCGAAGGATCCCTCTGGCCCGTTCGAAAGGATCCACCATTCTTGCCAGGGTCGGACCCGGTGACGGGTCGCCGACCACGTGCTGGCCAGGTGTTGCGCCCTGCAACGGCCGACGGGCGGACCTGGCGCAAGCGCCTCTGGCTCGTTCGAAGGATCCACCATTCTTGCCAAGGCCGGAGCCGGTGAAGGGTCGCCGACCACGTGGTGGCCAGGTGTTGCGCCTTGCAACGGCCGACGGGCGGACCTGGCGCAAGCGTGGTACACGGTCGCCCTCGTACGCGCCCGCGTCCCGGCGCCCGGAGCTCTCGAATGACCCTGTTCTGGGTTGGATTCCTCGTCCTCGTCGTCATCCTGCTGGCCCTCGATCTCGGCGTGTTCCACCGGAACCCGCACGAGGTGACCATCAAGGAGGCCACCGGCTGGACCATCGTCTGGATCACGCTCGGCCTCGCGTTCTCCGGCTTCGTCTACCTGATGTTCGAGAACGGCTGGGGCGGCGCCATGGTCTACGGGGACGGCGGCGAGCTGATCCCGAACGCGGGCGGCGAAGCGGCGGCCAAATACGTCACCGCGTATCTCCTCGAGAAGTCGCTCAGCGTCGACAACATCTTCGTCATCGCGCTCGTCTTCAAACAGTTCAAGGTCGCCCCGATGCACCGCCACCGGGTGCTCTTCTGGGGTGTCCTCGGCGCCATCATCATGCGCGGCATCATGCTCATCGGCGGCGTGATGCTCCTGCGCAAGTTCGATTGGCTCTTCTACGTCTTCGGGGCGTACCTCATCTACACCGGCCTCAAGCTCTTCGCGCCCGAGAAGGAAGACGACGACGACGAGGAAGGCCCGAGCGACGGCTTCATCGGCAAGCTGCGCAAGTTCCTCAACGTCGCCCCCGACAGCGTCGACCACCAGGGCAAGCTGCTCGTGAAGGTCGACGGCAAGACCATGATCTCGGTGCTCGGGCTCTGCCTCGTGGTCGTCGAGTGGATGGACATCGTCTTCGCGCTCGACTCGATCCCGGCCGTGCTCGCGGTCGCGCCCGAGCCCTTCATCGTGTTCACCTCGAACATCTTCGCGATCCTCGGCCTGCGCTCGCTCTTCTTCGTCCTCGAGAAGGCCATCCACAAGTTCGCGGAGCTCAAGTACGCGCTCGCGATCATCTTGACGTTCATCGGCGTCAAGCTCGTGGGCCACGGCTACTTCAAGCTGCCGAACTGGGTCTCGCTCACGGTGATCGTGGTGTGTCTCGCGGTGGCGATCGGCGTCTCGCTCCTGCGCCAGAAGGCACGCGCCAGCGAGGCCTGAGCGAGCCCTCCGCGATCACGCGAGGTGCCGATCGAGCGCCTCGCCTTCGAGGACCTCGGCCTCGAGCAGCGCCTCCACCATCGCGTCGAGCCGCGGGCGTTCGCGCACCAGCAGCGCCTTCGCGCTCGCGAGCGCGTCCTCCACGAGGCGCCTCACCTCGGCGTCCGCCGCGTTCGCCACCGTCGGCCCGACGTCGAGGTCGCTCGCCACGCCGCCGAGGTAGGTGTTGCGCCGCTCGATCGACACCGGCCCCACCGCGTCGGAGAGCCCGTGCTCGAGCACCATCGCGCGCGCGATGTCGGTCGCCTTGCGCAGGTCGTCCGCGGCCCCCGTCGAGGCCTCGCCGAAGATCAGCTCCTCCGCCGCGCGGCCGCCCACCAGCGCCACGAGCTGCGCGCGGAGCTGCGTCGCGGTGAAGAGGCGCCGCTCGCGCTCCGGCATCTGCATCGTGAAGCCGAGCGCGCCGATCGAGCGCGGCACGATGCTGACCTTGTGCACCTTCGAGTCGCTCCCTCCGAGGCGCGCCGCGATCGCGTGCCCGCACTCGTGGAAGGCGACGCGCCGACGCTCGTCCGGATCCACGAGCCGCGAGCGCTGCTCGAGCCCCGCGATCACGCGATCCTGCGCGGCGCTGAAGTCGGCCATCGTCACGACCTCGCGGCCCTCACGCGCGGCGCGCAAGGCGGCTTCGTTGACGAGGTTCGCGAGATCCGCGCCCGCGAAGCCCGGCGTGCGCGCGGCCACCACGTCGAGGTCGACCTCGTGCAGCGGCACCTTGCGCGTCTGCACCTCGAGGATCTTCCTTCGCCCCGCGCGATCCGGACGATCCACGACGACCTGCCGATCGAAGCGGCCCGCGCGCAGCAGCGCCGGATCGAGCACCTCCGGCCGGTTGGTCGCGGCGAGGATCACCACCGCCCCGCGCTGTCCTTCGCCGAGCGGCTCGAATCCGTCGAGCTCCACGAGGAGCTGGTTGAGTGTCTGTTCGCGCTCTTCGTTGCCCCCCACGAGGTTGCCCGGCCCGCGGCTGCGACCGAGCGCGTCGAGCTCGTCGATGAACACGATCGCGGGCGCAGCCTGCGCGGCTTGCTCGAAGAGGTCGCGCACGCGCGCCGCGCCGACACCCACGAACATCTCGACGAACTCGCTGCCGCTGATCGAGATGAAGGGCACCTTCGCTTCGCCCGCCACCGCGCGCGCCAGCAGCGTCTTGCCGGTGCCAGGCGGCCCGACCAGCAAGATGCCCTTCGGGATGCGGGCCCCGAGCGCGCGGTACTTGTCGGGCTCGCGGAGGAAGTCGAGCACCTCGCGCAGCTCCTGCTTGGCCTCGTCGACGCCCGCGACGTCCTCGAAGGTCACGCTCACGTCGCGCTCGGTGAAGATCTTGCCCTTGGCTTTCCCGAACGCGAGCGCGCCGCCGGGACCGCCTCCACCCGCGCCCGACGCGAGCCGCGAGAAGAGCGCGAAGAGCAGCAAGAGCGGCAGGAGCATCCAGAGCCAGCTCATCCAGCTCCCGCGGTTCTCGGGCATCGCGCGCACCCGCACGCCGTGCTCCTCGAGCAAGGGCACGAAGCGCGGATCCTCCGGTCGCGTCGCGGTGAACGCGCGCGCCCGACCCTCACCTTGCTTCAGCTCGCCGCGCACGGTGTCGCCTTCGAGGACCACCGACTGCACCTCGTCCGCGCGGATCTTCGCGAGGAGCTCGTCGTAGCGCAGGTCGTTGCCGGTCGACTGCGTCTGCAGCGCGACGTACGCCACGAGCAGCAGCACCGGCGCGATCCACCACCACCGCGGGAGCTTCGGCATCAGTCGTCGCCTCCGGGGAGGAAGTCGAAGAGCTCGCGACCGGTGCGTTCGCCCGCGAGCGCGAGGCGTGCGCCACCTTCGAAGTCGACCACCAGCAGCTCGCGACCGCCGGGGCCCGTCATGCGCACGTATTCCGCGCGCACCGTCGTGGAGTCGGGCGTGTCGAGCTCGCCTTCGACCGTCACCTTCGCGTGGCCGCGCCGCTCGAGCGAGAGCCGCATCCCGCCGATCGGCAGCTCGGCCGGCACGCGACCGCCCGGCACCTCGTCGCCGCAGTCGCGCGCGAGCACGATCTTCTGCGCGTCCGGATCGAGCTGGATCACCCAGGGCGCGCGGTCGTTGCCCGGCGCGCGAAACACACGAGCCACGAGGCCTTCTTCGTCGAGCTCGAACGAGCCCGCGAGCCAGAGCTCGGTGTCCGCGTAGAGCAACACGTCGCCCACGCGGAGCCCGCGCGGTCCGCTGCGGTGCGGCCTGCTCTCCGCGCTCGGCTTGCCCTTCTTCGCCGCGCTCCTCGCGAGCTCGCTCGCCTTCGTGGCTCCCGCGGCGCTCGTCTTCGCGACCGTTTTCGCGGTGCTCGCCGTCGCCTTCGTGACCTTCTGGGCGACGTCTTTGGCGACGTCCTTCGCGGCTTCCTTCGTGGTCTCCGCCGCGCTCGCTTCTTCGCCCGTGCGTTTCTGCATCGCGCGCCGCTCGTGCACGCGTCGCCACACCAGCGCGGCCGTCGCCACCAGCGCACCCCCGAGGGCAGCCTCGAGGATCACGCCGCCACCTCGTGCAACGCGCGCGCGGCGGCTTCCGGATCGTCCGCCGCGCAGGTCGCGCCGATCGCGGCCACGAGCGCCGCTCCTGCCTCGAAGCAGAGGCGCGCGCGTTCGCGATCGCGTCGCGCCCGACCACCGGATCGGGGTTCTTCTTCGTGGAGGTCGCGAACACCGGGCCGAAGCCCACGAGATCCGCGCCCTCCGCGATCGCGCGCGCGAGCTGCGCGAGGTCGTGCGTGGACACGCCGATCGGACCCCGGAAGAAGCGGCGCGCCTCCGCGATCGGCAGATCGTCTTGGCCGAGGTGCAAGCCGTCGGCGTCCGCGAGGAGCGCGAGATCGAGCCGATCGTTCATCACGAAGGGCACGCTCGCCGCGCGACACTTCGCGGAGAGCGCACGCGCGAGCGCGAGGGTCGCGCGATCGCCCGCGGTAGCGTCGCTCTTGTGGCGGAGCTGGAGCACCGCGCACCCGCCACGCAAGAAGGCGTCCGCCACGTCGAGCGGATCGCCCGCACACACGTCCGGGTCGACGATCGCGTAGAACCCGCGCCAGGAGAGGGCCATGCGGCTCGGTAGCGGCTCGGGGCGATCCCCGCAAGCCTCGTCGGGCAAGCGCCGAATCACGTCGCTTCGTGTCCTCGGTGTCGTGATCGTGATCGTAGACGTGATCGGCGACGTGGTCGGCGACGAGCAGCGATCACGCACACGCCGGTCCCGAGCTCTCACGCGAGCAGCCCCAACGCCGCGCGCCGCCAGAGGTTCACTTCGTGATCGGCGGCACGGGTCGTCTCGGGCAAGCGGTAGTCACGCGCGAGCCGGAGCACGATCGTGCGCGCGCTCGGCAGGCTCACGCGGTGTCCGATCGAGACGTAGACCGGTTTGACGCCGTCGCGGGTGCGGAGCGCCGAGCCGCGTTCGATTCCGTCGACCACGATCGGCGAATGCGCGCCCCGCTCGTGCGCGAGCGGACCGACCTCGCCGAGCAGGAGGTTCTTCGCGCAGCCGATCGTCGGCACGTCGAGCGCGACGCCGAGGTGGCAGGCGACGCCGAAGCCGCGCGGATGCAGGCGGCCGTTGCCGTCGCAGACGACGAGGTCGATCGTCGACGTGAGCTTCTCGAAGCAAGGCAGGAGCGCGGGCAGCTCGCGGAAGGAGAGGAGCCCAGGCACGTACGGGAAGGGATGCTCGCCCTCGTGGCGCGCGATCTCCACGACCTCGAGCGTGTGCGCGTCGAGCACCACCACCGCGGCGAAGAAACGTTCGCCGTACTTCTCGTACGCCACGTCGGCGCCCGCGATGCGACGAAGCTCACCGAGTCGATCCGTCTCCTCCACCTCGAGGGAGAGGCGCGTTTGCTCGGCCATCGCGTTCGCGACGAGGTCCGCCCGGTCGTCCACGGTGTCGGAGGGTATCTCGCCTCGCTCCACACGATCTTCCCGAATGAACGAAGAAGTCGGCGGCTGAAAAGAAGCTGATGGCCGATCTTCGCAAGCCGCCCTACCGGACGGCGCGCAGCGAACGCAGTGAGCGAAGGCTCGT
>CALJLK010000563.1 GCA_937982655.1 uncultured Sandaracinus sp.
CTGTCTCTGTCTCTGTCTCTGTCTCTGTCTCTGTCTCTGTCTCTGTCTCTGTCTCCGTCTCCGTCTCTGTCTCTGTCTCCGTCTCTGTCTCCGTCTCCGTCTCTGTCTCCGTCTCGGTCCCGGTCTCGGCCTCCGCCGACTCCGACCCGCTCGTCGGCGCGAACCCGAACCGCCGCAAGATCGCCGCGCCCTCCGCGGAACGAACGAAGTCCGCGAACGCTCGCCCGTCCTCGCGCCGCGCCCCGCGCCGACACACCACGAGCGACTGCACGATCGGTGCGTGCATCGACTCGTCGACGAGGAGATGCGGGCGCGCGTCGTCGATCACGAGCGAGCGCGCCACGAACGCCGCGTCGACGTTGCCGGTCTCCGCGAACTGCAGCGCCTGGCGGATGTTCTCCGCGTACACGACGCGTGGCTCGACGGTGGACCAGAGCCCCGTGCGTCGCAGGGCCTCGCGCGCGGCCGAGCCGTAGGGCGCGTGCTCGGGGCTCGCGAGGGCGAGGCGCGCGAAGCGAGGATCCGCGAGCTCCCCCAAGCTCCGCGGTGGGGCAACGCCCTCACGCGTCCACACGACCAGGCGCCCCCGCGCGTACTCCCCCGCGGTCGCAGCATCGCACGCACCGCACTCGACAGCCCGCGCCACGCTCGCCTCGTCGGCCGCCGCGAAGACGTCGAAGGGCGCGCCCGCGTCGAGCTGCTGCGCGAGCGACCCCGACGCGCCGAAGACGAAGCGCACGGAGGTTCCGGTGCGCGCGTGGAAGGCGCGTCCGATCTCTTCGAACGCCGCGGTGAGGCTCGACGCGGCCGCGACGTGCACGGAAGGCGTCGCGGTCGGCGGGCGCTCGTCCCCGCACGCGCTCGCGAGCACGAGCGTCGCGACCCGCGCGAGCCGTGCGATCGATCCGGCCCACCGAAGCATCGCGTGCGTGTGTAGCAGGTCCGCGCGCGGAGGGGCGTCCGAGGCCTGCGCGATCCCCGTCACGGGCCCTGGGGCACCGTGAGATCGCACGGCCGTGCATGACCGACGCTGCGCTTCTCGGCAATTCGCGCGCATCGCACAACGGGCCCGCCTCGTGCTCTCGCACCCGCGCATGGTTTCTTCGCCAGTCGTTCGGGTGCTCGTCGCCCTCGTGCTCTCCCCCGTGGCCCCCGCGCTCGCGCAGCCCACGACCGCCCCGGCTCCCGTCGCGCACCCCGTGGACGGCCCCCTGGCCGACACCGTCGACGCCCCCGACTCCGCATCCGCCACCGACTCCGACGACTCCGTCACCGACGCTGACTCGGTCGACGACGTCGACGGCGCCGAAGACCGCGACACGTTCACCCTCTACGGCGAGCTCGGCTCCGGCCTCACCGCGACGAGCCGCCGGTTCTCGATGAACCTCCGGGCGCGCATCCAGCTCCGCTACCAGCTCGCGATCGACCGAGCCGACGACGGCTCGAACGACCGCGAGCTCGACCAGCTCGTGAACGTGGGCACCGCGCGCCTCTGGATCTCCGGGCACGCCCTCGTGCCCGAGCTCCGCTACATGATCCAGCTCGCGATCGCGGGGCGCGACTTCCGTGACGGCGCCATCTCGCCCATCTACGACGCCTTCCTCGAGTGGAAGGCTCACCGCGATTTCTCGATCCGCGCGGGCCAGTTCTTCGTGCCTTTCGATCGCCTCCGCACCGTGCGAGAGTGGGCGCTTCAACTCGCGGACCGGCCGCGTCCCGTGCTCGAGCTCACCCTCGATCGCGACGTGGGCGTCCTCTTCTTCTCCGACCGCTTCCTCCACGACGACTCCCCGGTCGCCTGGCGCGTCGGCCTGTTCGGGGGCGGCGGCACCAACCTGACCCAGGGCCGCGAGCCGGGCGCGCTCTTCGTCGCGCGCGTCGAGCTGCGACCGCTCGGACCCATCGACGACGACGTCGAGGGCGATCTCGATCGACGCGCCCGCCCCGCCCTCGCGATCGGCGGCGCCTTCGCGGCGAACTGGAACACCAACCGCCTCCGGAGCACGACCGGAACGGTGCAATCCGGCACGACCGACTACCTCCACGCGGCGGCCGATCTCGTCTTCAAGTGGCGCGGCCTCGCGCTGCAGGCCGAGTACCTCTGGCGACGCGCGACCTCGCCCGACTTCGGCGCCCCCGACGAGCCGAGCCGCGAGGCCCAAGGCGTGGTGACGCAGGTCTCGTACGTCTTCGATCCGCCGTTGGAGCTCGTCGGGCGCTGGTCGCGGATGTGGCGTTTGTCCGGACGCACCGGCGACGCGCTCGCGGCGGAGCTCGACGCACGCGGCGAGGAGCTCGCGGCGGGCGTGAACTACTACGTGCGCGGACACCGCTTCAAGCTGCAGGCCGATTGGATCGCGCGCATGCCGCCCGGTCTGCACCTCGACGAGGCCGATCACGTCGTGCACGCACAGCTCGACGTGACCTTCTGAGCTCACGTGAACTGCGACGCGACGGTGGGACCGCGACAGGACCGCGATGGCCGAAGGACGCGCGACGTGACGTTCGAACCACACGTGCGCGAACGATGACCGACGCGACGATCGATCGACTCGAACGTGAGCGTCCGGATCACGCGCGTGGGTAGGCCCGCGCGCTCGTGACCTCGACCTGAACCCGGCAGCCCGGCTCCACGTTCTTCAAGAGGCTGCTCCGTCGCGGGAACTGCGCGACGAGCGAGCCCGCGCCGTCCACGAGCGCGTGGACGCGCACGCGGTCCCCGAGCGTGACCACACGCTCGACCGTCGCGATGCCCGCGTCCTCGCGCCAGAGCTTCACGTCGTAGGAGCGCACCACGAGACGCGCGTGTCCGTCGGGGGCGCCGACCTTCGCGTGCAGCGCGCCGACGCGGGCCTCTCCGTTCGCGACTTCGGCCGGAAAGACGTTCACCTCGCCGACAAAGCCCGCGACGAACTCGGTGCGTGGCTCGTCGAGGATCTCGCTCGGGGTGCCGAGCTGCTCGAGGCGGCCCCGGTGGATCACGAGCACCCGATCGGACACGGAGAACGCCTCGTCCTGATCGTGGGTGACGAAGATCGACGTGACGCCGACCTCGTCGTGCAGACGCCGCAGCCACTCGCGCAGCTCTTCGCGCACCTTCGCGTCGACCGCGCCGAAGGGCTCGTCGAGCAGCAGCAGCTTGGGCTCCGGCGCGAGCGCGCGCGCGAGGGCGACGCGCTGACGTTGTCCGCCCGAGAGCTGCGAGGGGTAGCGCCCGCCGAGCCCGCCGAGCCCGACGAGGTCGAGCAGCTCGTTCGCGCGCCTACGCGAGGTCGCCTTCGGGACGTTCCGCACGTCGAGCCCGAACGCGACGTTCTCCTCCACGGTGAGGTGACGAAAGAGCGCGTAGTGTTGGAACACGAAGCCGATGGCGCGGGCGCGCGCGTGCACGTGGGTCGCGTCGACGCCGTCGAAGAGCACGCGGCCTTCGTCGGGCGCCTCGAGCCCCGCGAGGATTCGGAGGATCGTGCTCTTGCCGCTGCCGGACGGACCGAGGAGCGCGACGAGCGAGCCGCTCTCGACCTCGAACGAGACGTCGTCGACCGCGACGAAGTCGGCGGCTGACCCCGCCGACCCAGTCGAGAAGTCTCCGAAGCGCTTCTTCAGGTGCTCTACGCGGATGCTCATGTGCTCTTCCTGCTTTCCGTCTTCGGGGTCTTGGGTAGAGCCCCCTCCACTGGGCCCAGCGGAGCCTCCTCGAGACCCGCGCGACCGCGCGTGCTCACTTCGTTCGCCCGAGCGCCCGGGCGCGTCGATGCTTGAGGTGCTCGAGCAACGCGAGCAGCACCACGCTGATCGCGCCGAGCACGAGGGCCATGCCGTAGCCGCCCGCGAGCGCGCGCTCTTCGACGGCGTCGTGGATGAAGGTGGTCGCGGTCTGGGTCTGGCCGGAGATGCTGCCGCCGAGCACGAGCACCGCGCCGAACTCGCCGAGCGCACGTGCGGCGGTCATGAGCAGGCCGTAGCCGAGCGCGACGCGCACGTTCGGGAACGTCACGTGCCAGAACGTCTGCCACGCGGAGGCGCCGAGCGTCGCGGCGGCTTCTTCTTCGCTCGTGCCGATCTCTTCGAGCACGTAGGCGAGCTCGCGCATCGTGTACGGCAGTGTCACGAAGAGCGTGCCGATCACGAGGCCGGGGAACGCGTAGACGATCTTCCAGTCGAGCGCTTCGAGCACCGGGGCGAGCACGCCTTCGCGGCCCACCAAGAGCAGGAACGCCAGACCGATCATCACGGGAGACACCGCGAGCGGGAGATCCGCGAGCGCGCCGAGGAGCCCGCGCCCGACGAAGCGGTGACGCACGAGCGCGATCGCGCCGATCGTGCCGACGAACGCGTTGACGACGACGGAGATCGCAACGAGCGCGATCGACATGCCGAGCGCTTCGAGCGCCGGCGGAGCGAGGACCGCCGAGAGCACCTCGCCGATCCCGATGCGCGAGACCTCCGCGACCAGCGCGCCCATCGGGCCGAGCAACACGACGGCCAGGTAGAGCACGACGACCGCGCCGAGCGCGACACGTCCCGCCGCGAGACGATCTCCGCGGGTGTCGCGCGCGTCGAGCTTCGCCGCTTCGACGGGCGCGATCGCGGGAGCTCCGACGTCTCGTTCAGCTCGCATGACGCGCGCCCACCTTTCGTTCGATCCACGTGGCGCCGACGTAGAGCGCGAGCGCGAACACGAGCAACACCGTCGACACCGCGGCCGCCGCGCGCGGGGCGCCGCTCTCGATCTCGCCGAAGACGTACACGGGCGCGGTCAACGTCTCGAAGGGGATGTTGCCGGCGACGACCACGATGGATCCGAACTCTCCGATCGCGCGTCCGGTCGAGCGGATGCCGGCGGAGAGCGCGGCCGGCAGGAGCGCGGGAAAGAACACCGTGCGGAACACGCGCCACGGGCCCGCGCCGAGGACGATCGCGGCTTCTTCTTCGGCGACGTCGATCTCCGCCAGCACCGGCTCGACCGCGCGGACCACGAAGGGCAGCGTCACGAAGAGCAGCGCGAGCACGATGCCGGGCTTGGCGAAGACGATCTCGACGTCCCACGCCGCGAAGGTCGTCCCGACGAGCGAGCTCGGCCCGTAGAGCACGGCGATCATCACGCCCGCCACGAGCGTCGGGACCGCGAGCGGCAGATCCACGAGCGCGGAGAGCGCGCCGCGACCGGGGAATCGGTAGCGCGTGAGCACCCACGCGGTGGCGGTCCCGAAGAGCACGTTCAGCGCGCCCACGAGCACGCCGGTGCCGAGCGTGAGCACGAGCGCGTCGCGCGCGACCTCGTCGGTGACGCGCTCGACGAAGACGGGGGGACCGTCCGCGAAGGCCAGCACCACGAGGGTCGCGAGCGGGATCGCGACGAGCACGAGCACGTACGCGAGGGCGAGGCCGCGCAGCGCGCGCTGACCGGGCCCCGGGAGCAGAGCGTCGGCGGTGCGCACGTGCTCACTGCCTTCCGCGTTCGAGCGCGCGGTCATACGCCGCACCGTCCGCGAACACGTCGCGTCGCACGGCGTCCCAGCCGCCGAGGTCCTGCACCGTGAAGAGATCCTCCACGCGCGGGAAGCTCGCCGCGACCTCGGCCGCGACGGAGTCGAGCACGGGGCGGAAGCCGTGCCGCGCGAACACGCGCTGCGCCTCCGGCTCGCGGAGGAACTCGATGAGCGCGCGCGCCGACTCGTTGCCGCGGTGTCGCGTCGCGTACGCGTCGACCACCGCGATCGGGTTGTCGATGCGCACGGTCGAGCGCGGGATCACCACGTCGTAGCGCTCGCCCTTCGCGCGCGCGGCCGCGATCTCGTTCTCGTACGTGATGATCGCGTCGCCCACGCCGCGCTCGAAGGTGAGCATCGAGTCGCGCGCGCCGCGGTCCATGATCTTCACGCGGCGCAGCACCGACGCGACGAATCCCACCGCGGCGTCGCGATCGTTCGCCGGCACGCCAGCGTGCCCTCGCATCGCGGCGCCGTAGAGCGCGAGCACGTTCCACATCGCGCCGCCGCTCGTGCGCACGTTCGGCGTGAGCACCTCGACGTCCTCGCGCGCGAGGTCCGCCCAGTCGCGGATGTTCTTCGGGTTCCCTTCGCGCACCCCGATCACGACGATGGAGCGCGTGACCATCCCGCCGAACGCGTCGTTCGTGTAGTCGTGCGTGACGAGGTTCGCCTCGCGCAGCGTGTCCACGTCCGGCGCGAGGGAGAGCGCGGCGACGTCCGCCTCGAAGCCACCGACGATCGCGCGGGCCTGCGCGCCGCTGCCCAAGTACGACTCGCGCACCTCGATCGTGCGTCCGGTCCGCTCGCGCCAGCGCGCGACGAAGCCCGGGAGGAGCTCCGCGTACGCCTCGCGCGGCGTGGTGTACGCGCCGAGCGTGAGGGTGTCGGTCGACGCCTCGCCAGGCTCGGAGCCTCCGCAGCCGACGCCGTTCAGGAGCGCGCCGAGCGCGAAGAGAGTGGTCACGAGGCGTGCCGTCATGACCGCGCTGCGAGCACCTTCCGTGCTCGATGCGGAGCCCGCGGATTTCGCGGGCGAGGCGACGCTCCGTGACCCGTGACGGAATCGCGCCGTGTTTCGAGACGGGAAACCGTGATGGGTCACGGAACGCTTCGTACCTGCCGTCCGAGCCCGACCGCGCGTGAGGACTCGATCGACCGGTTCGAGAAGTGCAACGCTCACCCACGCTTGCGCGGCGCGCTCGTCTGCCCGAGAGCCTCCGCACCGAGCTCGAGCCACGTCACGCGGAGCCGGGCGCGAGCGACTCGCTTCGACACGACGACGGACCGACCGTCCAAAACCAACCGTCCAAACCAACCCTACGGAGAGACCATGAGCCTTCATCTCGGCAGCATCGCGCCCGACTTCACGCAGGACTCCACGCACGGCCCCATTCGCTTCCACGAGTGGGCGGGGAAGAGCTGGGTCGTGCTCTTCAGCCACCCCGCGGACTTCACGCCGGTCTGCACCACCGAGCTCGGCGCCGTGCAGCGCCTCGTGCCCGAGCTGCAGAAGCGTAACGTCAAGCCCATCGCGCTCAGCGTCGATCCCGTCGACTCGCACCATGAGTGGGTGAAGGACATCGAAGAGACGCAGGACGTGAAGCTCTCGTACCCGATCCTCGCGGACGCGGACTTCGCGGTCTCGAAGCTCTACGACCTCGTTCACCCCGAGCTCGACGCGAAGATCACCGTGCGCTCGGTCTTCGTGATCGACGCGAACAAGAAGATCCGCGCGACGTTCACGTACCCGCCGAGCGCGGGGCGCAACTTCGACGAGCTGCTGCGCCTCATCGACTCGCTGCAGCTCACGGACTTCCAGTCGGTCGCGACGCCCGCGAACTGGAAGGAGGGCGACGAGGTCGTGATCGTTCCGTCACTCAAGGATCCCGAGATCCTCAAGCAGAAGTTCCCGCAGGGCTGGCGCGAGGTGAAGCCGTACCTCCGGCTCACCAAGGTCTCGCGGCCGAGCTGACCCGCGAGACGAGTCGCGACGCGCTCGCTTCCGAGACGCACGCGTTGCGAGCCGCGACCACGACGAGCGGTCCGCCCGGCGGAGCTCGTCGTGGTCCGCGATCACCACCCGGAGCGCCGCTCGTCACGGCTTCGCGCTACGTTCCGCGCGTGCGCGACGCCCTGCTCGAGCTCGTCCCCGACTCTCCCGTCCACGCCACGATGCGTGGGCTCCTCCTCGATCCCTCGACGGACCTCGTCGGCGACGAGCGCGGCGCGTGTGCAATCGATCGCGCGCGTGGGCTCGGCGCCGTGATCGGCGCGCCGAGCGCGGACACGCTCGCCGAGGCCGCGGGCCCGATCGAGTGGGTCTCGCGTCGTCCTTGGCCGAGCTTGTCGAGCGTGTGGGAGCGTGCACGCGTCGCGGTACCGAGCTCGATCGAGGGTTCGCTCGAACCGGTCTCGATCGGGGCCGCGCACGACGACGTCCATCCGCTCACGGCGGCGGATCTTTCGCGCGTCGAGTCGGAGCTCGTCCCGGAGCTGGAGCTCGCGTTGTCCCGCGGCGCGCTCGCACGCGCCCGCACGCACGACGGCGAGATCGTGAGCGTCGCGTACGTGGTCACCGCGACGGAGGCCTTCGCGGATCTCGGCGTCGACACCCGCGCGGCTCACCGCCGACGCGGCTACGCGCGCGCCGTGACGGCCTCGCTCGTGGCCGCGGTGATCGCCTCCGGCCGCACGCCCGTGATGGGCGCGCTCGACTCGAACCGCGCCTCGATCGCGCTCGCGGACTCGCTCGGCTTCGTGCCCGCAGGCACGCTCTGGGTCGCGCCGTGAAGCTCGCGCTCCTCTCCGACACCCACGGCCGCCACGAGCGCATCGCGCTGCCACCGCACCTCGATCTCGTGGTCCACGCGGGCGACTTCTGCCGACGCGGCAGCGAGGCGGAGACGGTGCGCTTCCTCGACTGGCTCGCGAGCTTCGACGCGCCGAAGCTGCTCGTGGCGGGCAATCACGATCGCTTCGCAGAGGCCGCGCCCGACGCGATGCGCGCGCACTGCCACACGCGGGGCATCACGTACCTCGCGCACGAAGCGACCGAGCTCGCCGGTCTGCGCGTCTTCGGCTCGCCCTTCGTGCCGCGCTTCCGCGACATGGCCTTCAACCTCGATCGCGGCGCGCCGCTCGCGTCGGCGTGGCGCGCGATCCCGGACGAGCTCGATCTGCTCGTCACGCACGGCCCGCCGCACGGCACCCTCGACCGCGTGGTGATCGGTCGCCACGTCGGCTGCGAAGCGCTCCGCGACGCGCTCCGCGCCCGCCGTGTCCCCCTGCACGTGATGGGTCACATCCACGAAGCGCGCGGAGAAGCGGTCGTGGACGGACGTCGCTGCCTGAACGTCGCCAACGCGGGCTTCTTGCTCGGCGTGCGTGACGTGGTGGTCGTGGAGCTCTGAAGATCCGCGCGCGTCGCTCTCGGAGGATCCGAGCGTCACCGACTCCGACGAGCCGGGCTCACCCTTCTCACGCAAGCGGCTCTCAAACGCGCATTTCAATCGCGTTTCTTCGCCGACGAGCGCTCACTCGTCCGCCGCCGCCTCCGCCACCGCGGCCGCCGCCTCGCGCGCGGGCAGTCCGCGGAAGCCCGTCTGCGCCTGCTGCAAGCGCCCGCGGATGCGCCCTTCGAGCACCTCCACCGGCACCGGCGGCACCAGCTCGTAGCGGTAGCCACGCGACTCGATCCGGATCGGCACCGCCGTGCCGTGCGCGTGTGCGGTGCGCCCGTAGCGCACCGGGATCGAGCCGTGACGTACGTGGGTGCGGTGCCGCAGCACGAAGCTCGCGAGCCGCACCGCGAGGTGGTTGTAGAGCCGATGGCAGCCGTGGCTCGTGCCGCTGGTGATCGACCGGTAGCTCACCGAGCCGTGCGCGCGGATGCCTTGGTCGACGAAGAGCGGCTCGGCTCCCTCTTCGCGCGGGGGGATCACCTTGTGGTGCACCAACATCGCGAGGCCGTACGCGGAGCGATAGCCGGGCCCGAAGAGCGCGCGGTTGCCGACCCAGCGCCCGTTCACCCGCTTGACGAGCTCGTCGTCCGGCGTGCTCGGGGGCGGGAGCCACGCCGGAGAAGCCACCACGTCGCGCCACACGCGCGGGCCGACGTACGACTCCTTGTAGCGGACACCGATCGCGCCGGTGGAGCTGCGCTCGGGCTTCCATCCGCCGATCGTGGTCGGCCACCGCACGAGCGCGACCGGGCCCTCGGGGGTGTCGGTGTAGAGCGTGAGGATCGGCCGACGCTCGACGCGGCCCCCTCGGCGCTCGTACCAGATGTCCCCGCGATCGATCTCCGCGCGCAGCGGCATGTCGGCCGCGTAGTAGCTCGGCACCGGCGGCAAACGCACCGCCACGCGCGTGTGGCGGGCAGCGCGCATCGCACGAAGCGACGCGAGGCTGCTCGCGGGATCGACGAAGCCGAGCGCCCGAGCTGCGGCTTCGGTCGCGGCCGACACCAGATCGGGCGCGCCGTTCGGGAGCGCGTCGTGGCCCGCGTCGAAGTGGATCGCGTCGACGTCGAGCGCGCGCCCGAGCACCTCTGCCCACGCGTGCGCGGCCGATCCGTCCTCGATCATCCCCGTCGCGTCCACGACCCGCTCGCGCAGCGTGCGCAGCACCTGCCGTTGCACGAGCTCCCGCGAGTCCACCGCGAGGAACGCGCGGGTCTCCGGATCGAGCGAGCCCCCCGAGACGATCGCGTGCGCGCGCTGCCACGCCGCGAGCGCGCTCGCCACGCGCCAATCGAAGACGCTCGCGTTCTGCCGCACCGTGAGCGGGCTGAGCAGCCCGTCGCAGAGTAGGTGAGCCTGCGCGACGTCCACCGCCGCGATCGGCGCTTCGAGCCGCCGCAGCCGCGTGAGGTGCGCGCCCCACTGTGGATCGCCCGCGAGGTCGTCGAGACCCGCGAGCCCACGCGCCGTCACCTCGCGCGAGAGCCGCGTGCGCAGGTACGCCGCGGTGCGCTTGCGCTCGAGCGTCGCTTCGCGCTCCGTCGACCACGGGTGGATCGTGTACGTGAGCGCAGCGAGCGGCGCGTCGTCGATCGCGTCGTGGCACGCGTGCCGCGCCTCGTCCTCGAGGCGCTCGAGCAAGACCCGAAACGTCGGCTGGATCCCGAAGAGCTCGAGGTGCCGCTCGGACTCGTACTCGTCCGGCACGTCCTGCAGCCGCTCGTCCGCGAGCGCTTGGTAGATCGCGCGGTACGGCTGGTGCCCGGCCTCGCCGAGGCTCGGATCGTCGCGGAGAATGAAGGGAACCCACGCGTCCGAGAGATCCAGCGCGGTGAGCCCACGCGTCGCGAGCTGCTCGACGCAGACGTCTCCGTCGTGGGCGCCCTCCGCGTAGATGGGGAGCGTCGTCGAACAACCCGCGGTCGTCGGGTGATCCGGTGCAGGCTCACGCGAAGGATCGTCGACCTGGTTGGGCCTGTCGTCCGCATCCTCGCGCTCCGCTTCGTCGCTCTCGGACTCGTTGGCGCCGAGCGCGGACGCCTCGGCGGTCGGCGCGGGCGAGTCGGAGCAAGCGGCGAACGCGAGCGACCCGAGCACGAACAACCAACGCATCGAGGACTCGGACGGTGGGACCACGGTGTGGCTTCAGCGTGACATCCGTTCCATCGCGCGTCGCGTTCTCGACTGCTCGGGTGCTCGAGACCAAGTCGGCGGCTGACCCCGCCGACTCCGTCGACAAGTCGGCGATCCGCTGCGGATGCAAAGGACTCTGCCAGCGAGGTTCACGGCTCACGTGCTCGACACCAGCTCGGCGATCCGCTGCACGAGCGCGGCGGGAGGCAGCGGCTTCTGCCACCACGCATCCGCCACGTGGCCGTCCGGCGCGAGCTGCGCCTCCGAGGCGGCGCTGAGGATGACGAGCTTCGCGCCCGGCAGTCGCGCGCGCATCTGCACCGCGAGATCCACGCCGCTGCCACCCGGCATCATCGCGTCGAGCAAGACGACGTCGAACGAGGACGCTTCGGCGGCGACGAGCGCCTCGCGCGGCGACGACGCCTCGACGACGGTGTGGCCCCCCATGCGCTCGAGCGCGGGGCGGCTGAGCTTGCGCAGCGACTCGGTGTCGTCGACGACCAGCACGCGCAGCGAGGGCCCCACGGGGGACGGCGCGAAGCGGGGACCGCTCGGAGGTCGGGCGGGCGCGGGCTCGGGGCCTCGCCCGAGCGCGATCAACGTCCGTGCTGCGGCCTCGAGCGTGACATCGTCGCGCGCCGCCGCGAGCTCGACCGCCTCGGCAGCGTCGCGCAGCGCGTCTTGCTCGGCGATCCCACGGAGCTGATGCGCGATCCGTCGGACCGACTCGCGCGCGTCGGGCATGCCCCGAAGATGGGCGACGAGCGCTTCTTCGAGCGCGGTCACCCGTTCGGGGATCGAGGCCCTCGCGCGGGCTCTCACCGCGTCGAGCCGCGCCTCGAGCGCCGCGATCGGATCGTCCTCGTCTTCCTCCATCGCGCGTCGCCCCTCGGAGAGGGTACCACCCCGCCTTCGCGGTCGTCCTCCGAGACCGGGCCCGTCGACCGCGTGGTGACCTCGACCGCGTCGGGTGCCGATCGTCCGCGCCGCGTCCGCGAAACTTCCCTCGCCCCGCTCTCTTTGGCAGCATCCCCCGGATGGACGACGAGGAGCGCGACGACGTCCCAGCGGGCCGGCCCCCGAGCCCTCGCTGGCGAACCATGCCGCCCGCGCCGATGGATGCGCCGCCCGACGGCTCCGTCCTCGACGGCGTCTACCGCGTCCAGCGCGTGGTAGGCCGAGGCGGGATGGGCATCGTGCTGCTCGCACGCGACGAGCTCCTCGCGCGCGAGGTCGCGATCAAGATCATCTCGCCCGACCGCGTGACGAGTGAACGCGCGAGGGAGAGCTTCCTCAACGAGGCGCGCGCGATGGCGTCGGTCCGACACGAGAACGTCGTGCAGATCTACGCGTACGGCCAATACGAAGGCCTTCCCTACTTCGTGATGGAGTACGTGCCCGGCACCGACCTCGGCACGTGGATCGACGAGCGCGCCGCACGCGGCATCTCACCATCCATCGACGAGACCCTCGGCATCCTCGATCAGGTATGCCGCGGGCTCGCGGCCATCCACGCACGCGGGGTCGTGCACGCGGACGTGAAGCCCGGCAACGTGCTCATCGGTCCCGCGTTCCGCGTCGCCGTGACCGATTTCGGCCTCTTCCGTGCGCTCGGCGAGAAGGACGCGAGCGAGCTCGTGGTCGGCACGCCGGCCTACATCGCGCCCGAGGTCGTCTACTCGCGCGCGCCGGTCTTCGATCCACGCGCCGACGTCTACGCGGTCGGCGTGATCGCGTACGAGATGTTGACCGGCCGCATGCCGCTGCCGATCGACGACGTGCCCTCGCTCTTCGACGTGCACCTCAAGCACATGTCCATCACGCCGCCGAGCGAGGTCCGCCCCGAGCTCCCCGTCGCGCTCGACGCGGTCGTGCTGCGCGCGCTCGATCGTGACGTGGAGCGTCGGTACGCGACGCCCGAAGAGCTGCGACGCGCGTTCTTCCGCGCGCGGAGCGACCTCGGCAAGCGAATGCATGCACGGCGCATCCTCGTCGTCGACGACGACGAGCACGCGCGCGCGATGGTGCGCGAGACCCTGAACGCGACGTTCCCCAACGCCACGATCACCGAGGTCACGGACGGCGTGGAGGCGCTCGCTCACCTCGAACGTCACGGCGCGGATCTCGTCGTGCTCGACCTGGATCTTCCGCATCTGAACGGCGTCGAGCTGACCGCTGCGGTGCGCGGAATCCCACACCTCGAGAAGGTGCCGATCGTGGTGATCACCGGACATGGCGGCAGCGCGGACTGGCGTGTGTTGCAGAAGTTCGGCGCGGACGGCTTCCTGATGAAGCCGGTGGACGCCTACGCGCTCGTGGCGCTGGCGCGTCGCGCGCTCGAGAAGAAGCCCTGACGGATCGCGCTCCGATTCGGATACGACGGCGGGTCCGAAGCGCTCGCGCAGGCGACGCGCTACCATGACGGGTCAGGCATGACCCTTCCCGCAGACCCCACCCGCGCCTTGCTCGATGCGGTGCCCTCGTTGGTGTGGAGCGGAGGTGACGACGCGCGCTGTGCGCACGTGAACCTCGCGTGGCTCGACTTCACCGGGCGCGCGCTCGAAGACGAGCTCGGCGAGGGGTGGCGAGAGCTCGTTCATCCGACCGATCTGGATCCCTACCTCGCGTGCTTCGCCGACGCCGCCGCGCGGCGCACCACGTTTCGCGCGGAGATCCGGCTGCGTCGACGCGACGGCCTCTACCGCACCGTCGCCCTGCGCGGCACGCCCTCCGACGACGGGATGATCGTCGCCGGTTTGGACGCGGAGGGACACCGGGACGCGCGCGATCCCGAGTTCTTCGAGATGTCGCTCGACCACCTCTGCGTGGCCGGGTTCGACGGCTACTGGAAACGCCTCAACTGGTCGTGGACGCAGACGCTCGGATGGACGCCCGAAGAGATGATGTCGCGGCCGCTGATCGAGTTCGTACACCCCGACGATCGCGAGATGACGCTGCAGGCGCGCCGCAACCTCACGCGCGGCGTGCCGCTCCTCACGCTCTACAACCGGTACCGGTGCAAGGACGGCTCCTACCGGTGGTTCGGGTGGCGCTCGGTCGCGCTGCTCGATCGCGAGCTGGTCTACGCGGTGGCGCGCGACGTCACCGCGGAGCGCGAGGCGCAACGCGCGCACCAAGAGCTCGCCGAGCGCCTCTCCGCGACCCTGAACAGCATCGCCGACGGCGTGATCGCGACGGACGCCGTGGGGCACGTCGTGCGCATGAACCCGGTGGCCGAGCGGGTCACGGGCTGGCCCTCGTCCGAGGCGGTGGGACGGCCGCTGACCGAGGTGTTCGACGTGCGGAGCCCCGGCGCGCATCCGATGCGACGCACACTCTCGGAAGGGCTCGCGGCCGAGCACCGCGATCAATCGCGGTTGATCGCGCGCGACGGGATCGAGCGCCCGATCGCGTACAGCTACGCGCCGATGCGCGACGCGGACGGCGCGCTCAGCGGCGCGGTCTTCGTGCTCCGCGATCTGACCGAGGAGAAGGCGCTCGAAGCCAAACAAGCGCGGCTCCAGCGCCAGCTCATGGTGGCCGATCGCATGGTGTCGGTGGGCACGCTCGCCGCGGGCGCGGCCCACGAGATCAACAACCCGCTCGCGTGCATCCTGATGAACCTCGAGACGCTCGGCGAGGACCTGCGCGCGATGGCGAGCGGCACCACGACGGACCTGAGCGATTGCGTCGAGATGGTCGCGGACGCACGTCGCAGCGTCGATCGCATCCGGAAGATCGTGCGCGAGCTGAAGACCTTCTCGCGGGCCGAAGAGGAGGAGCAGCGAGCTCGGATCGACGTCCGTACGGCGCTCGAGATGTCGATCGACATGGCGTTCAACGAGATCCGACACCGCGCGCGCCTCGTGAAGGACTACGGTCCGATCCCGCACGTCGACGGCGACGAGTCGCGGCTCGCGCAGGTCTTCATCAACCTCCTCGTCAACGCCGCGCAAGCGATCGACGAAGGCAACGCCGACGTCCACGAGATTCGCGTGCTGACGTCGACCGATCCACGCGGCGCAGCGGTGATCGAGGTGCGTGACACGGGCTGCGGGATCCCCGACGAGCTGCTCGGACGGATCTTCGATCCCTTCTTCACCACGAAGCCCGTCGGCGTCGGCACCGGGCTCGGCCTCTCGATCTGCCACAACATCGTGAGCGCGTGGGGTGGCGAGATCGTCGCCAGCAACCGTCCGGAGGGTGGCGCCAGCTTCCGCGTCGTCCTGCCCGCGGCGACGGAGATCGAAGAGCCCACTGCCCCCTCCGTCGCCACCACGGCGCCGCCGCGATCCGAGGTCGTCGAGTCGAAGCGTGCGATCGTGCTCGTGGTCGACGACGAGCCGAGCGTGGGAGCGAGCCTCGGGCGGCTGCTGCGCGGTCACGACGTCACCGTGACCACCGAGGCTCGGAAGGCGCTGACGCTCGCGCTCTCACGCCACTTCGACGTGATCATCTCGGATCTGATGATGCCCGAGATGTCGGGGATGGAGCTCTACGAGGCGCTGCGACGCGAGCGGCCCGAGGTGGCGGAGCGGGTGATCTTCATCACCGGCGGCGCGTTCACGAGCGCAGCGCAGAGCTTCCTGGAGCGCGTGTCGAACGTGCGTTTGTACAAACCCTTCGATGCGGTGGCGCTTCGCTCGCTGGTCGAAGCGTCCGCGCCCTGACCCGCCCGCGAGAAGCTTCCTCGGCCTGACGCCGAAGTCGAGCGGCTCGTGTACCCTCCGCGGCCATGTTCGCGCAGTACGACGACTACGACGCCCTGGGTCTCGCGGAGCTGGTGAAGAAGAAAGAGGTCCGCTCGGCGGATCTGATCGAGGAGTGCATCGCGCGCATCGAGCGGGTGCAGCCGAAGCTCGATTGCGTGGTGTGGCCGATGTACGAGCAAGCGCGCGCGGCGCGGCCGAGCGGCGGCCCCTTCGAGGGCGTGCCCTTCTTGCTCAAGGATCTGCTGCAAGGCGTTCGTGGCGTGCCGACCACGAGCGGCTCGAGGTTCTTCCGCGGCACGATCGCCGACCGCGACGGCGAGCTCTCCCTCCGCTACGTGAAGGCGGGCCTGGTCACCGTCGCGAAGACCGCGACGCCCGAGCTCGGGCTCTTGCCCGTCACCGAGACCGACGTGCACGGCGCGTGTCGCAACCCGTGGAACCTCGATCGCACCCCGGGCGGCAGCTCGGGCGGCAGCGGCGCGGCGGTGGCGGCGGGCATCGTGCCGATGGCGCACGGCGGCGACGGTGGCGGCTCGATCCGCATCCCGGCCTCGTGCTGCGGGATCTTCGGGCTCAAGCCGACGCGCGCGCGCACCCCGACCGGTCCGCTCTCGAGCGAGGGCTGGAGCGGCTTCGCGATCGAGCACGTGCTCAGCCGGAGCGTGCGCGACAGCGCGGCCGCGCTCGACGCGACCCAGGGCGCCGAGCCCTACGCGCCCTACCACGCGCCCGCCGTGAAGCGGCCCTTCCTCGAAGAGACCACGCGCGAGCCGGGTCGTCTGCGCATCGGCTTCCACTGGGAGCCCGCGATGCTCGGCGACGTGCACCCCGACTGCGTCGCGGCGGTGAAGGACGCGGCGAAGCTGCTCGCGGAGCTCGGGCACGACGTCGAAGAGGTGCGACCGCAGCACGATCGCGAGCACCTCACGCGCTGCTTCTTCACCGTGGTGAGCGCGAACACCGCGGCCGAGATCGACGAGGGCGCGCGACGGCTCGGCAAGAAGGCGCGCCCTTCCGACTTCGAGACCGCGACCTGGCTCGGCGCGCAGATGGGGCGCTCGTTCGACGGCGCGACGGTGATGCTCGCGCTGCGCGATCTGCAAGCCGAGACACGACGGCTCGCGCATCGGCTCGGCGACTACGACGCGATCCTCACGCCGACGCTGGGGAGTCCGCCGCTGCCGATCGGCGCGCTGAAGCCGCAGGGGCTCGAGGGCAAGGTGCAGGAGCTGGTGAAGGCGTTCGATCTGCGCGCGGCGCTGAAGCTCCCGGGCCTGCTCGAGCGAACGCTGAAGGACGTGTTCGCGTTCATCCCCTTCACGCCGGTGGCGAACTTCACCGGGCAGCCGTCGATGAGCGTTCCGCTCTACTGGAACGCGGAGGGCATGCCGATCGGCTCGATGCTCACCGGGCGCTTCGGCGACGAGGCCACGCTCTTCCGCCTCGCCGCGCAGCTCGAGCAGGCGCGGCCATGGGCGAAGCGTCGCCCGCCGGTGTTCGCGGGCGCGCCGGCTTGAGGCCCGCGAGCGACCCCGGGAGGTCGTGGTGCAGGTGAACCTTCGATGCGCCCGTCCTCACGTGGGTGGGCTTGGCCTCGCGCCGCCGGTGCGGTAGACCCGCGGCTCCCCGAGCCCGACGAGTCCGGGCTCACCCCGCTCCGACGCCGACCGCGACGCGAGCGGCAACACACTTCGTTCAGGATCCCATGCGACGCTTCCTCGGCCTCTTCGCGCTCCTCTCCCTCGCCGCCTGCAGCGACGGCATCGACCGCCTCGAAGGCGACGGCTGTCAGCCGGCGTGCCGAGACCTCGCGATCGTCGACGATCCCGACATGCAGCGCGGGCTCATCTGCACGCCGCCGAGCCACGACGCGGACGAATGCGCGTTGGGCGGCGAAGGCTCCGTGGTGTGCCCGGGCTCGGAGATCCCGACCTGCGGCGAGAACGGACCGCCGACCTGCCCGAGCGGCGCGATCCCGTACTGCGCGCGCTGAGCGCTTCGTCGACCGGCGGCGCGCCGTAGGCCTGCTCGAGCGGCCGACCGTCTCTCTCACTCGCACGATCGCGTCTGGGGACCGAGCGCGAGCGTGTGCCCGCGCCCACGCAGCGTGCCGCCGAGGAACGGCCCCGGCGGCTCGAACGCGAGCTCACCGATCCGCGCGGAAGCGCCGTCGTCTCCGAGCTCGGGGATCTGCGCGCCCCGCACGCGGAGCACGCGCCAGGGGCTGGTCATCGCGACGAGCGACCGACGCTCGCCCGCGTCGAGCGCGATCGCGCGGCGCGCTCCGACGAACGTCGGGCGCCGGATGACGTTCGGCGTCGACGTCGTGAGCTGAAGGACCTGCGCTTCGTCGTCCGCGAGACTCTCGAGCGACGCGCCCATCGGCGCCGCCTCGAGGAAGATCGTCGCGTGCTCGAAGCGAAGCTCCACCGCGACGAGCTGCTCCATCGGCAGCTCGCAGCGCAACGCGCCGATTCGCAGCGCCGCGCGCTCGCCCGCGAACGCGCGCTCGTGCGCTTCGAGGGGCGGCGAGCTCGCACCACACGCGAGCACGAGCAGCGAGAGCGACGAGGCGAGGGCACGCACGATCACCCGGGGCATCGTACGCGCGCGAACGCCGCCGTCACGTGCACGCGCGAGGTCGTGCACGAAGCGGCGGCGATCGAGGTGTCGCGCGACGAAGTGGGTCACGCGACGAGCTGGGCGACGAGAGCTGGGCGACGTGCTGCGCGCCCGGGCTTCAGGGCTGGTACTCGAACACGCCCCGCAGGTCTTCCGTCGCGCTGATGTACGTGCGCCCCGATCGCTCGCGGAAGCTCTTCACGCGGAACTGGTAGATCATGCCCGGCTCGAGCGCCGCGCCCGTCCACGTGTAGGTCACGTCCGCCGAGCCGCTCACGCCGCCGACGTCCGCCGTGTGCACCACGTCGCCGAGCGCGTCGACCACCACGAGCTCGTAGCCGTCCTCGCTGGAGTCGTCTTCCCACACGAAGGTCGGATCGCCCGCGCCGATCACCTCGACGCCCTCGGCGCCCGGCGAGCGCACCGCGAGCGCGCCCGTCACCTTGAAGCTCGTGTCGAGGGTCACGTCGGCCCCCGCGACGTCGACGAACACGATCTCCGTCCCGCCGATGTTGGTGTCCGGATCGCGCACGAGGCCGTCGTTCTCGAAGGCCGCGAGCACCGCGTAGCGACCGGGCGGGACACCTTCGAAGGTGAACGCGTTGCTGACGTTCGCGACGCGCAGGCCCGCGGGCGCCTCGCCGCGCGCGGCGTCCTCGTCGAACGTCGACGCGACCGCGAGGATCACGCTCGTCACCGATCCACCCGCTGCGTTCACGATGTTCACCGACCCCGAGACCCGCGCGACACCAGCCGTCGTCGCGTCGAGCACCACGTCGGTGAGCGCGCCCGTCGCGTCGACCGTCTCCGGCGCGATCACGACGCCCGCGCGGTAACCCGCGACCACGGTGCTGCCGTTCGGCACGTTGAAGAGCAAGAAGTCGCCGTCGCTGCCGGACACCGCGCTCGACACCGCGACGCCGCCCTGCTCGGCCACCACGAGCACGCCGCCCACGAGCTCCGCCGGTCCGCTCACGGTGCCTTCGATGGTGCCACCCACGACGCCGATCGACACGAGGCCCACGTCCGAGGCCGCGTTCCTCAGCACGTAGCCGTCGTCGCCCGCGACCGCGTCGCCGAGCTGGAGCGGCAACGCGCTGCGCGGCGCGGTCGGAAACGTCTGGTAGCCCGCCGCCGACACGCGCAGCGTCACCGCGTCCGCGACCGGAACGCCCTCCGCGTCACGCCGCGTCGGCACCGGCAACGCGTACGTTCCGTCCGCCGCGCTGCGCACGACGTTGCTGCGGGCGCCGCCGTTCGCGTCGAGCGCGACCACGGTGGCGTTCGCGATGCCGACGTCGTCCGCGGTGTCGAACACGCGGCCCTCGATCGTCACGGGCGCGAAGCAGGCGTTCTCGCCTCCGACGACCTCCTCGCAGACCTGACCGGTCTCGCAGCCGTCGTTGGACCCGAGGGTGCACGGTCCGTCCTTGCCGTCACCGCCGCACGCGGACGCCGCGAGGAGCGTCGTCGCGAGGAGCGCCGTCGCGCGCCGCACCGCCGCGGGCTGGGCTCGAACCGAACCGTCGGAAGCCGAACGAAGCGTGAGAGTGTGTGTGCGCATGAGCGGAGGATGCCCGCTCGCGAAGGCCCGCGAAGCGCGTGTCGGGGCACGCACGGACGCGGGATCGTTCAGAATTACAGTCTCCGTCGGCGCGCGCTCCGGTCGCGGTACTCTGCGCGCCGATGGATCTCCTCGCGCCCTTCCGTACCGCGCGCGCGCTCGCGCAGACCGTCGGCGATCTCGCGACGGGTGTCTCGCGCTCGAGCTTTCGAGACGCCTGGCTCGCCGAGCTCGGCGCGATCCCCGCGCTCACCACCGGCGCCGCACCTTGGCTCGTGCGCACCTTCGTGGGCGGCACGCTCGAGAGCGCCGCGCGCAAACACGCGGTCGAGAAGCCACACGCGACCGCGTTCTTGCACGACGACACGCGCTGGACCTGGGCCGACCTCGATCGACGCACCTCGGCGGTCGCGTGGACCCTCGAACGAGCGGGCGCCGCACGCGGCGACGTGATCGCGCTGCTCGGACCCAACGCACCCGAGTACTTCGGCTGGGTGCTCGGCGCGACGCGCGCGGGCGTGACCGCCGCGCTCGTGAACACGCACCTCGAAGGGCGCCCGCTGCACCACGCGATCACGAGCGCGAAGGCCCGCCTCGTGATCGTGCACGCGTCGCTCGTGGCGCCGCTGCGCGCGCTGCGCGCGAGCGGTCATGCGCTGCCGCCGATTCACGTCTACGGCGCCGACGCCGACGAGCACGCGAACGAACGCGCGCACGAGCACGACGCGGACGCCGCGATCGCGCAGGCGCCGCCGGCCCCCTACCCGCCCGCCCCGACCACCGACGAAGGCGACTTCGTCTACATCTACACCTCCGGCACCACCGGCCTGCCGAAGCCCTGCCGCATCTCCCACGGCCGCGCCGTGATGGCGGGCGCCGGCTTCGGGCACGTGGTCTTCGAGCTCGGCGAAGGCGACGTGCTCTACAGCGTGCTGCCGCTCTACCACGCGAGCGCGCTCATGCTCGGCGGTGGCGCTTGCCTCACCACCGGCACGCCGATGGCGCTGCGCGACGGCTTCTCCGCGCGCGCCTTCTGGCCCGACGTCCACCGCTACCGCGCGACCGCGATGATCTACATCGGCGAGCTCTGCCGCTACTTGCTCGCCTCGCCGGAGCACCCGCTGGAGAAGAACAGCCCGCTCCGCATCGCGGCCGGCAACGGGCTTCGCCCCGACGTCTGGCCGGGGTTTCAATCGCGCTTCGGGATGCCGATCATTCGCGAATTCTACGCGGCCACCGAGGCCCCCGGCTTCATCGTCAACCTCACGGGCCGCGTCGGCTCCGTCGGACACGTCCCCCTGCGCCGTACCGGCTGGATGACCCTCGTGCGCTACGACGTGGAGACGGGCGAGCACCTGCGCGACGAGCGCGGCTTCTACGTGCCGTGCGAGCGCGGCGAGGTCGGCGAGCTCCTCGTGCGGCTGCCCGAGCGCCCGCTCACGCCCGCCACCGAGTACCGCGGCTACACCGATCCGGACGCGACGCAGAAGAAGGTGCTCACCGACGTCTTCGTGAAGGGCGACCGCTACTTCCGCAGCGGCGATCTGCTGCGCTTCGACGAGGACGACTACTTCTACTTCGTCGATCGCATCGGCGACACCTACCGCTGGAAGGGCGAGAACGTCTCCACCGCAGAGGTCGCGGACGTGCTCACGAGCGCGCCGGGCGTGACCGAAGCCACCGTCGTCGGTGTACGCGTGCCGGGCCACGAGGGCCAAGCGGGCCTCGCCGCGATCGTGCTCGAGCCAGGCGCGACCTTCGACGCGCAGGGGTTCTGGAAGGCCGCGCAGGAGCTCCCGAGCTACGCCCAGCCGCGCTTCGTGCGGGTGATCTCCGCGATGCAGACCACCGGCACCTTCAAGATCCAGAAGAACGGTCTCCGCCACGAAGGCGTCGATCCGAACGCGGTGAACGACCCGCTCTTCGTGCGCGGAGAATCTGGATACGTGCCGCTCGACGTTCCTCGTTGGCACGAGGTGGTGGACGGGCGTTTCCGGCTTTGATCCCTTCCTGTGCGACCGAACACTTGCTCGACTTCCTCGCGGTCGCCCCGCTCTCGTTCCCCGCTCAGTTCGCCCCGCTCTCGTTCGCGACTCGGCGCGACCGCCTGAGGCTCACGTCACTCGCGATCGCGCGCGACTCGCCACGCGATCCGCGCGAGCCAGTCCTCGGCGTCGTTGCGCAGCGCGGGCCGCGACCTCGCCGTCTCGAAGAGCGTACGGCTCTCGTCGAGGCGCCCGAGCGCGAACGCCGAGATCGCGGTCATCCTCCGCAGCTCGTCGTCGAAGCGTTCGCTCGGCAGCCCACGCTCCTTCGCGACCTGCAGCAGCGGCCACGCCAGATCCCAACGTTCGTTCTGGATGAGCTGCCGCGCCTCGAGGTACGCGCCGAGCCCGTCCTGCCGCGCATCCGCGATCCCACGCGCGAGGTGCACCGCGATCGGCGCCGGCACGCCGCGCGCGTCCGGTCCGACCAAGAGATCGCGTACGTGGCGCCCCACCGCGCCGCCGGTCTCGATCGCGAGCAGCTTCACCTCGCGCCCGCGCCGCTCGTCGTCGCTCTGCGGCAGCTCGAGCAGCGCCTCGTAGAGCGCGCGCGCCGCCTCGCGATCGCCGCGCAGCCAGAGCGCGTCCGCGAGCCGCTCCTTGGCCATCGCGACCAGCGGCGCCGGCGCGCCTTCTTCGAGCGAAGCGAGCTCCGCGCGCGCTTCGTCGAGCTGCCCTCGCCGCGCGAGCGCCCCGACGAGCGCGAGCCGCGCGCCGAGATCGCCCTCCTCGATCGACAAGATCTCTCGGCACGTACGCACCACGCGGCGATCGTCGCCCGCCGCGAGATCCGCGCCGAGCTCCTGCTGCAGCCGCGCGAGCACGTGCGGGCAGGTCGTCGCGAAGATGCTGCTGCGCGAGAACCGGAGCTCCGCGAGCGCGAGCTTCCGCGGGTCGAGCTCGATCCCGTCGAGGAAGCGGTTCCACTCCGCCTCGAGCTCCACGAGTGATCCGTCGGCGGCTGACCCCGCCGACCGAGTGGATCCGTCGGCGGCTGACCCCGCCGACCCAGTAGAACCAAGCAGGCTCGGATCGCCCGCACGATGCGCCGCTCGCACCGCCTCCGCGCCCTTCGTGTCGAGCGCCCAGCGCACGAACGAGCCCGCGGTCGCGTAGGCGTCACGCGCGGGGTGCTGCAAGAAACGAAGCCCGAAGAGATCGGCGAGCGGCGGCAGCCGATCCATCTCGCGCAGCGCGCGCGCCCACTCGTGCGGCGTCATGCCGTCCGACGAAGGCCACTCCACCGCGACCGCGATGCCCTCGATGAAGCCCGGGTTCGGCAGGTAACCACCGAGCTGCCCCGACACGCGAAACGGTCCGCGCGCCGCGTTGCCCGCGACCACGTGCACCACCTCGTGCGCGAGCACCGGATGCGGCCACCCGCGGAGCTGCAAGTGCACCTCGTCGCGCCAAGGCTTCGCGATGAAGGTCGAGCCCGCGCCCATCGCGCGCCGCTTCTCCTCGGTGTCCCGGTAGAAGAACGCATGCACCGGCGTGGTCTGCGTGACGCCGAGCATCGACTCCGCGCGGCTGACGCGGAAGTCGCAGTCCTCCACCAATCGCGCGAGCTGCGCCTCCGAGAGCTCGCGCGGCGCGTGCACCACGCAGCGCTCGCCACGCCGCACCGCGCCGAGCGTCTCGTCGATCGACGCGACCGAGGTTCGGTGTCCGAGCGCGAGCCCCTGCGTGCGCCCGCCGAGCGCGCACGCGAAGAGCGCGATCGCGAGCAACGTGCGCGGCCACCGCGTGCGGAGCTGTCGCCACGCGAGCGGACGTTCCGCCGCGGGTCGCCACACGATCGAGAAGAGCGTGATCGCGGCGCCGAGCCACGCGAGCGAGATCGCGCGGTAGCTGAGCAGCGAGCTCGGGAGGCCGACGTCCTCGTCGTAGATGGTGCCGGGGAACCAACCCGCGAAGGGGTCGTAGACGAAGATCGCGGGCGAGAACCAGAACTGCAGCAGCCCCCAGAGCGCGCTCGCGATCGGCACCGACACCGCGAGCGTGGTGGCGAGCCGAGGTCGTTTCACGAGCGCGCCGATCACCAGACCGACGAAGCTCGCGAGCAGCACGCCCACGCCCGGCCCCAGCAGCACGAAGGCGAGCCCTTCGAGCGGCGCGCAGTTGCGGACGCGGAGCTGGTTGAGCGCGAGGATCGCGGTCGGGATCGCGAGCAGGAGCACGCCGATGCCGAGCGCGCGACCGATCGCATCGCTGGCTCCGTCTGGCGCTCCGTCGCGCCCCACACGAGCGCCGAGCCACGCGGCCAAAATCGGCAACGCGAGCCCGAGCGCGAGCGCGCTCTCGACCCCGTGCACGCCGAGCAGCCGCGAGGTGGACAGCGCGACGCCGACCGCGCCCGCGAGCAGAAACGGGATCGTGCGCGACGTCGGTCGCCAGCGCTTCCACCCGCCCACCGATCGCCGCGTCGGATCCGTCGCTCGCTCCGGCGCTCGCTCCGTCGAGAGCTCGGCCCCCGAAGCAGCGGCCGACGAAGCGCCCTCGGTCTCGTCCTGGCTCACGGTCGCACGCCCGACGGTGCTCGCGCGCTCACGCCGAAGCCACGTCGGCCAGCGCGAGCGGGAGCACCTCCGACGCCTTGCTCACGAGGCAGATCTCGAGCGACTCGCGGATCTCCTTGGGCACCTCGTCGAGGTCCGGCTCGTTCATCTTCGGCAGCAGGATCCGCTTCATGCCGGCGCGGTGCGCGGCGAGCAGCTTCTCCTTGATGCCTCCGACCCGCAGCACGTTCCCACGCAGCGTGATCTCGCCCGTCATCGCGACGTCGGAGCGCACCTTCAAACGCGTGAACATCGACGCGAGCGCGGTGAACACCGTGATGCCCGCCGACGGACCGTCCTTCGGCACCGCGCCGTTCGGCAGGTGCACGTGCACGTCGACCTTCGTGAGGAAGTCTTCCGGCAGACCGAGCTCCTCCGCGTGCGCGCGCACGTACGTGAAGGCCGTCGCGACCGACTCCTTCATCACGTCGCCCATCTGCCCCGTGAGGTGAACGCGGCCTTTGCCCGGCATCCGCCGCGCTTCGACGTAGAGCACGTCGCCGCCCGACGGAGTCCACGCGAGCCCTGCCGTCACGCCCGCCTGCGGCCGACGCTCCATCTCCTCCGGCAGATATCGCGGCGGCCCGAGCACCCGCTCGACGTACGCGGGCGACGCGATCACGTGCACGTCCTCGCCCGCCGCGAGCCGCACGGTCACCTCACGGCACACGCTCGCGACCTGCTGCTCCAGCTTTCGTACGCCCGCCTCGCGCGTGTACTCGTCGATGATCTTCGCGACCGCGGCGTCCTCGAAGTCGAGCCGCTCCGGCGACAGACCATGCTCTTCGAGCTGCCGTGGCACGAGGAACGAACGCGCGATCGCGTGTTTCTCCTCGCGCGTGTAGCCGGCCACGTCGATCACCTCCATGCGATCGAGGAGCGGCCCCGGGATGGTGTCCTTCGTGTTCGCGGTGGCGATGAACATCACCTGCTGAAGATCGAAGGGCACCTCGATGTAGTGATCGACGAAGGTGTCGTTCTGCTCGGGATCGAGCACCTCGAGCAGCGCGGCCCCCGGATCGCCGCGGGTGTCGCTGCCGAGCTTGTCGATCTCGTCGAGGAGCATGACCGGGTTGCGGCTGCCCGCTTTCTTCAGCGCGCCGACGATGCGGCCCGGGAACGCGCCCACGTAGGTGCGGCGATGCCCGCGGATCTCCGCTTCGTCCTGCACGCCGCCGAGCGAGACACGCACGAACTGCCGCCCCGTCGCGCGCGCGATCGAACGCGCGAGCGAGGTCTTGCCGACGCCGGGCGGACCGACGAAGCACAAGATCGGACCGCGCACGTCGTGCCGCAGCTTGCGCACCGCGATGTACTCGGTGATGCGCTTCTTCGCCTGCTCGAGCCCGTGGTGATCCTCGTCGAGCACGCGCCGCGCCTCGCCCACGTCGAGGCGATCGGGCGTGGTCTTCGTCCACGGCAGATCCGTGATCCACTCCACGTACGAGCGCGCGACCTGATACTCGGAGCTCGCCGAGCTCATCGTACGCATGCGGCCGAGCTGCTTGCGCGCCGCGCGCTCCGCCTCCTGCGGGATGTCGAGCCGCGCGAGCTTCTCACGCAGCCCCTCGAGCTCGTCCTCGTCGTCCTCCGGCTCGCCGAGCTCGCGCTTGATCGTGCGGAGCTGCTGGCGGAGGAGGTACTCGCGCTGCGTGCGCGACATCTCCTCCTCCACCATCGTCGAGATCTCCTTCTTCACCCGGTAGACCTCGCTCTGCCGGTTCACGAGCTCGAGCACCTTGCGAAGCCGCTCGCGCACGTCGAGGGTCTCGAGCACCGTCTGCTTGGCGTCGTTGCCGACGGGGAGGTTCGACGCCACGAGATCCGCGAGCGCGCCCGCTTCCTTCACGTTGTCGAGGATCGAGCTCGCGTCGCGCGGCTGGTTCGGGAGCACCGCGGTCAACCGCCGCGCCGACTCGCGCAGGTGCGCGGCGAGCGCCTCGATCTCGACGTCCGGCGACGGGATCTCGCGGATGCGCTCGATGTGCGCCTTCAGGCACGGATGTTTGGCGACCTGATCGAGCACGCGCATCCGCGACACGCCCTGGAGCACCACGCTGTAGTTGCCGGAGCTCAGGCGGATGACTTTCAGGATGCGCGCCACCGTGCCGATGTGGTGGATCTCCTCGAAGCTCGGATCCTCGACCTCGGGGCGACGCTGGCCGACCACGCCGATGAGCGGACGATCGGCGCCGTCGCCGACGACCTCCTCGACGAGGCGCACCGAGCGCGGACGCCCGACGTTCACCGGCACCACGGAGGCCGGGAAGAGCACCGAGTTGCGGAGCGGCAGGAGCGGGAGGACCGGGGGTCCTTCGGAGGGAAACAGAGAGTCGGTCATGAACGTCCTCAGCGTACGTGATCTGCGGGCGATCGGACATCCAGTGCGTGGGGAAAGGTGGGTCTGAACCGCCGAGCCGCGTGATCCCGCTGGCGCCGAGCGAAACCCGTGCCCAAGGTCCGCCGCCCATGCAGGTCGAGGCCCAATCCGACGACCGATCCGGCGCCGTCCGCCAGGAGCTGCGCGCTCTCTTCGCGCTCGCGACGCCGCTCGCGATCTTGCAGCTCGCGAACAGCGGCGTGGGCGCCGTCGGCACCGCATACGCCGGGCGCGTGAGCGAGGCGACCCAGGCCGCGGTCGGGCTCGGCATGACGCTCTTCTTCGGCGTCACCGTGATCGGCCTCGGGCTCGTGCTCGGCTTCGATCCCTTGGTCGCCCAAGCGGTCGGCGCGGGCGAGCGTCGCGCGCGCTCGCTCGTCTGGCAGGCGGTGTGGATGGCGATCGTGGCGGGCATCCCGCTCGCGACGATCCAGACCGTGATCGCGCTCGTGCTGCCCTACGTCGGGCTCGACGACGCGACCGCGGTGCTCACGCGCGACTACCTGCTCGCGCGCGTTCCCTCGATCTTTCCGTTCCTGATCGGCGCCGCGCTGCGCACCTACCTGCAAGCCCACGACCGCACCCGCCCGCTGCTGGTCGCGGCCGTCGTCGCCAACGTGATCAACGTGCCGGTCACCCACGTCGCGGTGATCACGCTCGGCTGGGGCGCGCTCGGCGCCGGCATCGCGGCGAGCGCGGCGACCTTCGCGATGATGATCGTCGAGCTCCTCGCCGTGCAGCAGTTGCTCGCGGAGCACGGCGCGCCGGAGCCGAACGAGCGCCGCCTCGATCGCGCGGTGCTGGTGCGCGCAGCCCGCGTGGGCTTCCCGCTCGCGATGCAGCTCTTCGCGGAGGTCGGCGCCTTCACGCTCGCCACCGTGCTCATCGGCTACATCGGCAGCCGCGCGCTCGCTGCGCACAACGTCGCGCTCCAGCTCGCGAGCCTCACGTTCCAGGTCGCGCTCGCGCTCGGTGCGGCGGCGTCGGTGCGCGTGGGCCTCGCGATCGGTCGCGCGGACGTCGTCGCCACGCGGCGCGCGGGCATGCTCGCGATCGGTGCCGGCGTCGCGTTCAGCCTCGTCGCGGCAGCCGCGTTCTTCGTCGTCCCGGCCGAGCTCGCGGGCATCCTCACCGACGAAGCGGGCGTGATCGCGGCCGCGGTGCCGCTGCTCTACGTCGCGTCCGCGTTTCAGCTCGGCGACGGCGTGCAGGCGATCGCGGCGGGCGCGCTCCGCGGCGCGGGCGATACCCGCACCACGATGTTCGCGAACCTCGCTGGCCACTACCTCGTCGGCCTGCCGCTCGGCCTCGTGCTGGCGTTCGCCTTCGACCTCGGCGCGCTCGGCTTCTGGTGGGGTCTCTCCGCCGGCCTCACCAGCGTCGGCGTGTTGCTCGCGTGGCGCTTCTGGAAGCTGTCCGCGCGCGCGATCGCCCGCGTTTGACGGGCGATTCGACGAGCCCACGTTGCCGCGGATCGCGAGCTCAGCGCGCGCTCCCGAAGAGCGTGTCCCACAGCGCGCGGCGCTCGCGCAGCGTGTCGATCTCCGGCCGCGGCAAACGTTCGAGCGCGCCCCCGTCCTCGCTGCGGACCGCGAAGAGCTTGGAGGTCGGCGAGGCCGGCGTGCCGAAGCGTAGATCCGTGAGCGTCACGCCTTCCTCGTCGCGCTCCGCGAGCACGAGACCGTCCGCGAACCACTCGAAGATCTCGCCGCGCTCCGTCGCGCGCACGCGGCGCACCTCGTCGTCGACGTCCGAGCGCAACGACGTCACCTCGAGCGGCGCGTCGTTCAAGAGCGAGACGTAGACGATGCGGTATTCGTCGCCGCGTTTGCCCACGACACGAAAGAGCTGGTTCGTGAGCAGCGCGGGCAGCGCACGCACGTGCTCGGGCGAGAAGCCCTCCGCGCGCATCGCATCCACGCCGCGATCGCGCGCGCGCGTCATCGACCACGTGCCGAAGAGCAGGTACGCGGTCGTGAACGCGAGCACGCCCCACATCGGCTTCGGCCGCGCGCGTCTCCAGCTCGCGAGCAGCGCCACGAGCAGCGGCACCGAGTACACGAGGTCGACGATCGACGCGCCGTCCCACGCGTAACGTGCGTTCGTGAAGGGCAGCGCGACCTGCGTGCCGTAGGTGGTGAAGAGATCGAGGATCGAGTGCGTGACGAGCGACCAGGCGGCGAGGTGGGTCCACTGCCACACCGTGCCGACGCGTTTGCCGAAGCGGTGGCCGAGCCAGCCGAAGAGCGGCGCGCACGCGAGCTGGATCGGGATCGCGTGGCTCCACGCGCGGTGATGCACGAGGTCGGCCCAGGGATCGACGAGCGCCGCGACCATGTCGAGGTCAGGCACGAGGCCGCAGAAGCCTCCGTAGATCGTGGCGCGTCCGCCGAGGGTCTTTCGGAAACCGGCGTCCGCGACGGCGGCTCCGAGGAGGATCTGCGTGACGCTGTCCACGGCGACGCTTCCTACGGCTCGCACGCGAAGCCCGCCAGCGTGACGCGATCTTCTTCACACTCGAAGCTTCGCCCACGGACGCCGACGAACCGCGGAGGCGCGACGAGAACGCCCCCCGCATGCGGGGCTCGATCGCTCCCGAGGAGCTCCGCGGAGTTCTTGACCGATCCGATCGCGTCGGTACCGTCGCCCCATGGTCCGCCCCACCGCGCTCGTTCGCGCCGCCGTCGCCGTGCTCTTGCTCGGCCTCGCGATCGACGTGGTGGCGGACGCGCCGCCGTGGCGTCGTCGTCGTCGTCCCGACATCCAGACGAACCGCCGCGCGGCCACGCTGATCACACCCGAGGACTGGCCGGCCGAGCCCAGCTCGCCGCGCGAGGTCGATCCGGAGCGCTTCGCGCGCGCGCTCCGCGAGCTCTGCGGCTGGATGCCGCCCGAGCGACCCGCGACGTGGACCGGGTACATCCTCTCCGCCGCGCGTGAGCACGGCGAAGATCCCTTCCTGCTCGGCGCGCTGGTCCACCGCATGGGCCGGTGTCAGCCGGATGCGGAAGAGCTCGGAGGCGTCGGCGTCACGCTCATCCCTTCGCGCATGTATTGGGAGGACGTGCGCGGCGGTCGCTATCGCTACTGGGTGAAGGATGGCGCGCGCTGGGCGGAGCGCACGATCGCGGTCGATCGTTTTCCCTTCAACGACGTGCGCCTGAAGCGTCCGGAGGAGAACCTCTACTTCGCGGCCGCGTTCCTCAAGGGTTGGCGCGATCAGCACGAGAGCCTGCAGGGCGCGTTCGAGCAGCACCCGCACCGGCACTACGTCTCGCACTTCGTCTACGGCGATCGTGTGCTCAGCGATCGCGCGGAGGATCGGATCCTCCTCGATCGTCGCCGGCTGCTTCAGTACTACGGCGCGCTCCGCGAGCCGGCACCGCTGCGTCGCCTCGGGCTCGAGATCGGCTCACCGCTCGACGGACAGCCGCGCGTGATCAGCAGTTGGCTCGGCGCGGAGCGCGAAGGCGGTCGTCGCTCCCACCGCGGCATCGACGTCGAGAGCGTGCTCGGCGAGCCGGTGCGCGCGATCGCGGACGGTCGCGTGAACTTCGCGGGCGTCGACCTGCCGGGCTCACGCAGCAACGAGAACATGACGCCCGAGCAGATCGAGCAGGTGCCGCGACAATCGCTCGGCAACGGCGGGCGATACGTGTGCATCCTGCATCGTCCGACGGGCGAAGGCGCCGCGCCCTGGCTGCGCTCCTGCTACATGCACCTCGAAGACGTCGAGGTCCGCTGGGGCCAAGAGGTGCGCCGCGGCGAGCGCATCGGCACGGTCGGTCGCACCGGCATGATCAGCTCCGCGCCCCACCTGCACCTCGAGCTGCACGGCCCGGACGGACTGATGGATCCGAGCGAGCACCTCGCGGGCCCGCTCCTTGGCCGCAACCCGGAGGCCGCCGCGCCGCCGCGCCGTCGTCGTTGATCGACGCGCGGAGCGTGGAGCTCGACGTCGCGACGTCATGGTCGACGTCGACGCGGACGTCGCCGACGCGCGCGTCCGGAGCGCGTGCTCTCGCGCTCACACCAGCACGGCGCTCACCGACGGCACTCGCCGCAGGACGCGGTACGCGAGGTGCGCTCCGAGCGCGATGCCGAACGCGTCCGCCCCGAGATCGAGGAGGTCGAAGGTGCGGGTCGCCACGAAGCGCTGCGAGAGCTCCTCGACGAAGACCACCGCGAACACGCCGAGCCCACCGAGGCGCGCCGCGCGCTCGGGCGATCGACCGCTCTCGCGCCGACCGAGCGCGAGCGAGATCGCGAACGCGAACAAACCCATCAGCACGAAGTGCGCGAGCTTGTCGCCGTAGGGAACCTGCGCGACGAGGTGGAGGACGGGCCCGAGGTTGCCGGTGTTCGCGAGCACGACGATGGTCGCGATCGCGAGCGAGACGATCAGGGCGAAGGTGCGCACGCGGCTCGAACGCGCGGTCGGGTCGCGCTTCTTCCCGAAATCGAGGCGAGAGAGCCCACGCCGCGCTCCCTTCGAACTCACGCGCGATCGAGTCCGCGTCTCGTCGACCACCACGCGCAGCGACACGCCGACGGGATCAGCGCTTCCAGTGCTCGCGCACCAGCGCGTCGCGCCACGACACCAGGTCTGCGAAACGGCTCGCGAGGCGCGCGTCGCCCCACACCCGCTTCTCCGCTTCCCCACGCCGCACGTGCGCGCCCGGCGCCACGAACTCGAGCACGCCCGCCATCGCGACGTCCGCGAAGCTGAGCGCGTCGCCGATCAAATGCGCGCGACCTCCGAGCCCTTCGCGCAACGCCTCGAGCGCGAGCTCGAGCTCCACCGCCGGTGGCGCGCCGTACTTTCGTTTGAGCTGCCACGCGCCGAAGAGCGCCACCGGACGCAGCGCGCCCCGCAGCGGCGCCGGCGCGAGGAACGCGATCGCTTCCTTCTGCGCTTCGGGATCGGCAGACGTCGCGTCGGCCGCACGCGCACGTCCGGCGGCGAGCCCTCGATCCGCGGTCGAGACCCAATGCGTGATTGCGTCGTCGTCCGGAAAGAGCGAGGCGCCCGAGCCCTGCGCCTCCGCGAAGCGCGCGATCGCCACGCTGTCCTCGATCGGCCGATCGTTCGTGAAGAGCACGGGCACGCTCACGCGGCCGCTCCAACGCCCGACCCGACGCCTCAGCCCGAGCTCGCCGAGGATCGGCACGTAGGGCTCGAGACGGTACGGCACCCGGTGGTGGTCGAGCGCCCAGCGCGCGCGCTGCGTCCACGGTGAGTACGCGAGCCCGAGGAGGGTGTTCGTCATGCCGCGCATCTTTCGAGTCGCCGCGCCCACGTCAATCGGACGCGAAGGAGGGTCGGCCGACGACCAGGGCGAACGGTCGAAGCATCGACGAGCGATCGAAGGGCACGGCCCGGACGGAAGACGAAAGGGCCGACCCGGAGGCCGACCCTTCGTCACGCGTCACGACCGAAGCCGCGTCGCTCGGTTTCGCTCGCTTCGATCAGCGCGCCGCCGCGAGGGCCGCGTCGATCTCGCGCTTGAACGCCTCGAAGGGCTGCGCGCCCTGGAGGAGTCGTCCGTTGATGAAGAAGCTCGGCGTGCCGATCTGCGCGCCCGCCGCGCGGACCGCTTCCATGTCCGCGTCGACCGCCGCCTTGTGACGCTCGGTGTCGAGCGCCTGGCGGAACTGCGCCATGTTCAGGCCGAGGGCCTCCGCGTGACGCTCGAGCGCCGGGCGCTCCATGTCGCGCTGGTTCTCGAAGAGGAGGTCGTGGTAGGCCCAGAACTTCTCGTTGCCGCCCTGACGGAAGGCTTCGAGAGACGCCTGCGCCGCGAGGTGCGCCTGCTGGTGGAACGGCAGCGGGTAGTTGCGCCACACGATCTGAACCTGGTTGCCGTACTCCTGGAGAATCTGCGCGATCGTCGGATTGACGCGGCCGCAGAAGGGGCACTGGAAGTCCGAGAACTCCTGGATGATCACGCGGGCGCCACGCGCCGCACCCTTGGTCGGGGCGTTGCGGGGAACCGCGATCTCGTAGCGCTCGGGCGCAGGGGCCGGAGCCGCCGCCCCGGGCTGCGCCGCGCCGCCGGGCGCCGCGATGAACTGCGGGGTCGTCGCGCCGTCCGCGATGATCGTCGCGTACACGCGGTTCCGCGGGGTGCCACGCTCGACGAGCGCGCGCGCCTTCGCGAGCTCCTCGTCGACCATCGCCTTGAAGCGCTCGTAGGGCTGCGCGCCACGGAGGTTGCGGCCGTTGATGAAGAAGCTCGGGGTGCCGGTCGCGCCGACGCCGCGCGCGACGCCCTGCTGACGCTCGATGACCGCGTTGTGCTCGTTGTTGTCGAGCGCCGCGCGGACCTGCGCCATGTTCAAACCGACTTCACCGGCCCAACGCTCGAGGTTCTCACGCGTCAGCTCGCGCTGGTTCGCGAAGAGGAGCTCGTGCAGACGCCAGAACTTCTCGTTGCCGCCCTGCTCGAAGGCCTCCATCGCGAGGTTGTGCGCGGGGCCCGCGTTGCGGTGGAAGGGGAGCGGGTTGTTCATCCACACGACGCGGACGTCACGCGGGTACTCCTCGAGGAGACGATCGAGCGTGGGCTCGACGCGGCTGCAGAACGGGCACTCGTAGTCGCTGACCTCGACGATCGTGACGAGCGCGTCGTCCGGACCGCGCTGCGGCGCCGGCTGCTGGATCTCGATCTTGTACACCGCGTTCGGATCCGGCTGCTGCTGCGGCTGCTGCGGCTGCGCGGCGGGCTGGTTCGGCTCCGGCGCGGGCGAGGTGCGGCCGTTGCGGATGAGCTCCGCGTAGACGTTCCGCGCCGGCGTGCCGGCCTGGACCATGCGGCGCGCGTTCGCGAGCTCGCGGTCGATGACCTCCTTGAAGGCCTCGAACGGCTGCGCGCCCATGAGCTGCACGCCGTTGATGAAGAACGCCGGGGTGCCGCGCGCGCCGAGGCTGGCCGCGAGCTGCTGATCGGCGGTGATCTTCGCCTGGTGCTCGTTGTTGTCGAGCGCCGCGCGGACCTGCGCCATGTCGAGGCCCGCCTGCTGCGCGTAGCGCTCGAGGTCGGCCCGCGTGAGCGCGCGCTGGTTCTCGAACAGGATGTCGTGCACCTGCCAGAACTTCTCCGCGCCACCCTGCTCGTACGCCTCCATCGCGAGGTTCGCGGCGGGGCCGGCCTCGGGGTGGAACGGGAGCGGGTTGTTGCGCCAGACGATGCGCACCTGGCCGCGGTACTCGTTCATGATGCGCGACGTCGTCGGAAGGACGCGGGCGCAGAACGGGCACTGGAACTCCGAGACCTCGACGATGGTGACGAGCGCGTCCTCGGGGCCCTTGCTCGGCTGGTCGGCGGTGACGGGCACGCGGTAGCGCACGACCTCACCCGGCGCGGGCGCGCCCTCGGCGGGCGCTCCGGCACCGGCGCGTTCGCCGGCACCGTCCGCTTCGACGCGGACGTCGGCGACCTCGTTGTCGTCGCCGCTTCCTCCGCCGGTGACTTGCCCGATGGCAAAGCCGCCGACGAACGCGATCATGATCGCGATGATGGCTGATCCTCGACTCATGGATGACTCCTACGGCGTGGGGGGATCCCACGCGAAGTTGGTTTGAACGGACACTCCGCGGGCAGAGCCGCGGGGGCGCGGACGGGGGCTCGACGAGCCGAGAAGGACCATTCCTCCGTCGGTTCGCGAGCGAGGGGCCGACGTCGATCGCGGGTGCGATCACGACGACAGGCCGTCCGAGCCGGCTCGGTGATGCGTGCGAGCACGAACCGAGCGAGAGGCCTCGGCTCACCGAGGCGCGCGAAGCGAGGCGTGGACGCGAACCGACGTGCGTCGGGCTCGCAGCTCACGAATCGCGCGATCACCCGACGTCGCGACGAGCGGAGCGCCCATCACGCGAGGATGATCCGCTCACGCGCGCGGCGGACGCTCGAGCGAGCGCGACGGAGCCACGTGGGCGTCGAGGCCCGCGTGCGCATGCCGCGAGGTGCTTCGCTCGCGTCGAGCGACGTGCACCGACGTGTGCGTGATCGCGCCCGGCGGACCGCTCGCGACCTCCGCGCTGACCGGCGGCGGCGTGCCTTGAGAGCACCGCGGGTCGTCGGAGCCGTCGCACCAGAGCACACGCTCGGGCGGCGGGGCCGGCGGCAAGCTCGCGATCTCGTCGAGCGGGCGCGAGAGGATGTCGCCCGGCTCGAGCTCGGCCGCCACGCGAAACGTTCGCTCGGCGATCGCGGCGACCCGCTGCGCCTCGGCCTCCTGGAGCTCCGTGAGCCGACGCAGCAGCTCGGGCGAGCTCTCGCTCGCGGGCGCGTCGAGGCCGGTCCAGCAGACGCAGGTGTCCGCTGCCGACGCCATCGAAGGCGCGAGCAAGAGGAGCACGCCGGTCAGCCATGCCAGGCGCATCGTGGGGCGGAGCATAGTCCGATCGTTTCGGACCGCAACGGGGGGTCGCTCGGGGGTCGCTCGGGGAGTCGTGTTGGTGAACTGCGGCGGGCGGGAGATCCGGCCGGGGTGGGATGGGGAGATGGGAGAGGACGGCGACACCGTGAAGGATCTCCGCGCCCGAGCCGCGTTCGGGGGGCCAACGTCTGGGGTGGACCGCCATTCCCACGCGGGGAAAAAGTCGGAGAAGAAAGTTGGGCGGAAGGTCACGGAGCCTTCTGCGTCGCGGCTCCGTCGGCGGTCACCGGTGGCCCGGATCGTGACCACCGATCGAAGCGCTGGATCCGATCGCGATCACGATCCGTCGACTCCCGACCGCGGGGATCCCCTCGGCTCACCCCCCGAGCGCCGTCACCAGCTCGCCTGCGCTCGCGAAGCGGTCGTCCTTCTTGGCCGACATCGCGCGCGCGATCGCCGCGAGGAGATGCGGTGGTAGATCCGGGCGATGGGTCACGAGCGGGGCGCCTTGGCCCATCACGATCTGAAAGAGCAGCTTGCCCGGATGACGCTCCGTGAAGGGCGGCGCCGCCGCGAGGGCTTCGTAGAGCAAGACACCGAACGCGTAGACGTCGATGCGCGCGTCGATCGCGCCGTCGCCCGTGAGCAGCTCGGGCGCCATGAAGGTCGGCGTGCCCACGAGCTCGCCGGTGCGCGTGAGGCGCTCGAGGCCGTGCACCTTCGAGGTACCGAAGTCCACGAGCTTGATGATCGGCGCGTTCGCGTCCGACGACGGGTCGTCCGGATCGAGCAAGAACACGTTCGCGGGTTTGAGGTCGCCGTGGAGCACGCCGTGCGCGTGCACCGCGTCGAGCGCCGCACCGATGCCACGCGCGATCGCGAGCACCTCGTCCTGCGGGAGGCGCCCGCGTCGCTCGAGGCGCGCGAGCAGCGTCTCGCCTTCGAGCAGCTCCATCACGGTGAAGAGGCGCCCGCGCTCGTCGCTGCCGAGGTCGAGCACGCGAACCACCGACGGATGATCGAGCGCGCGCAGCACCGCCGCCTCGCGTCGGAAGCGGCGCTGCATCTCCGGATCGGTCGCGAGCTCCGGGTGCAGAAGCTTCAGCGCGACCGCGCGTCCGCCCTCGGCTTCGTCTCGCGCGGCGAGCACGAGGCCCATGCCGCCGGCCGCGAGCTTGCCGACGACGAAGTAGCGTCCGGCGATGTGCTCACCGGGCTTCGGAAGAGGGGCGACCATGATCGATGGGACACGAAATCGACGAACGGACGTCGACGGATCCGGGCAAGTCGGACGAGCACGAATCGGCGGTCGTGCACGAGCTCCCCGCTCGCCGCGACGGGCCGAGAATAAACCGGGTTTCCGCTCCGCGTCCTCCTTTGGCATGATCTCCGTCGTGACGCGCCTGCCCTTCATCACGCTCGTGCTCTCGGCGTGCGGCGCGAGCGCGCCCACCACCGTGATGCCCGGAGATGCCGACGCGATCCCGAGCATGGAGTGTCTGCCGGGCCGCGGCGTCGAGACGGAGGAGCTCTCGGAGCGTGCGCGCTTCGCGTGGCTCCTGACCGAGCAGAGCTTCGAGCTCGAGCGCCCGCATCCCGCACCGCGCGGCGCGTCGCACGTGGAGCTGCAGGAGTGGTCGGAGACGGAGCTGCGCGGTTGGCTGCGCGAGAAGTCGCGCCTCGTGGAGGCAGCGCGCGAAGAGCTCGACGAGGTCGCGGAGGAGGCCCATCGGCAACGCGTGTGGTCGGGCGCGCTGGTCGGCTTGATGTACGAGGACGTGGCTCGCACGCTGCTCGACGTGCCGCTGCCGCGTGAGCTGCTGGACGAGCCCGAGATCGCGACCGCGTTCCGCGACGTCGTGCGCGCGGAGGCTTCGCCCTACCTCGAGCACGCGCGCCGCGCCTACCGCGCGTGCCGGCTCAACGGCCGCCACCGCGACGGCGTCCTGCGGACGTGGGCGGAGTTCTGTGGCGACCGCGAAGATCGCCTGCCCCTCGCGGAGGCGCTCGAGAGCGGTGAATCGACCACCGAGGTCGAGGTCGTGCACGAATGAGCGTGATCGCGTTTCGGGCCGATCGCGATGCCCGCGCGGTCGACGAGGTCGCGCGCTCGGTCGGGCTCGAGCTCGACGGGCCCGAACGAGGGGCGGCACGCGCGTCCTGGCTTCGTTTCGCGGAGCTCGTCGGGCAGTGGGGTCAGCGCACGGACTTGGTGTCCGCCGACTCCGCGACCGCGCTCGCGGAGATCCTCTTCCTCGACGCGGCCGCGCTCGCGCCGCTGATCCCACGCGACGCGCACGTGCTCGACGTGGGCGCGGGCGTGGGCGCGCCGACGATCCCGCTCGCGCTGCTGCGCCCGGATCTGCGCGTGGAGCTGCTCGAGCCGCGCCGACGGCGGGTGGTGTTCTTGCGGACCGCCATCGGCAGCCTCGGGCTCGCGAGCCGCGCGAAGGTGGTCGAGGGCAAGCTCGACGACGAAGGCCACGCGCCGGTCGACGTCGCGCTCTCGCGCGCGACCTTCGCACCGGACGAGTGGCTCGAGCGCGCGTCGGCCTTCGCGAACCACGTGGTGCTCCTGCTCGGACGCGCGGAGACGCCGCACCGCGAAGGCTGGCGGGTCACCGCCGCCCGCGACTACGTGGTGCCCTCGTCGGGCGCCGCGCGGCGCGCGGTCGTGATGACGCGCGGCTGAGCATCCACGAACGTCGGCGTCCCCCGACCGCGGCGGCGCGCCACCGACGACGTCTGCTCCGAACGACGCGAGGGTCCGGCCGACGACCGAACCCTCGCACCTCGACGTGAGCTACCCGCGACCGCCGCTCAGCCGCCCATCTCGCGCTGCTTGAGCGCGGCGAGCGCCTCTTCGAGCTCCGCCATCTCCTCCTCGGAGATCTCCTCTTCGGCCGCCGCGTCGACGCGCGCCGCCACCGCGGGCGCCTCTTCCTTCACGAGGCCCATCTTCTTCTTGAGCTCGAGCAGGTCCGCGTCCGCGCCGCTCGTCGCCTCGAGCTGGGCGAACTTGTGCTTGAGCACGTCGCCCGAGTACTCCTCGGAGAGCTCGCCCGCCGCCTCGGCCTCGGCCTCCATCTGGTCGATCTTCTGCGACATCCGGTCGAAGGTCTCGAACGCGGAGGTGTCGGAGAGACCGCTCATGGTCTCCTGGATCGACTTCATCGCCTGAGCGCGGCGCTGACGCGCGATGAGCACGTTCTTCTTGCGCTTGGCCTCTTCGATTTTGTGATTGAGCGCCCGAAGAGCCATCTTGAGCTGATCGGTGGCGGTCTTCTGCTTCTCCCACTGATCGGCGTACTGCTCCGCGAGGTTGTCGTGCTCCTTCTTGCGGAGGAGGGCTTCCTTCGCGAGCGCTTCGTCGCCCGCGCGGATCGCCATCATCGCCTTCTTTTCCCACTCTTCGGCGACGCTCTTCTCGTTGTCGAGCTGCTTCTTGAGGCGCTTCTCGTCCGCGATCGCGACGGCGACTTGTTTCTTCGCCTCCACGAGCTGCGTGTTCATGTCCAGGATGACCTGGTTCAGCATCTTCTCCGGATCCTCGGATTTGCTGATCAGGTCGTTCAAGTTGCTCTTGATGAGCGTGGCGAGGCGGCCGAAGAAGCCCATGCGTGTCTCCTGAACGAATGCCGGTGACGGATGCGAGTGACGAGAGCTGGCGGTGACGGAGGGGCGGTGCGGACGTTACGACGGACGGGGCGCGCGTATTTCCTCGCCCCGCGTCGACCGAGCGCGATCAGGCGACCGTGCTGTCCGAGACGTAGGCCTTGATGTGCTCGTAGTGGTTGTTGAGCGCGAGCGTGAGGTCGTCGACGGTGACCTGGAACTCGTTGTAGTCGAGGCTCTCGAGGGGGAGACCGGCCGTGAGCACGACCGCGCCGTCGGCGATGCCGTACGCGCCGTGGACCATGTCCTGCGCGTTGAGCTCGAGCAGACGCAAGAAGAGCGGCTCGCGCTCCCGCACGTGGTCGAGGTCGAGGACCTTCACGCGAAAGAGGAGCAGCGGCCCCGCCATGCGCACGACGATGTTCTCGCCGGTCGTGGTGTCGCGCACGAGCCACATCGCCTCGTCTTCTTGGTCCGCCGCGTCACCGACGTCGTTGAAGGAGAGGTTGGAGCGGAGGAGGTAGGACTCGATGTCTTCGCGGGTGCGCATGCAGGGCCTCGCAGGAACGTGCGGGGGAGACTAGTCGACCGGTGCCCGGTTGGGGAACCCCTCCGCGCGTCGCTCCCTCGAAGTGGCGAACGGAGCGGCGAACGGAGCGGCGAACGGAGAGACAGACGAGAGACGGTCGGAACGAACGTGCGAACGAATCGCTTCACCCTCAGAAGTCGTAGAAGCAGCAGCGGAAGCCGGTGTTCGGGAAGGCGAAGTCGCGGCTGCCCACCGTGAAGTCGAACTCGCAGGTGCGGCCCGCTTCGAGGTTGTTGTAGGCGCCGCCTCGGATCGCGTAGACGCCCGTCGCGACCTGGGTCGACGTCCACTCCTTCACGTTGCCCGAGAGGTCGTAGACGTTGCCGACCCCCGTCCACGCGGTGTTGCAGCTCGCGAACGAGCCCGTCGCCGCGATCGCGTCCGCGCCCGTGACCTCGGAGCCGTTGCACACGGTGGGCTGCGAGGTCGTGCAGTTGCTCGCGTAGCTCCAGTCGCAGGTGCCCGCGGGGCCTTCGCACGCGCGCTGCCAATCGTCGCCGTCGCAGAGGCGCCAACCGTCCGCGCCCGCTGCCGGACACGTGCCGCCCGCGTTGAGCGCGCAGCACGCGGCCTGCGCTTGATCCCACGTCACTGTCGTCCACGGGATGCGGCTCGCGCGCGAGCAGGCCGCGGTGTTGCTCGTGCCCGCCGCGCTCATCGTCGCGTCCGGTCGCGAGGCCTCGTAGCTCATCACGTGCACCGTCGCGCCCGGCCGCGTGAAGCGCACCGTCGACACCCCACCCGCGTTCGGCATCAAACCTTCGTCGGTGCGTCCGTCGCAGTCCTCGTCGCGTCCGTCGCAGGTCTCCGCGCCCGGCATCCCCGGCGCAGGCGCGGAGCACTCGAGCCCCGTGCCGTCCGCCGTACAGCGCAGCATGCCGTTGCGCTGACAGAGCCCGCGCCCGTTGCTGCACGCGTTGCCGCGCGTCGGGAAGGGCTCGTCGACCATGCCGTCGCAGTCGTTGTCGATGCCGTCGCAGCGCGACTCGACCTCTTGGTACGACGCGCTCGTGTAGGTGCAGCGCCAGCCCATCGCGCCGCCGCAGGTCGGTGTGGTGCCCGCGCAGATCCCGTTGGCGTTGCAGAAGTTCGCGGGCGGGGTCAGCCCCTCGTCCGTGCGTCCGTCGCAGTCGTCGTCCGCGCCGTTGCAGACCTCGGCGCCCCGCGCGTCGCACGCGTACTCGCAACCGTTGCCGGCCATCCCGTCGAGATCGACGAAGCCGCTCCGGCAGCTCACCCGCGAGCACGTGCCGCCGCTGCAGCGCGTGACCGCGTTCGGCTGACTGCACACCACGCCGCAGCCGCCGCAGTTGTTCGGATCGCTGAGCAGGTTCGTCGTCTCGTCGGTGCGTGAGTCGCAGTCGTCGTCGCGGGTGTTGCACGTCTCCACGCGCGGCCCGACCGCGCCGACGCAGACGAGCGATCCACCCATGCACTGCTGGGTGCCGGCCTCGCACTCGCCCGCCGTCTCGCCGCACGCGGCGCCGCTGTCGGGGTTGCCCTCGTCGACCGTTCCGTCGCAGTCGTCGTCGCGCGCGTTGCAGCGCTCGGTGGGCGGATCCGCGATCAGACATCCGTACTCGCAGCCGTTCCCCGCGACGCCGTCGAGGTCGTAGAAGCCCTCGTTGCAGCTCGCGATCTCGCAGGTGCCCGCGTTGCACGTCGGGGTCGCACGCGAGAAGCGGCACGCACGTCCACATGCGCCGCAGTTCAGGACGTCGCTCGTCGTGTCGACGTCCTCGTCGACCTCACCGTCGCAGTCGTCGTCGCGCAGATCGCAGACCACGTCGTCCTCCGCGCGCTGCAGGCAGCGGTACTCGCAGCCATCCGCGGGATCGTCGTTCAGGTCGACGAAGCCGACGTCGCAGCCGCCGACTCCGCACACCCCTCCGGTGCAGACCGGGAACGCGCCGGGCGGCGAGCAGACGTTGCCGCACTCGCCGCAGTTGCGTGGATCGGTCGCGGTGTCGATGCCCTCGTCGACGTTGCCGTCGCAGTCGTCGTCACGGCCGTTGCACTCCTCCGCCGCGAGGCAGCCCGCGTCGCCCGCGTCGGGGGTGCCCACGTCCGGCAGCATCGCGTCCCGTCGTCCGGAGTCGATCGGGCCCGCGTCGATCGGGCCCGCGTCGAGCGCCTCTTGGCAGTCGAAGCAGAAGGGCTCGACGTCGCAGCCGCCGAAGAAGAATGCGCTCGCCGAGACCGTGAGCGCGACGCGCCGCGAGGTGTGCGAAGCGCGATCCGATGCTTGACGACCGAACCCACGCGCGGCTGCGCGAGACGCGCTCCGGCGACGTCGCGCGAACATCCACCCGCCGAGCCCGAGCGCCACGAGCCAGCCGGAGCCGCCGACTCCGCTCGGCGCGCCCGCCGCGTCGCACGAGCAGCCGCCGCCGCCCGCCGCGAGCACCCGCGTGCGATCCGGTGTGGTGCCCGCGTCCGGCCGCATCGGCTCGCCGTCGCGCGCGCACTCCCCGTCGATGCAGACCTCTCCGCTCGGGCAGCGCAACGTGCGGCAGGGATCGAGCTCGCAGTCGCCGCTGACCGGATCGCAGAGCGCGCCCACCGGGCAACGCATGTCGCCGCACTGGTCGTCGACGCACGCGCCGGTCGCGGGATCGCAGACCTGGCCGGGACACGGCTTGTCCGCGCACATGTCCGCCACGCAGACGCCGCTCGCGCAGCGCTGGCCGCTCGGACACTCGACGTCCGCGCAGCTCGGCTCGCACGTGCCCGCGCGGCAGGCCTGATCGCCACACGAGAGCGTCTCGCAGGGATCGGGCTCGCACTCGCCGCTGACCACGTTGCAGAGCTCGCCGCTCCGACACCCGAGGCCTCGGCAACTGTCCTCCACGCAGCGGCCCGCCGGATCGCGCGGATCGCAGACCGTGCCCGACGCGCAGACCACGCCTTCGCACGCGAAGGTGCACTCGTTGTCGCGGCACACACACGCGCTCACGTCGTCCGAGTCCGGCGCGCAGAGCGTCTCGCCGTCGCGCGCGATCGTCTCCGTCGCGCAGGTCGCTGCGTTGCAGGCCTCGCGCACGCAGAAGCACGTGCCGTCGATCTCACGCGGCGCGCGACCGGTCGGGCAGCTCGGTCCGAACTCGGAGTCCACGCACGGCAGCGCGCACTGACACTCCACGCACGCCGAGCCCGCGGGGCAGAGCGATCCGCCGGGCGGCACCTCGTCGATCGCGCCGTCGCAGTCGTCGTCCTCGCAGTCGCAGGCTTCGGGTCCGCCGGGCACCTCGCCCACACACGTCTCTTCGCCGTCCACGCATTGCAGCGCGCCCGGCATGCACACGCCCTCGTCGCTGCCGCAGGCCTCGCCGATGCCGAGCCCCTCGTCGACGTCGCCGTCGCAGTCGTCGTCGAGCCCGTTGCAGGCCTCGCCCATCGGACCGATCGCGTCCTCGCAGCGCAGCATGCCGTCGACGCAGCGGTTGAAGCCGGGGCTGCACTCGCCCACGTCGCTGCCGCACGGCGTGCCGACGAAGATGCCGTCGTCCACGAGCCCGTCGCAGTCGTCGTCGAGCCCGTTGCAGACCTCGTCCGTCGGACCGGTGCCGCCGGTGCAGACGATCGCGCCCGCCACACACGCGGTCGCACCGGGCGTGCACACGCCTTCGTCGGTGCCACACGCGACGCCCACGCCGGGCACCATCTCGTCGACGCGTCCGTCGCAGTCGTCGTCGATCGTGTTGCAGGTCTCGGCGACCGGACCGATCGCGCCTTCGCACGTGCCGAACGAGCCCGCGACGCAGCGCCGGATGCCGGGGTTGCAGGCGCCGACGTCGCTGCCGCACGCCTCCGTGAGGTTGTCGGGCAGACCGTCGCAGTCGTCGTCGAGCCCGTTGCAGATCTCCGGCGACGGACCGACGTCGCTGCACATGCCCCACACGCCGCGTGTGCAGGTCTGCGTGCCGCCCGAGCACTCGCCCACGTCCACGCCGCAGGCGCGCGAGAGCGTCTCGTCGATGCGTCCGTCGCAGTCGTTGTCGCGGTCGTCGCAGATCTCCGCTTCCGGCCGGCAGGTGTCGCAGACGCCGCCGTCGTCGATCACACCGTCGCAGTCGTCGTCGAGCCCGTTGCAGACCTCGACCGGCACCGGACCGCACGAGCCACACGCGTTGAGCAGCCCTTCGTCGATGCGCCCATCGCAGTTGTCGTCGACGCCGTTGCAGACCGTCTCGCCCGGATCCGCGCAGAGCGTGAGCCCCGTGACGCCCGCGGGACGGTTGCAATACTTCACGAAGCCTTCGTCGACGAGGCCGTTGCAGTTGTCGTCGACGCCGTTGCAGAGCTCGACGAGCAACGAGTCCGCCACGATGTCCGCGAGGCCGGCCGCGAGCGTGACCTCGTCGTCCGCGAAGAACGCGGTGTCGCCGCCGGCGCCGCCCGCGTCGGTGCCGCCCGCGGTCGCGATCTGGTTGAGCAGCGTGCGCCCGCCCGGATCGATCGCGAGGCCCACGACGTAGACCGGGATGCCGGCCGCGCGCAGCTCGGCCGCCGTGGTGACCGGCGCGGTCATCGACGCATCGCAGGTCTCGACGCCGTCGGTGAGCAAGAGGACGGTGTACGGACGGCACGTGCCGACGGGATCCGCGGTGCGGATCGGGATCATGTAGTCGCGCGCCGCACGCAGCGTTCCCGCGAGGGGCGTCGGACCTTGGGGCCGCAGCTCGCAGTCGCCGGTGCCGGAGTGGTTGCAGAAGTTGCCGCTCGTGGTGCTCGCGCTGAACGAAGTCTCGCGCTGATCGATCCACTTCAACATGCCGACGCGGTTGTCGACCGTGGTCGGCCAACCGAAGCCGGAGAAGCCGACGAGCACGTCGCCGTTCGGGTAGGTGTAGACGCCGTTGAACTGACCGGGGCATCCGCCGAGGTAGTTCGTGCAGAAGATCGGGCTGCCCGTGTCCCAGATGCGCGCAGAGGGACGGCCGCCGACACCGGGGCGACACGCCATGGGGATCGTGGAGAGAGGAGACTCGAGCGCGGCGTCGGTGTCCCACTGGCCGCCGCAGTTGGCGTCCGTGATGATCGTGCCGGTGTTCGCGGTGGGATCGCCGATGCCACCGACGAAGGGGCCCTCGTCCACGCGACCGTCGCCGTCGTTGTCGACCCCGTTGGGCCTCGGGAAGTCCGAGCACTCGTTCTGCTGAATGCGGTGCGTGATCGCGTAGACGCCGCCGCCCGCGCGATCGCCGCTGCACGCGACTTGGCTCGACGCGAAGCGCGGGAAGGACGTGAGCCCGAACTCGATGTCGCCGAACGCGAGCACCATGTTCCGCAGCGCTTCCTTCGCGACGAAGATGCGGCTGTCGTCGGCGAGCCCGTCGCAGTCGGTGTCGAGCCCGCGCGTCGGTCCGGTGATGCCGTCGCCGAAGGTCGGGATGCCGTCGAGGTCGACCGCCATCGAGCCCGAGGTGTCGAAGAGGATCATGAAGCGCGGACGAATCTGCGCGGACGCCGATCCCGAAAGACACGCCCAAGAAGCCACCGCGATCGCGGCGACGACGAAGCTACGCATGAACATCCCGTCTCCCGTACGCCGTCTCCCGAAGGCGCCCCGGGAGTATAGCGGCGGAGGCGAGCGGACGTCTCGGTGTGCGGCGGCTTCGTCTTCTCGCGGAAGGCGTGCTCGCGTCCGGACGCGGCGCGTCGTCGATCAGCGCATCAGTCCTCGACGAATCGCCAGAGCGCCCAGTTGGACGCTCCCGCCCCCGTCACCGGCCCGAGCCCGACATCGAAGCGATCTTCGAAATGGCCGGCCATCCAGATGCCCCCCGTCGAGTCGACGGCGATGCCGGAGAAGGTCTCTTGCGCAGGCCCTGGGA
>CALJLK010000564.1 GCA_937982655.1 uncultured Sandaracinus sp.
CACGTGACGTCGGGTCGCTCGGCCTGGCGGCCGGCTCCAAAAACGTCAATTCAGCCCGAACGCTTCTTCGGCGACTTCTCCGCGTCGCGCGCGAGGGGGTGGGCCTTGTCGTAGACCTCGAGCATCCGGTCGATGCTCACGTGCGTGTAGCGCTGGGTCGTCGAGAGGCTCGCGTGACCGAGCAGCTCTTGGATCGAGCGCAGGTCCGCGCCCGCGTCGAGGAGGTGCGTCGCGCAGGTGTGGCGGAGCGCGTGCGGGTGCAGATCGCTACGGCCCGCGCCGAGGGTGCCGTAGCGGCGCACCACGTTCTGCACCTGCCGCGGCGTGAGCGGCGTGCCGTGGCGACCGAGGAAGAGCGCGTGGGGATCGGGGAGGCGCTCTTCGCTGCGGAAGTCCGGGCGCACCGCCAAGTACGCGAGGAGCGCCGCGTGGGCCTCGCGGCCGATCGGAACGAGCCGCTCTTTGTCGCCCTTGCCGATCACGCGAAGCTCGCGCTCGGTGAGGTCGACGCGGTCGAGCGTGAGCGACGCGAGCTCGCCGACGCGCACGCCGCCTCCGTAGAGCATCTCCAGGATCGCCTTGTCACGCAGGCGCAGCTTCTCGTCGCGCGCGTCGTCTTTCGTCGGCGCTTCGACCACGCGGAACGCGTCCTCGACGGTGAGGAAGCGCGGGACACCCTTGCCGGTCTTCGGGCTCTGCAAGAGCGCGGCGGGGCTCTGCCGCACGACGCCGCGGCGCTGCAAGAAGCGATAGAAGCTCCGCAGCGTGCTGATGCGACGTGCGATGGTGGTCGGCGCGAGCTTGCCGAACACGCTCGCGAGCCAACGACGGAGCACGAGCAAATCGACGCGCCGCGCGTCGAGGGGGAGCTGGTTCTCTTCGAGGAACACGTGGAACGCGTCGAGGTCGCGCCCGTAGCTCTCGACCGTGCGCGATGCCGCGCGCCGCTCTGCGGAGAGGTAGGTCAGGAACGAGTCGATCTGCTCCTGGAGCGTGCTCACGCGGAGCAGCGTACGGCGGACGCGCGCGCGCCGCGAACTTCGTGGGCGGTCGCCAGCGCGCGGACGGCGTCGCCTCGCACGGTCTCGTATCGATCGTGCGAGGCGGACGAGCCCCCGAACAGAGGTCGATCGGCGCTCGATCAGAGGTCGATTAGAGGTCGACTAGAGGATGTACTTCGCCAGATCCTCGCGCGCGAGGATCGGCTCCAGCGTCTGACGCACCTTCTCCGCGTCGATCGTCACCGAGGCACGCCCCAGCTCCGAGGCCGTGAAGCTCAGGTCTTCGAGCAACGCTTCGAGCACCGTGTGCAGGCGCCGCGCTCCGATGTTCTCCGCGCGTTCGTTCGCCTCGTGCGCGTACTTCGCGATCGCCTCGAGCGCGTCGTCGGTCCACTCGAGCGTCACGCCTTCGGTCGCGAGCAACGCCGCGTACTGCCGCGTGAGCGCGTTGTCGGGCTCCTTCAGGATCCGCACGAGGTCTTCGCGACCGAGCGGCTCGAGCTCCACGCGGATCGGGAAGCGCCCCTGCAGCTCCGGGATCAGATCGCTGACCGCGGCCACGTGGAACGCGCCCGCGGCCACGAAGAGGATGTGGTCGGTCTTCACCGGTCCGTACTTCGTGCTCACCGTCGAGCCCTCGACGATCGGCAGCAGATCGCGCTGCACGCCCTCGCGCGACACGTCGGGGCCGCCGCCCGAGTGCTGACGCCCCGCGATCTTGTCGATCTCGTCGAGGAAGACGATGCCCGCGTTCTCCGCGCGCTCGACCGCCGCGCGCTGCACCGCGTCCGCGTCGATCAGCTTCTTCGCCTCTTCGTCCTCGAGGATCTTGCGCGCCTCCGGGACCTTCACCTTCCGGCGCTTGGTCCGGCCCTGCATGCCGGGGATCTGCGCCATCATGTCCTTGAGGTTCATCTCCTCCATCCCCTGCGCGCCGAAGACGGTCAGGAACGGGTTGGAGGAGTCCGCGACGTCCAGTTCGAGCAGCTCCTCGTCGAGCTCACCGGCACGCAGGCGATCGCGGATCTGCGCGAGGCGCTCGCTCGGATGTGTCGGTCGCGGCGGCTGACGCGGCATGCCGCCGATCACGAAGGGGCCGAACATCTGGCCCGGCTGCGGCGTGGTGGGCATCGGCGGCGGAGGAGGCGCGGGCTCGAGCTTGTCCGCGAGCAGTCGAACGAGGCGGTCCTCCGCGTGCTCGCCCGCCTTCACGCGCACGCCCTCGATCGCTTCGCGCTGCACGAGCTGGATCGCGACCTCCACGAGATCGCGGATCATCGACTCCACGTCGCGACCGACGTAGCCGACCTCCGTGAACTTCGACGCCTCGACCTTCACGAAGGGCGCGCGCGCGAGCTTCGCGAGACGACGCGCGATCTCGGTCTTTCCGCAGCCGGTCGGGCCGATGAGGATGATGTTCTTCGGCGCGATCTCGTCGCGCAGCTCGGGCGGCACCTGCTGACGACGCCAACGGTTGCGGAGCGCGATCGCGACCGCGCGCTTGGCCTTGCGTTGCCCGACGATGTAGCGGTCGAGCTCGCTGACCGTCTCGCGCGGCGTGAAGCTGACGTTGGTCTCGCGGCTCACGGGAGCTCCTCCACGATCAAGCTGTCGTTGGTGTACACGCAGATCTCCGCTGCGATGCGCAGCGACTGCTCGGCCACCGTGCGCGCGTCGAGGGTGGTGTTGCGAAGGAGCGCGCGCGCGGCGGCGAGGGCGTAGCTTCCGCCGCTTCCGATCGCGATCACGCCGCCTTCGGAGCTCGTGTCGGGCTCCACGACGTCGCCCGTGCCGCTCAGCAAGAGCGTGGTCTCGGAGTCCATCACGATCAGCATCGCCTCGAGTCGCCGCAGGAAGCGGTCGGTGCGCCAATCCTTCGCGAGCTCGACCGAGGCGCGGTGCAGACCGCCGCGGTGCTCCTTCAGCTTCGCCTCGAAACGCTCGAGCAAGGTGAAGGCGTCCGCGGTCGCGCCCGCGAAGCCGACGACCACCTTGCCGTCCGCGATGCGCCGCACCTTCTTGGCGCCGCCTTTGAGCACGGTGCTGCCGAGGCTGACTTGGCCGTCGCCCGCCATCGCGGCGCGCCCGTCGCGGCGCACCGCGACGATGGTGGTGGATCGGAACCGCTCTGCTTCGCTCACACGAACCTCACGACGCCCGCGACGCGCGGGACGGGGAGCGTAATACACCCGAGCGCGTTCGCGATTCCGAGGAGGCTGACCGTGCTCGCGCGTGCGCGGCGCCTCGTGGCGGATCGGTGCGACACGCCTCACGATCGAGGAAGGCCCGCCGAAGCGAGCCTTCCCATCCGCGAGATCCGGTCGGCCTCACTCCGGCGAGCCGACGATGGGCTCGTTGCCCTGACGCTGGTTCTGCTCGCGGCGCATCTGCTCGTCGCCCGCCGTGGGCACGCGGCCGCGGAGGTTCGGGAGCTGCTGGCGCACCGAATCCGCGAGCTCGGGTCGCAGGGTTCGCACCACGGGAACCGCCGTGTTGTCCGACGGAACCGACGGCGCGACGAGCGCGGGCTGCTCGCCCGTCGGCGCCACCTGCGCGGTGGGCGCCACGAAGGTCACGCGACCGAAACGGTCCGGCACGTGGAAGTCGCCCACGCGCGGGGGCGACCAACCGTTGGCGCGCTGACCTTCTTCGCGCGAGTCCATCACGTAGAAGTTGATGCGCCACGCTTGGCCGGCGCTCGGCTTCGTGGCGGGCGGCGTGCCCGTCGCGAAGCTGCTCCAGGGGATCGCGATCTCGACCGAGTAGCCCTGGTCCTCCTCGTCGTCGTCGACCGTGCCGCGCAGGTGCACCGCGCTGCGCAGCTCCGCGTTCCAGTCCGCGTGGCCGATCGGCTGCGGGACGCGGCGGCTGTCGTAGCGCGTGTCGAACGCGACGTTGCGCGGCGAGACCTGGAGCTCGAAGTAGTTCCGACCGTCGCCGTCGGGGTCGACCATGATCTCGACGCAGTCCTGCTCCCAGAGGTGGTCGTCGCGGTTGCGGAACGAGCTCTTGAGGTAGTCGTCCTCGACCTCGAACCCGACGTAGAGGTTCTCGTCGTCCCAGAGCACCTTCGCCTGCGCACCGAACGCCGCGCGCGCGCCGGACATGGTGTCGACGAACGCGCCCGTGCTCGGGGTGCGGGCCCAGGCGGGCTCGTCGAGGCGGCCGTCGAGCGTGATGCCTTCGGCGCGACGGGCTTCGAGCGAGGGCACGCTCGGCTCGGGGCGGACCTCGCCGCCACCGCCCGCGCGGGTCGGCAGCGCGAGCGCGCGCGCGCGATTGTCCTCGTCGGCCGGGCCACGCACCACGCGCAGGCGGTGCGGACCGTTCCAGAAGCCGAGGTAGAAGGTCGCCTCGCGACCCGACCAATCCTGCGGGAGCGTGATCTCCTGCGAGTCGCGGACGTACTCGCCCGCCTTCCACTGGCCGGCCGGGTAGAGCCGCCGCACCACGCCGTTGCCGTCCTCGTTGAGGCGGTTGTTGCCGCCGTCCGCGACGTGCGTGAACTGGAGCCAACCGTCCTCGAGCGCGCGCAGCACCTTCCAATGCCACGTCACGGTGATCGTCGCGCCGGGCGCCCAGCTCTCGGCGCTCACGTCGTAGCCGATCAGCTCGACCTTGTTCTCGAACGAGATGTCGAGCGGGTGGCTCGGGCTGGTCGCGGTCTGGCTCACGTGCTCGGCGAGCTCTTGGCGCTCGGCCGCGGTGAGGCTCTTGGACTTCTCCACGCAGCCGCCGAGGCAGAGCGCGAGGAGCAGCGACGAAGCGAGGATTCGAGTCATGACGGGGGCCTCGGGAAGCAAGCGCATCGTTCGTGACGAAGCGTGAAAGGCGAAAGGGAAGAACGCGGAAACGAGGGAACGTGGGTGGAGTCGCGCGAGGGAGCCGTCACTTCCGGCTCTTGCGCCGCGCCTTCTTCTGCATCTTCGACTTGGACTTCTTCTTCTCTTTGTCGATCTTCTTCGGGGTGCGCGCGCCGGCCATGCCGGGCATGCCGGGCATCCCCATCCCCGCCATTCCGGGGAAGCCGCCCATGCCGGGCATACCACCCATGCCGGGGAACCCTGCGGGAAGACCGGGGAATCCGCCCTTGCCCTTGCCGCCGCCCTCGGCGACCGCGGCCTCGAGGAGCTGCTCGGCGAGCTGCGCCATCATCGGGTTCGCTTCGAGCCCGCCGGTCTTGACGGCGTTGCGGAGCTTGTTGGCCTGCGCGAGCTGCTTCAATCCGGGAATCTTCGAGAGCATGCCGGCTTGTTTGCCGATGTCTCCCATCATGTTCCGCATGAACAAGAACCGCTGGAGCAGCTCCGCGACCTCCTTGGCGGTGTGCGCGGAGCCCTTCGCGACGCGCTCCATGCGGCGCGGCTCGTCGCGGAAGAGCGTGATGTTGCGGCGCTCGGCCTTCGTCATCGACGAGACGATGGCCTTCGTGCGGACCAGCTCCTTCTCGTCGATCTGGAAGCCCTCCGGCATGGCGTCGGCCATGAAGGGCAGCTTCTCGAAGAGGTCCTGCAGCGGACCCATCTTCTGAATCGTCTCGATCTGCTCGAGGAAGTCGTCGAGCGTGAAGTCGCCCTGCAGCATCCGCTGCGCGTCTTCTTCCGCCTTCTTCTCGTCGACGACGCCCTCGAAGTCCTTCATCAGGCCGACGACGTCGCCCATCCCGAGGATGCGGCTCGCCATGCCTTCCGGACGGAAGACCTCGAGCTTGTCCATGGTCTCGCCGAGACCGACGAACTTCACCGGCGCGCCGGTGACCTCCTTGATGGAGAGCGCCGCGCCGCCGCGCGCGTCGCCGTCGAGCTTGGTGACCACGACGCCCGAGAGGCCCACGTGCTCGTGGAAGGCCTTGGCGGTCTTCACCGAGTCCTGGCCGATCATCGCGTCGACGACGAGGAAGGTGTTCTGCGGCTTGGTGTGCTCGCGGATCGTGCGCACCTCACCCATCAACTGCTCGTCGATCGCGAGGCGACCGGCGGTGTCGAAGATGACGGTGTCGCGTTTGATCGACTTGCAGTGCTTGAGGCCCTTGTCGCAGATGTCGACCGGGTTGCCGCCCGGGATCGCGAAGACCGGCACGCCGATCTGCTCGCCGAGGACCTGGAGCTGCTCGATCGCGCCGGGACGCGCGACGTCGGCCGCCACGAGGAGCACCTTGCGGTCGTGCTCGCGCTCGAGCAGCCGCGCGAGCTTCGCGGCGGAGGTCGTCTTACCGGAGCCCTGCAGGCCCACCATCATGATCCCGGTGATGCCGCTCTCCGCGAAGACGATCGGCTCGCCTTCGAAGCGCATCATCGCCTCGAGCTCGTCCTGGCAGATCTTCACGAACTGCTCGACTGGGCCGATCTTGAGCTTTCGACCGGCGACGACGACGGAGCTCTGCATCGAGCTGCCGACCGCCTTCTCCTTCACGCGCCCGAGGAACGCCTTGACGACCGAGAACTCGACGTCGGCCTCCAAGAGCGAGAGGCGCACGTCACGCAGCGCGGGCTCGATGTTCTCGGCGGTGAGCTCGCTGACACCAGCGAGTCGATTCTTGGCGGCTCGGAAGCCTTTTTGCAGCGTTTCGAACATGGCGATCGGGGCCCCGAGGCGGGGAGTGGGCGGCGTAGCACGCGGGTTCGGCGATCGGCAACGCACGGAGGCACGCTCGGCGGCGGGGCGACGGAGGGAGCGCGCTCGGTCGAGCGTGCTACGTGCCGACGATGTCGCGTTCTCCGGTCCTGGCTCTCTTCGCGGTCTTCGCGCTCTCGAGCTCGACGGCGCGCGCGGAGGAGGTGCCCCTGGAGGCATTGCCGGGGGTGCGCTTGCGGGCGGCCTTCGCGCTGGCGCTGGCGGGCTCGGGGGAGGTCGCGCTTCGAGGAGACGGTCCAGGCGACCTCGTCGGCCTGTACGAGGGGACCTCGGGGATCGCGGCCGGAGCCGAGGTTCGCGGAGGCTGGGTCCACGGCTCGGGGTTTGGCATGGAGCTTCGCATCGGCGCGGCAGGGCTCTCGCTCCTCGAAGAAGCGCGGCGCGCGGTGATGCCGACGAGCACGGTCGACCGCCCTCTGCTCGTGGAGGTGGGCCCAACGTTCTCGTTCGGACGCGCGCTTCCGCTGGAGCGAGTTGCGCTCGAGATGCGCCTCGAGGCCGGCGCCGCGTGGGCGAGAGTCGTGCGCGAGCCGACGCAGGGCATCTCGCTCCACGTGGGTGCGGAGCTCGGCATCTTCTTCACGCCGCACTTCGCCGTCGTGCTCGGTGCGGGGTATCGGTGGGTCGAGCTCCTCGACCCCGATCGCGTCAAGGGCGGCGAGGTCTACCTGCGGCTCGGGCCGACCGTGCGGTTCCCGTAGCGGTGCACGCGTCGCCCGCCTTGCTTCGCCCGGGCGCGCACGCGATGGTCGCGGCCGCATGACGGCTCCCGAATCCGCGCCCACGCTCCTGCCGCCCGTCGGGGATCCCGACACGC
>CALJLK010000565.1 GCA_937982655.1 uncultured Sandaracinus sp.
TAGCTCCCCCCCGGTCGCTCCGCGAGCGCCGCCTCGAGCGTCGCCTTGGACAGGAACGTCGAGCGGGTCGCGAGCACGTCGAGCAGCTCCGTCCCGAAGCGCGCGACCCCTCGTGCCGTCCCGAAGAGCCCCGCGTGCCCCGAGACTCCCCCGAGCGCGCTGCAGTTCTCGTCGTGCACCTCGCCCCGAACGATGCGCCCGCGCCATTGGCATCGCTCGGTCGGCGCCGCCACCCGCACGAGCGCGGCGCGACGCTCGGACGAGAGCGCGCCCGCGTACATCACCACGTCGTCGATCCCGAGCGGTCGCGTCACGTGATCGGCGACCGCCTCGGCGAGGTCGCTCCCCGCCGCGCGCGCGACGATCTCGCCGACCAACATGTAGCCGAGGTCGCTGTACACGCAGCGTCCGGGCGGGCCTTCCTCCGGCCGGCGCGCAGCCTCCGCGAGGATCCACCGGCGCGCCGCGCTCGATCCCGGATCGTGGGGCACGTCGAGGTACAGCCCACCCCACGCCGCGAGCCCCGAGCGATGCGTCAGGAGCTGCTCGATCGTCACCTGATCGACCGCCCCGCCACGCGCATCCGAGAGCGTCGCGTGCACCGTGCTCGAGAGGGAGAGCCGACCGCTCTCGACGAGCCGCAGCGCCGTCGTGGCCACGAACGACTTCGTGATCGACGCGAGGTCGTAGATCGTCTTGGGCTCGGCCTTCGGGGCTTGGTGAGCGAGACGTCCGCCCGCGGCCTCCGCGTACGCCCACGCGCCGCTTTCGCGCCATGCGACGCAGCCGACCGCTCCGGGGAAGACGTTGCCCGCGACCCCAGCCTCGATCAGCCGGACCGCCTCGCGGACCACCCGCGCCGTTCGCCCCGAGCCCACCTTGACTCTTGAAGTACCGGATCGGCGTCGCCGCCGTCCACAGAAACCGGTTCTCGCGGCCCGCCGCGACCGCCTTTCCCGACACTGCAGCTTCTCGAACGACCCGCGATCGCGAGTCTCCCGCCCGCGGTTGCGGAAGGCGACGGTCACGTGACGTCGAGCCGCTCGAGCGGCGGCCCGCTCCAATGACGTCAATCAAACCGACTTTCCGTGGGGCTGCGGCGACCGCTCCGACCCCCGTTCCGTCGAGACCTACCGTGGCTCGTCGTTTCCTCGGGTCCCCCGAAAGGCAGCGACTCACGTGCGAACCGCCGAGAACACCAGCGGACGCCCACGGTCGTTCCTGCCATGCTGCGCCGCCCATGGCCGAGCCTGCTCCGACCTCGCCCCTCCCTTCCCGCGTCGCGCCGTCCCCCGCCGCACTGCCGACCTCGACGGGCGCCGCTCCGACGCACGCCCGCTTTCGCGCCCAGCCGGAGGACTTCCGCGTGGACGAGCTCGCAGCCTTCGAGCCCGGCGGCGAAGGCGATCACTGCTACGTGCACATCCGCAAACGCGGCTTGACCACGCCGGAAGCCGCCAAGCGCCTCGCGGCCGCCCTCGGCGCCGATCCCTCCCAAGCCGGCCACGCCGGGCTCAAGGATCGCCACGCCGTCACGACGCAGTGGTTGAGCTTCCTCGCGGTCGATCCGGAGCGTGCGCTCGCCGCGCGCGTCGACGACCTCGAGGTGCTCGAGGCCAAACGACATCGCCACAAGCTCCGCGCGGGCAAGCTCCGCGGCAACCGCTTCACGCTGATCGTGCGCGAGGTCGATCCCTCCGTGGACGCGACCCTGCACGCGCACCTCGCGCTCCTCGTCGCCCGCGGCGTGCCCGCGTTCTTCGGGACACAACGCTTCGGCCGCGAAGGTCGCAACGTCGAGAAGGCGACGCGCTGGCTCGTCGAAGGGGGCCGCGCGCCGCGCGATCGGTTCGAACGGAAGATGCTCGTGTCGTCGCTGCAATCCGAAGCGTTCAACCGCGTGCTCGCGCGTCGTCTCCGCGACGGAACGTTCACGAGGGTGCTCGAAGGGGATCTGCTCCGTCGCGAGGACACGGGCGGCGTCTTCGCCACCACGGATCCCGCTGCGGATCAGCTCCGCCTCGACGCATTCGAGGTGAGCCCCACCGGGCCCCTACCCGGTTTGAAGAGCCTGATCCCCGAAGGCGCGCTCGGGGAGGTGGAGCGCGCGGTCGCCGCCGAGCTCGGTCTCGACGAGGTCGTGCTCGAACGCCTCGGTCGCCTCGGGCCAGGCGCGCGCCGCCCCCTCCGCTGGCGCCTCGAAGACGCGAGCCTGACGCGCACGAGCGAAGGCCTCGAGCTCCAGTTCGCGCTGCCCGCAGGAGCGTACGCGACCGAGGTGCTGCGCGAGCTCTTCGCAGAAGGGCTCGTCGAAGGCCCCGCCACTGACGGCATCCGACACGAATCGCGACCCGACGGTCGCCATTTTCGCCCGTGAAACCGTCGCTTTCACATCCGTGAGATCACGCGAGTCGTCACCGCGAAATTCGCGGAGATTCCCCGCGGCACACCGCTTGCGATGACACGGTGCGTCGGCGCGCACTCGCTCGCGACCGACGAACAACGACTCGCCGTCACTCGCGCGTTCTCGCGCCGACGTGCACGTGCGCCCGGAGGTTTCCCATGTCGCAACGCTTCGTCTTCCGCACCGTCCTCGCCGCCGTCGCCTTCCTCGGAGCGACCAGCGCCCTCTCCACCTCGGAGAACGGCGAGCTCGGCGTGACCTCGCAAGCCGAAGCACAGCGTCGACACCTCGCGCACTGCATCCAGAAGGTCGAGCCGCGTTGGAGCGACGTCTGCGACGGTGGCTTCCACGTCCAGCTCGTCAACCGCTGCGCCGAGCCCGTGCGCGTCCACTGGTGCGTGCGCCAGAACGACGGCGACCTCCACTGCGGTGTCCACCCGCGCCTCGCGCCCGGCGCCGTCTCGAACGCCCAGGCCTGCGACGCCGCGAACCCGGCCGAGGTCGTCTTCGCCGCCTGCAGCGCGGGCGAGACCTGCCGCGTTCGTCGCGACTGAGCGCGTCCACCCCCACACGACTTTCTCGCTCTCCGAACCCGACGTCGTCCCCCTCCTCCCCTCCCCTGCAAGACGTCCACGGAGAGCCCCCGAGGCCGCCGGCCCCCCTCGCCGGCGGCCTCCTCTTTTCCGTCCGCTTCGTAGCTCGTCGTCGCT
>CALJLK010000566.1 GCA_937982655.1 uncultured Sandaracinus sp.
TGCGGCGTCCGTCGAAGCCCACCACCACGCCCCGCGCGCCTGCGTTGGCGACCGAGGCGAGCAGGTGGCGCGCGAGCCCCGCCGTCGCACGCAGCACGACGCTCCGGTTCATGCGGTTCGGGCCCGCGCCGAGCAGCCCGCGGAGCCCGGCGGTTCCGAACTCGAGCATGCCGGCGAAGCGGTCGCGGAGCTCGGGCTCGTCCCCGCGCGTCAGCAGCGCGTCGAGCTCGGCCTTCGTCGTCGGGTCGGGGTCTTCGTCGCGCCAGGCCTCGGCCTGACGCCGCAAGTCGGCGTCCAAAGTCACGGCCGGCGAGATTCGCTGGTTTTGGAGCCGGCCGCCACCGTCTCGGTTCGTCCGACGCACCCGCTCACGCGCCGAGCAGCGTGCGCGCGAAGGCGGCCCAGCGGCGGGCGAGCTCGGCGTCGTGGTCCGCGCGCTCGGCCATCAGCTCGTGGTGGTGGCGACGCGGCTCGGGACCGTCCGGATCGGGGAGCTCGAGCCAGATCTTCTGCGCGCGGCGGCGGTGGTGGTTGGCCATCGCGCGCCCGACGATCGCGCAGGCCGCGGTGTCGATCGGCGCGAAGAAGTCTTCCGGGAGCGTCACGTAGCGCTCGACGACGCGCATGTCGGCGCCGACGAGGAAGGCGTAGCGCCGCACGTCGCCCATCGTGTGCACGGGGAGGATCTCGCCGCGGTCGAGGTCGACGTTGAAGCGCCGCGCGTCGAGCACGACCTCGCGCTGCAGCACGTCGTCCGGCAGGTCGAGCACGACCTCGCGCACCGGCTCTTCGATGCGGAAACGCTCACGCCCCCGCGTGCGCCCGGCCATCGAGGCCAGGGTCGAGACCGCGCTGCGCCAACGGAACTTGTCCGGCTCACGATCGCGCACGAGGCGCACGGCGTCCTTCGACTCGCCCTTGCGGTGGTAGTGCGCCACGGCGTCGGTGATTCGGGCTCCGATCATCGCTTCCTCCCGCAGACCACGCAGGACACGTGGTCGATCGCGCGACGGCGCCTTGGCGCTTCGTCGTCACGGCGAGGCTCGGTCGCGCTCGCGCTTCGGCCATCGCATGCTGCGAGCGCGAGGGTCAAAAAAGCGGCCTGCGAAAGCACGTCGATGGCGTGGTGCAGTCGACGTGGGTGTGCGATCGCGCGGTGATCTCCGGTGGGAGGCGACGATCCGCACCCCCGTCCTTGACCGTCTCGTGACGGCTGACATACTCGCGCCGCTTTCGCGGGCCCGTCGGCTCGCGTTCGCGTTTTCTCAACCCACGCGACCTCCCCGTGCCGGAGGACGCGCCCGTACCAGGCACGGAGATCCCATGGCCCTCAATACCGACCGCAAGGCCGAGCTCATCAAGACCTTCCAGACCCACGAAGGTGACACCGGCTCGCCCGAGGTTCAGATCGCGCTGCTCACCGAGCGCATCATCTACCTCACCGACCACTTCAAGACGCACAAGAAGGACCACCACTCGCGTCGTGGCCTCCTCAAGCTCGTCAGCCGCCGCCGTCGTCTCCTCGACTACGTGCGCGAGCGCGACGTCGAGCGTTACCGCAAGATCATCGAGACGCTCGGCATCCGTAAGTGATCCGTCGGCGGCTGACCCCGCCGACCGAGCGCGACGTCCCTCGCGGACTGACGAAGGCGACCTCTCGGGGTCGCCTTCTTCGTTCCGTCGTTCTCGCGTCGCGCGCCCAGAGCTTCGATCGACGCGAGCGACAGCGACGAGCCTCCCCTCTTTGCGCTCCTCCGCGAAATCGTCAAAGATGCGCGCGCCCGAGGGGTGACGACGGGATCGTTCTGTCTTCGCTTCGAGCGCTCGAGAGGTCTTCGGCCGTTCGAACGTTCGAATCGAGGACCGAGCCCCGGCCTCTCCCCGACAGGCGCTCAGCCCCGACGGCATCCGTCGTCGGACCTTTCGAATGCGTGCGATCGCGCAGCGGCGACGCACGCCCGAGCGCTCGACCCCCGATGGAAGTGGGGTCGGGGGAGAACCACATGATCATTCGTGAATCCGTCAAGGTCGGCGACGTCGAGGTGACCCTCGAGACCGGCCGCGTCGCCAAGCAGGCCAGCTCCGTGCTCGTGAGCGCGGGCGAGTCCATCGTCCTCGTCACGTGCGTCGGCACCAAGGAAGGCCGCCCGGGGATGGACTTCCTTCCCCTCAGCGTGGACTACGTCGAAAAGACGTACGCGTCCGGCAAGATCCCCGGCGGCTTCTTCAAGCGCGAAGGCCGCCTCCGCGACGCCGAGACCCTCACCAGCCGCATGATCGATCGTCCGTGCCGTCCCCTCTTCCCCGAGGGTTGGCGCGGTGAGATCCAGATCATCGCGACGGTCCTCTCGGCCGATCCGAACCACCCGACCGACGTGCTCGCGATGTGCGGCGCCTCGGCCGCCATCATGCTGAGCCCCATCCCGTGGGCCGGCCCGATCGCGGGTGTCTGCGTGGCGCGCGTCGACGGCAAGCTCATCGCGAACCCGAGCCCCGCGCAGCTCCTGCTCTCGGACATGGACATCACGCTCGCCGCCTCGAAGGACGCGATCGTGATGGTCGAGGGTGAGGCCAAGGAGGTCCCCGAAGCCGACCTCGTGTCCGCCCTGACCTTCGGGCACCGCGCGATGCAGGACCTGCTCGATCTCCAGATCGAGATGCAGAAGGCCGCCGGGAAGCCGAAGTGGAGCTTCACGCCGCCCAAGCGCGACGAGCGCATCGATCAGCGTGTGAAGGAGCTCGCGCTTTCGGGTCTGAAGGACGCGTGCAACATCACCGAGAAGCACGCACGCTACGGCAAGATGAAGGAAGTGAAGAAGGAGACCGCCGCTGCGCTCGCCGCGGAGTTCCCCGAGAACGCTTCGGACATCGGCGGGGCCTACGAGGACCTCAAGTACAACACGATGCGCGCGCAGGTTCTCGACGAGAAGCGCCGCGTCGACGGCCGCGACTACGAGACCGTCCGCCCGATCGCGATCGAGCCCGGCTTCCTCCCGCGCACGCACGGCTCCGTGCTCTTCACGCGCGGTGAGACGCAGAGCATCGTGACCGCCACCCTCGGCACCACCTCGGACGAGCAGAAGGTCGAGAGCCTGCACGACTCCGTGTGGCGCAACTTCTTCCTGCACTACAACTTCCCCCCGTACTCCGTGGGCGAAGTGAAGTTCCTCCGGGGCGCCGGCCGTCGCGAGATCGGCCACGGCAACCTGGCCGAGCGCGCGCTCAAGGGCCTCGTCCCGAGCAAGGAAGAGTTCCCGTACACGATCCGCGTCGTCTCCGAGATCACCGAGTCGAACGGCTCCTCCTCGATGGCCACCGTCTGTGGCGGAAGCCTCGCCATGATGGACGCCGGTGTGCCCATCAAGGCGCCCTGCGCGGGCGTCGCGATGGGTCTCATCAAGGAAGGCGAGAAGTACGCCATCCTCACGGACATCCTGGGCGACGAGGACCACCTCGGCGACATGGACTTCAAGGTCTGTGGCACCGACAAGGGCATCACCGCGATCCAGATGGACATCAAGATCGACGGTCTGACCAGCGAGCTGATGATGGAGGCGCTCGAGCAAGCGCGCCGCGGTCGTCTGCACATCCTCTCGAAGATGAACGAGGTCCTGGCGACGCCGCGCCCCGATCTCTCGAAGTACGCGCCGAAGATCACCGCCATCAAGGTCAAGCCGGATCAGATCCGCGTCGTCATCGGCCCCGGCGGCAAGATGATCAAGGCGATCACCGAGCAGACGGGCGCGAAGATCGACATCTCGGACGACGGCACGGTCAGCATCGCGAGCAGCGATCCGGAAGCCGTGCAGAAGGCCATCGCGATCATCCTCAGCCTCACGACGGATCCGGAGGTCGGCCAGAAGTACACCGGCACCGTGCGTCGCGTGGAGCGCTACGGCGCGTTCGTGGAGATCGCCCCCGGCAAGGAGGGGCTCCTTCACGTCACCGATCTGGCCTACGAGTTCGTCGAGAACGTCGACGACGTGGTGAAGGTGGGCGACGAGATCGAGGTCGTGGTCTCGAACATCGATCGCGAAGGCCGCATCAAGGTCTCGCGCAAGGCGCTGCTCGAGAAGCCCGAGGGTTACGTGGAGCGCGAGCGTGAAGAGCGTCCGCGTCGTGACTTCGGCGACCGTGATCGCGGCGGAGACCGAGGTGGCGACCGCGGAGGCCGAGGCGGCCGTGATCGCGACCGCGGCGAGCGTCGTGGTGGCGGACGCGATCGCGACCGCGATCGTCCGCGCGACGACGACCGTGGACCGCGCCCCCCGCGCGCCGAAGCGAGCGAGGGTGGAGAGGCCCGCGAGCCGCGTGAGCCGCGTGAGCCGCGTGAGGCGGGTGCCGAGGGTGGCGAGGGCGACAGCGAGCGTCGTCGTCGTCGTCGTCGCCGTCGTCGCGACGGTGAGGGCGGAGCCGAGGGCGGTGGCGAGCCCCAGGGCGGCGCCGACACCGCGTCCGACTCCGAGGATTGAGCCCGTCGCGCCTTCCTGACGAAGGCTGCGAAAGGATCGAAAGAAGCCGCGACCCATTCGCGGCTTCTTTCGTTTTCCGTCTCGGTCGCGGGGCTCACCGATCGCTGCTACGCCGCCGCGCATGGACGGCCTCACGATGCGAGTCACTCGCCTGCGCGCCGACGCGGTGCTGCCGCGCTACGCGACGACGGACGCGGCGGGCATGGATCTCTCGGCGTGTTTAGACGCGCCGCTGACGCTCGCCCCCGGCGCGTTCGCCGCGGTGCCGACGGGGCTCGCGATCGCGCTCCCGAAGGGCCACGAGGGTCAGGTGCGTCCGCGCAGCGGGCTCGCGGCCAAGCACGGGATCACCGTGCTGAACTCGCCGGGCACGATCGACGCGGACTACCGCGGCGAGGTGAAGGTGCTCCTGATCAACCACGGCCCCGTGCCCTTCGTGATCGAGACCGGCGTGCGCATCGCGCAGCTCGTGGTGGCGGCCTACGCTGCGCCGACGATCGTCGAGACCGAGTCGCTCGACGAAACGGAGCGCGGCGCGGGCGGCTTCGGCAGCACGGGTGTCTGACCGCGGCGCGCCGACGCGCGGGCTGCTCGGTCGTCGTCGGACACGTCGGCGATGTACCGGCGCGCGTCGGGATGCGTCCTGCCCGAGCGTTGGGCTACGCTCGCCCGATCGATGGACTCGAGCTCCGAGCACACCGCCGTCACGGGCGCGCCGACGCAGGTCGTCGTGCGTCGCGGCGACGTGATCGGCGAGCGCTACGAGATCCGCGGACGGCTTCGCGACGATCCGTTCTCGCACGGGTTCCTCGCGCTCGATCAGGAGTCCGAGGAGCAGGTGCTCCTGCGTGTGGTGCGCGCGGAGCTGCTGGAGACCGCGGATCGCAACGGCGTGGTGCGCGCGCTGCGACGCTTCGTCGGGGTCGGCGGGCGTTTTCTTCCGGGCCTGCTCGACGCCGATCGCGACGGGCCCTTCGTCTACGCGACCGAGCCGGTGCCGAGCGGCGTGACGCTGCGCGACGTGCTCGACGGTCGGCTCCGCGAGGGCACGCCGCTCGAGCCGACGGAGCTGCTGCCGGTCGTCGGCTACCTCGACGCTGCGCTGAACGCGATCCCGAGCGCGATGCGCCACGGCGACGTGCAGGCCGAGCTCGTGTGGGTCGATCGCGATCGGCTCGAGCTCACGGGAGCCTTCTTCGTGCCCGCGCTGCCGGCCGGCGCAGTGGCGGCCGTGCTCCAGCGGCATGGGGATCTGCGGCGACGCTACGCGCCCGAGCTGCTGCAAGGCATCGGTGGCTCTGCCGCGGATCGCTTCGGCGTCGGCGCGATCGTGCACGAAGCGCTCACGCTCCGGCCGCCGCCGCCGCCCGGGGAGAGCGTCTCGGCGTCGCTCGGTGCGCTCGCGGCACCGCTCGCCGCGCTGCTGCATCCGGATCTCACCAAACGCGCGCGCGATCTCGACGCGCTGCTGGAGACGCTCTCGCGGCTCTCGGGGCATCCGCCGCTCGAGCTCGACCCGGGCGCGTTCCAGGTCGACCGCCGGATGCGACCGCAGCGTCCCTCGTCGGCCCCGCCGCCGCGCGTCGATCCGGGCGCCCTGCGTGTGCACAAGTCGGTCGAAGCGAAACCCGACGTCTCGCCTGCGAGCGGCCCACCCAGCCCCGTGCCGGCGGTCGCGCGCGAACGGCGGATGAGCCCGGTCCCGGGCATCGACGATCTCCACACCGAGCGACTTCCCGCGCTCGACGTCGCGACCGCCGAGGCTCTCCTCGCGAAGAGCGGTGAGATCACCAAGGTGGCGAGCGATCCCGCGATCGTCTCGCCGCCGCCGCGACCGAAAGCGGCGCCGACGGCGACGCCATCGACGCCGAAGCCTTCGTCGATGTCGTCGACGCCGAAGCCTTCGACCCCGACGTCTTCGACGACCATGCCGTCGAAGCCTCCGACTCCGTCGCCGAAAGCTTCGGTTCCTCCGCTCGCGCGGGCGATCCCCGCGAGCGTGCCGGCGAAGCCGCGGGACGTGACGGCTCC
>CALJLK010000567.1 GCA_937982655.1 uncultured Sandaracinus sp.
CCGGCGGCTTCGGCACCCCAGCCGGCTCCCTCGAAACCACCCGCGGCCGTCGTCCCCGTCGACGAACCACGCACGGCGCCGCCCGCCCGCACGCGGCGCACGACCGACGATCACGACTCGCGCCTCGCGGACGCGTTCGAGGCTTGCCAAGACCTCTTCTTCCTCGGGACGCCCGCGGAAGGCCTCGAGTTCGCGGTCGAGCTCCTCGGGCAGCTCGTGCCTCACGAGGCGGCGAGCGCATGCCTCTACGACATCGACGAGGACGTGTTGCGCTTCGTCGTGGCGACTGGGCCCGGCGGGCACGATCGTCGCGGCGACGGAGTGCCCGCGCAGCTCGGACTCTTCGGCATCGCGGCCCGGCTCGTCGGCACCACCCTCCGCGTCGACCCGCTCGGTTCCGACGCGCGCTTCGACCCTGGCGTCGATGGGCGCGTCGGGCTCGACCCGCAGAACGCTCTCTACCTGCCGATCGCGCACCAGGGCCGCATCCTCGGCGTGCTCCAGCTCTTGAACCGCGAGCTCGACGTGACGTTCTCGCAGGGTGACGCCGATCTCGGGCTCTACGTCGCGAACCAGCTCGGGCAGTTCCTGCAGCAAGTGCGCATGCGGCCGCGTCGCTGACGATTCGGGCGACGTCGGGACGCGTCGTGGGGTGCGTTCGCGGCGCGCTCGCACGTCGCGGTGCGATGTCGTCGTCCTCTCGCTGGCGTCGACTCGTGCCGCGCGCCATAGCGCGCTGGCTTGCTCGCCCCCGCGTCATCGATCCGCGACGAATCCCTGCGCGCGGTCTGGACCCTCGCTGGACCCGCGATCGCGCAGCAGCTCCTGCACACCGCGGTGTTCCTCGTCGACCGCGGCATGCTCGGGCACCACGGCGCCGACTCGCTCGCGTCGATGCAAATCAGTAGCCCCGTGGTCTGGTCGACGTACTCGCTGCTCGCGGCGTTCACGGTCGGCAGCATCGCGCTCGTCGGGCGCTGCGTCGGCGCGGGCGATCGCGCGAGCGCCGCCGCTGCGGTGCGCGCGAGCCTCGGCTTCGCGCTGGTGCTCGGGTTGCTCGTCACGCTCGCGACGCCGCTTCTGCTGCCGCTCGTGCTGCACGGCTTGTTTCCCGATGCAGGTGCCGCGGTGCACACCGAAGCGACCGGCTACCTCGGTGTCGCGTTGCCCACGATGCCGCTCACGCTCGTGAGCTTCACCGCGGCAGTGTGCCTCCAAGCCGCGGGCGACACACACACGCCCTTCCTCGTCGCGGCCGCGGGCAACGTCGTCAACGTCGTCGCGTCGTACGCGCTCGTGTTCGGTGAGCTCGGCATGCCGAGCCTCGGCGCGCAGGGAGCTGCGATCGGCAGCGCGCTCGCGTTCGGCCTCGAGACGGTGGCTCTGCTCGCGGTGCTCGCGCGTCGCGACGGACGAGTCACGTGGCGCGGTCGGGGCGGCGAGCGCGAGGCGACGCGACGCATGCTCCGCGTGGCGGGGCCGAGCCTCGGCGAGCGCGCGATTCAACACACCGGGTTCCTCGGCTTCGTCGCGATGATCGGCGCGCTCGGCCCAGGCGCGATGGCCGCGAACCAAGCGCTCATCAGCATCGAGAGCATCGTCTTCCTCAGCGCGGACGGCTTCGGCATCGCGGCCGCTGCCCTCGTGGCTCAGCGGCTCGGCGCGGGGCTCCCCGATCATGCGGAGCGCGCGGGGCTTGCGGCGGCGAAGCTCACCGTCGTCGTGCTCTCGGGGGTCGGGGTGATCTACGTCGCGATCCCGAAGCTGCTCCTGCGCGCGTTCACGTCCGACGCGGACATCGTCGCGCTCGGGGCGCCGTGCCTCTACGCGGCCGCCATCGCGGCGCCGCTCATGGGCGCGGGCGTCGTGTTCTCGGAGGCGCTGCGAGGCGCGGGTGCGACCCGTGAGGCGTTGCTCGTCACGTTCGTGGGCGGGCTCGCGGTGAGGCTCACGGTGACCGCGGTGCTGGTCTTCGTGCTGGGCTGGGGGCTGCTCGGCGTATGGCTCGGGAGCACGGTCGACTGGGGGCTCCGCGCGCTGCTCGGCTGGCGCATCTTCCGACGCGGTCGCTGGCGCACGATCGAGGTCTGATCGCGGGGACCGCGCCGATCGAAGGATCGGCGCGACCGATCGCGGATCGCCTCAGCGGATGACCTTCATCTGCGGGCGATTCGGCACGAAGCCTTCGCGCTGGAGCACCTCCATCGCGAGCGTCTTCAGCTCCGGATGCACGCCCTTCTGCACGAAGGCGCCGAGCTGGTTCGGATCGATCTTCGCGAGGCGCATCATCGCGGTGCGGGCGCGGCCCTTCTTCTTGAGCTTGAGCCAGGTGAAGACCTGCGCGCGCCAGAGGAACGCCTGAACCTCGCCGTACTCGGGGTCCTCGGCGGAGTAGTCCTCCAGCAGCTTGGCCGCTTCGGTCTCCTTGCCGGTGCGCGCCCAACACTCCGACATCACCGCCGCGTAGAGCGCCTTCTGCTTCGGCTGCGCTTGGCCGTCGAGCTTGATCTCGTCGACCAGCGGGCGCGCGTCGGTGGTGCGGTTCTGCACGAGGTACATCAGCGCGAGCTGCGCGCGCACGTCGTTCTGCAGGAGCTTCGGCGCCTTCTTCAGGTCGATCGCCTCCAGGATGCGCACGGCTTCCTTGGGGTCTTCCTGCGCGACGAGCTGCGCCTGCGCGACCGCGGCCATCACGTCGTTCGAGCCCTTGTCGGAGAGCGCGGCGATCGCGGCCTTGCGACCTTCTTCGCCTTGCGCGCTCTTCAAGATGTCGACGATGGCCGACGACTTGCGCATCAGGCGCCAGATGTAGAGGCCGAAGCCGAGCACCACCGCGGTGAGCACACCGGCGACGACGAAGCCCCAGATGCCGATCCACGAGCTCAGCATGCCCGCGATGATCCAGACCACCGCGAGGGCCACGCCGATCTGCGCGAGGACCTTCCAGTTCAGCTTGGGCGCCTCGAGCTTGTCGAGTGCGGCTCCCGGATCGTTGCGCCCGCCGGGCGCGCTCGGCTTCTCTTTCGACACGGCGCCCTCTTTCCCATTTTTGTGAGCCACGCGCACGCGCTTCGCTCACCCGGGGGATCGGGCGCCGTGGATCAGGTGCGGGGCTCGGCGGCCTTCGCGGCGTCCACGGTGCGGGCGGGGTAGCTCCCGAGGACACGCAGGTCGCTCGTCTCCGCCGCGAACGCGCCGAGCGCCGCGCGGACGGCGGGGTCGGCGAGGTTCCCCTCGAAGTCGAGGTAGAAGCGGTACTCCCACGCCGCGTTCGGGCGCGGGCGCGACTCGAGCTTCGTGAGGTTCAGCTCGTTCTCCGCGAGGATCGCGATGCTCCGCGCGAGCGCGCCCTTCGCGTGGCGGGTCGAGAACATGACGCTCGTCTTGCAAGGGATCCGCGCGTCGAAGATCTCCGGCTCGCGCGCGACCACCACCATGCGCGTGAAGTTGCCCTTCTGGTCCTGCACCGCGCGGCGGAGGATCGGCAGCCCGTGGATGCGCGCCGCCTCCGCGCTCGCGATCGCGGCCTGCGTCGGATCGCCGTCGGCCTTGACCTTCGCGACGCTCAGCGCGGTGTCGATGAAGACCTGCGCCTCGCAGCCGTGCCCCGCGAGGTCCGCGAGGATGTTGCGGCACTGCGCGAGCGCGACCGGATGCGAGAGCACGCGGCGGAGCTTCGCCAGCGGCGTGTCCGCTTCGAGGCCGATCAGGCAGAGCTCGACCTCTTGGATCTCCTCGCCCACGAGGTGCAGGTCCATCTCCGCGAGCAGGTCGTAGCTCTCGTTGATCGAGCCGGCGGTGGTGTTCTCGATGGGCAGGAGCGCGTAGTCGAGGTCGCCGTCGCGGACCGCCTCGAGCATCGCGCGAAAGGTCGGCCAGCCCTTGAAGGTCGCGTCGCCGCGCATCGCGAAGAAACGTTTGGACGCGAGGTGGCTGAACGCGCCCTCCCCGCCTTGGAAGCCGACCACGAGCGGGCGCGTGCCGCGGGCGGGATCGGCGGCGCGCGCGAGGAGCTCGTGCTGCAAGCGCAGCGAGTGATCGAGGATCTCTTGGAAGACCCGCGTCACGAAGTACGGCTCGAGCCCGAGGCCCTTTCCGAGATCGACCAGGCGCTGCAGCAGGCTCTCTTCGCGGCTGCGGTCGCGCAGCACCGTGTCGCCGCTCGACTTGTAGGCGGCCACCTCCGCCACGAGGGAGCGACGTTCGGCGAGGTCTTCGAGGAGACGGCGGTCCACCGCGTCGAGGCGACGGCGGAGCTCTTGGAGGTCGAGTCGTTCGGTCACGCGCGCCTCTTAGCACGATCGAGAGTTCGCTCACACGGATCCGCGCACCCCACCCCGAACCGTGGGCCACGTCACTCATTCTCGATGCACGCCGGTTATCGTGGTCCGATGGGAACCGATTCGGTGGCAGGGCGTCGCGGAGATTGGCTCCGCTCGCTTCTCGCGTGTGCCGCGGTGCTCGCCGCGATCGCGACGAGCGTGGGTTGCGGGGACGACGACGGGAGCCTCGATGGCGGGCCCGACGCCGCGCTCGACGGAGCCTTGGACGCCACGTACGACGCACCGAACGACGGCTCGACCGACGCCGCGAACGACGCGGGTGAGGACGCGGGGGTCGTGTGCGGGCCGAACGAGGGCCCACCTTCGTGGCTAGCTGCGACCGATCGCGCGCACCATCGCATCGCACGCGCCGAGGGCCGCGACGTGCACGTGTGGGCGTTCGCGGACGGGCTCGTGCGGCTGCGCTACGTCGCGTCGGGGACGACGCCGAACGAGCGTTCGTTCGCGCGTGCGGTGCCGCTCGACGCGCTCGCGCCCGCCTCGCTCACGATCGCCCACGACG
>CALJLK010000568.1 GCA_937982655.1 uncultured Sandaracinus sp.
GCGGGGTCAACCGCGGACGGTCCTGTGGTGTCCGCGGGGTCAACCGCGGACGGTCACCGCGATGCGCTCACGTTGCCGGTTCGCCGAGGTGCCTTGGTCGTCGCGACCACGTCGCCGACCACGTCGACGACAACGACAACGACGGCTTCGCCTGCGTCGAAGACCGCGACTTCAGAGGCCGATCCACGCGCGGGTGTCGGTGCTGCGCGTGCCCTGACGGACCTCGAAGTAGAGCGGCTCGCCGCCGAGGGTTCCGAGGCGTGCGCCTTGGCCGACCCACTCGCCCACCGCGGGCGCCGCCTGCGCGAGACCCGAGTAGAGCGTGTAGTGACCGTCACCGTGATCGAGGACGACCGTGAGCCCGAGCGCGCCGTGGCGGCCCGCGAAGGCGACACGTCCGTCCGCGACGGCGACGACGCCGCTGCCGGCGGGCGAGAGCAGCTCCACACCGCGCCCGTCCTCGCGGCTCGCTTCGCGCATCGCACCACCGCCACGCACGGGGAGCGGCAGACGCCCGCGCAGTGCGGCGAAGCCGCTCGTGGGCTCCGCGCCGTGGACGCGGAACGTGCCATGTCCGAGGGAGGGGTGCCCGAGCGGCGGCAGCGGCGCGACCGGCAACGCGGGGAGCGCGCGCGGGTCGAACGCCATCGCGAAGCTCGCCGCCATCTGCGCCTGCTCGGCCGCGCGCGCACGCTCGGCGTCCGCCTCGCGACGTGCCTCCGCGATGCGTCCGTCCGAGAGCTCGAGCTCCGCGCGCAGCGACTCCTCGCGCTGGCGCAGGAAGCGCACCGAACGCACGTCGCGCGCGACCATTCGCTCGAGCCGCTCGACGCGCGAGAGGTGTCCGAGCATCGCGTCGAAGCCACCCGCGACCGGCAACATGCCGCTGCGCCGAAGCCGGTAGAGCGCGCGCGCGCGCGACCTCAGGCTCGCTTCGCTCTGGGCGCGTTGTTCGGCGAGCGCGTCGACCTCCGCCTGCAGACGAACCTTCTCGGCTTCTGCGGCCGCGACGCGCGCTTCCGGGGCGTCAGGCGCCGGCTCCGTCGAGCTCGCCGCGAGGGAGTCGGCCGCGTACGGCTGTGCCGCGTGCGGTTGCGCGTAGGGTGCCGCCGTGGGCTGAGCCACCACGGGCAGCGCCATCGCGAGCACGATCGCCACGAACGAGAGTCGACGCGGGGTCCGCATGATCACACCGTGAGGTAGCGACGAAGGGAGAGCGCGCTGCCCGCGGCGCCGATGAGCGCGCCGCCGACCACGAGCGCGACCAGCATCCACGGCTGCAAGAACGCGGCACGGATGCCCGTGAGCGCGGCGAGGCTCGCGTCGAGCTCGCTGCGCAGCGTCAGGAACCCGACGAGCAGCACGAGCACCGCGAGCACCGCGGCCGCGAAGCCTTGGAAGGTGCCCTCGACGACGAAGGGCCCGCGCACGAACGCGTCGGTCGCGCCGCAGAGCTTGAGCACCTCGATCTCGTCGCGACGACGCGCGACCGCGAGGCGGATCGTGTTGCCGATCACCGCGAGCACGCAGAGCCCGACGAGCAACGCGAGCACGCCCGCGAGGCCGCGACCGGCGCTGAGCAGACTCTCGAGCCGATCGAACCAGCCGCGGTAGGTCTCGACGTCCTCCACCGCGCGGAGCTGCGCGACGCGCGCAGCCATCGCGTCGGCGCGCGCGGGTGCGATGCCGCTCGCGAGCGAGAGCTCGAGCGAGGGCGGGAACACCTCGGGCGGCAGCGCGGCGAGATCCGCGGAGACCTCGGCGTGCTGCAGGAAGAGCGCGCGCGCGTCCTCCGAGCTGAGCTCCTCGACCTCGCGGACCTCCGGTAGGCTCTCGAGCACCACGCGGAGCTGCGCGACGTCGGCCGCTTGCGCTCCGTCGCGCAGGTAGACCGTCATGCGCGCGCTCTGTCCCCAACGCTCCGCGAGCGCGGAGAGATTCGTCAGCGCGAGCAGCGCGCCCGCGACGCAGAGGAACGCCACGCTCAGGCTCGTGATCGCGACGAGGTAGAGCCGCAGCTCCTCCCGCAGCCCTCGCTTCGCGCGCCCAATCAGGGTCTTCAACTCCATCACCGTCCTCCGTTCGCGGCTCGCCCGCCGCGACGTCCGTCTCGCTCGTGACTCTTCGACTCCGCGCTCACGCGTGGCCCGAGCGCTTCCGCGCCGAGCATGCTCAGCCCGTCCGCGACGAGCCCGTCCGCGACGAGCCCGAGCCCGCCACCACACGAAGCCCGCTGCCTTCGTGGGGACGCGCGTCGGCGACGCCGGGCCGCACATCCGCAGGCCGCGTGTCCGACGCGCCCGGCCAGCTCCGCAGCCCCGTGCGCGCCTCGAGCACGCGCCCGTCGTCGAGCGCGATGATTCGATGATCGCGCTGTCCGATCAGCGAGTGATCGTGGGTGGCGAAGAGCACCGTGGTGCCCGTCGCGTGGATCTCTTCGAAGAGCGTGAGGATGTCGATCGCGAGGTGCGGATCGAGGTTGCCGGTCGGCTCGTCCGCGAGGATGAGCGCGGGCTCCGTCACGATCGCCCGCGCGATCGCGACGCGCTGCTGCTCACCGCCGCTCAAGCTCTCGGTGCGGTCGTCGCCGCGACCCGCGAGGCCCACGCGCTCGAGCGCTTCGGCGACGCGCGCGCGCACGAGGCGCGGCGGCATGTCGAGGATCTCCAGCGCGACCGCGACGTTCTCGAACACGGTCCAGTGCTTCACGACCTTGAAGTCCTGAAACACGATCCCGAGGTTTCGCCGCAGGAACGGGATCGATCCGCTCGTCAGTCGCGCGACGTCGCGCCCCGCGAAGAGGATCCGACCCGCATCGACGGTGTGCTTGCGGTAGACGAGCTGCAGCAGCGTGCTCTTGCCCGCGCCGCTCGGACCGGTGACGAAGCAGAACTCGCCGCGCTCGATGACGAGGTTCACCCCGCGGAGCGTCGGCTGATCTTTGCGGAAGTATTTGTAGACGTCCTCGAAGGCGAGGATCGGCCGATTCGCGCGACTGTCCGATTGCGCCCCCGCGCGGAAGAACGCGAAGGGTCGAACCACCTTGCCGTCTCGTGCCATGTCCCTCGGATAACCGGGGGATCGCGCGGAGGGCAAAAAAACGGCGCGGCGTCGTGCACGACGCACCGCTCTCTCGCGCACCGGCGGTCACGATCACCCGCCGCGATCACCCGACCGCGGACGACCGCGACGGTGCTGGCTGGCTCAAGGCGCAGGGAACGACGCGAAGCGCAGCTCGAAGTCGCTCGCGACCGTGGAGCCCGCCTCGACCACCAGCACGTAGGTTCCGGGCTCGAGCACGCGGTTGATGACCGCCGGGTTCCCCGTATCACACACGAGATTGGTCGCGGCCGCACAGCCCTCGCGCAGGCTCAGCGTGTGGCTGTGTGTCCGGTCGTCGGCCGGGCGCACCGAGACCAAGATCTCGCGGCGCGTCGCGAGCGTGATCTCGTAGAACGCATCCGGGTTCGACCCGGAGCACGCCGAGACGTCGTCCTCGAAGCCGGTGAGCGTGTCCCGCCGCGCGATCGAGCCCGAGAGCGCGATGGCCCCCTCGCAGCGATCGTTGGGCGGCACGGGCGTCGGATCGGACGTCGTGACCATCGCGGTGACGTCGCCGCTCGAGAGCGTGGTGTCGACGATCGCGTAGTAGGTGCCCGCCGGGAGGCTGCGCCACGATTGCACTTGGGGTGAGCTCGCTTGGCGGCAGCGCAGCTCGCTCGCGAGCACCCCGCACTCCGTCGCGAGCGCGACGGCATGGAAGCCCGCGCCGTTCGTCGTCAGCATCACGTCGCGCGTGCTCGGCAACGTGAAGGAGAACACGAGGTCGCGGAGGAAGGTGGAGGTCCCGCCGCAGCTCGTCGCGACGTCGCGCTCCGCGGTGCCGAGCGACGCGGTGCCCGGGCCGTCCGTGATGTCGATCGCGGTGCTGCACGCGTCGCCCGGCGGACGCGGCGCTGGATCCGTCACGCTCACGGTGAGGCTCCACGTCGACGCGGTCGCGCTGCTGCTCTCGACGAGCACGTAGTAGACGCCGGCCGGCAGCGCGCGCTGCACGAGCCGTGCGGGACGACCGCCAGCCTGGCAGCGCAGCGTGCTCTCGCGGTCGTCGCACGCGCGCACGAGGGCGAGGTTCGTCGACGGGCTCCCTCCGCCGCTCGTGGTCGCTTCGAGGATCACGTCCTTCGGCGCGTCGAGCACCAGCCGGTACGCCGCGTCGCCGCGCGGCGTCGACGAGCAGGAGAGCACGTAGTCGTCGCTCGTCTCCGCGAAGAGCCCGGAGAACACGCCGCCCGCGGAGACGTCGACCGTCGTCGCGTCGCAGCGATCGACCGGCGGCGTCGTGGTCGGCGGCTCGAAGCGGAGCGTGAGATCGAAGACCGTCGCGCTCGCGCTCTCGACCACGACCACGTGCTCACCCGCCGGGAGGCTCCGTCGCAGGAGCGTCGCGGGCGATCCCACCACACACGCGACCTCCGGACCGCTCTCGCAGCTCGCCCCCGCGCGAAGCCCCACGTTCAGCGTGGTCGTGCCGGTCGCCGTGATCCACACGTCGCGCGGCTCCGCGAGCGTGAAGCGGAAGAACGCGTCCGCTGCCGTGCTCGTGCTCGCGCACGCGAGCGTGGTGCGCGAGGTCAGCCCACGCGTCGCCGCGTTGAAGGTGCCCGGCCCCGGCAACACGCGCGCGGTCGCGCAGTCGTCGTTCGTGGGGGTGCACTCCGCGTCGTAGAAGTCGCGCGCACCGTCGCAGTCGTCGTCGCGACCGTTCTCGCAGACCTCGTCCGCGCCGGGGTTGATCGTGCGCCCGGTGCGCGGATCGTCGTCGCAGTCCTCGCCGCCGCAGCGCGCGTCGCGGTAGCCGTCCCCGTCGAGATCGCGCGGCTCGAAGACGCAGCCGACCGCGGTGTCGCACGAGTCGATCGTGCAGGAGTCCTCGTCGTTGCAGTAGAGCGGCGACGCGGCGCGGCACCCACCGACGCGCGGATCGCAGACCTCCGCGCCGTTGCAGGCGTCGCCGTCGGAGCACATCGAGTCGTCGCCCTCGAAGACACACGAGCGCACCGACTCGTCGCAGAGGTCCATCGTGCAGTCGATGGTGTCGCGGCAGGGCTCGGTGCCCGCCACGCAGACCTCGCCCACGCACCGCTCGACGCCGTTGCAGAAGCAGCCGTCGTCGCACTGCACGTCCGATGCGCAAGGCTCACCCAGAGTGCTCTCCGCCTGGCAGCGCTCTCCCGCGTCCGTCGCGCCGTCGTCCAGTCCGGCGTCGGGCAGCGCGGCGTCGAACCCGGTCGGTGGCGGACGCCGCGGCTCGCCGGTCGTGCAGCCGAGCGAGAAGAGGCCGAGCGCGAGGAGCACACGCGCGGAGGCGCTCCACCGCCCGTCGAGTCCAAACGAAGTCGTACCCCGAAGTCCCACGATCCCACGCCCGCGCATCGGCGCCGAGCGTACCAAGTTCGCGGGCTCCTGCGCGTTCTTCACGGCGCCAGAACCTGGACCTCGAAGACGTAGTCGCCCGCCGAGCTCATGCCGAACCCGTCGACCACGAAGAAGTGCATCCCCGGCTCCAGCACGCGCTCGAGGAAGCTGGCGGATCCATCCGAGCCGTCGTCGTCGCACGCGATCTCCGCGCCCGAAGCGCACGAGCCCGTGTGGAGGTGCAAGACGGTGTCGTACGAGGAGCCCGAGGTGTCCGCGATCACCCGCCGCCGCTCGGTCAACATCAAGACGAACGCGACGTCGGGCGAGCCCGCGTTGCTGCCGCAGGTGCGGGTCGTGTAGTCGGCGAGCGCCCCCGCCGTGGAGCCCGTGAAGACACCGCCGGTGGGCGGGATCACGTACGCCCCGGCGCAGTTGTCGTTGCCGCTGACCGGCGTGGGCACGGTGGGCGGACTGACCTCCAGCGAGAGCTCGTACCCCGTCCCGGAGAACGACTCGACGACCACGAAGTGCTCGCCCGCGGGGAGGTTCCGCAACCTCGCGCGCCCCGGGTTGCCGGAGGTGCAGCGAAGCTCGGAGCCGACGTCGTCGCACGTCGATCGCACCGAGACGTAGACGAAGGGCCCTCCCGCGTCGGCCTCGATCGACACGTCGCTGCGCTCGTCGAGCACGAAGCGATGCACGGCGTCGCGGAAGAAGAACGAGCAGCTCACGGCGACGTCGTCTTGTTTGTCGGCGAGCGTGGCGGTGGTGGTCTCCCCCGCCACGAGCGTCAGCGGGTTGCCGCAGGTGTCGCCATCGGGCGGATCGGTGGGATCCTCGAAGCGAACGTCGAGCGTGAAGTCGACCTCGCGCGACGCCGAGCCTTCGACGGTGAAGAAGTACGTGCCCGCAGGCAGCCGGTGCACGCGTGTCGCGACCGGCGCGCCTCGTGCGCAGCGCAGCTCGGTGCCGAAGCACGTGCGCGACAAGCCGATCGCCATGCTGTCGCCCGTCGACGAGACGGCGGAGAGCGACACGTCGCGCTCGTCTTCGAGCGTGAACGTGTAGAAGAGCTCGGGCCCACCGAACGCGCACGTGGTCGTCGCATCGTTCGCGACGTCGACCAGGCTGCCTGCGAAGCTGCCGCCTTCGCTCACGTCGATCGCGCCCGCGCAGACGTCGTTGGCGGGCGGCGGCACCGGCTCGTCGAAGATCACTTCGACCACGACCTCACCGCCGATGTCCGCCACGATCACGAAGTAGGTGCCGGCCTCGAGGCTGCGGGTGCGCACCTCTCCCGGGAAGCCGCTCGCGCACTGCCGCTCGCTGCTCATCACGCCACACTCGGTCTGCAACGCGACGTAGGTGAGGCTCGTGCCCTCCGCGCGGATCGTCACGCTCTGCGGCTCCTCGAGCGTGAACGTGAGCACGAGGTCGCGGCGCCCGCTCGGAGCGCACGACGTGCGGTAGTCCCCCACGGCGCCGAGCGAGCTCAGGTCGAAGATGCCCCCACCGCTCACGTCGAGCGGATCGTCGCAGGCGTCGTGGGCGGGGGCGCCGCAGTCGGCCTCGTCGATGCGCGTGTCGCAGTCGTTGTCTTTGTCGTCGTCGCAGACCTCGCGGATGGTCGCGCCGATGCGCGGGTCGTTGTCGTTGCAGTCGGTGCCGTCGAGGTCCGGGCAGAAGAAGTCGGCCTCGCCGTCGCCGTCGAGATCGCGCGGCTCGCGCACGCAGGTCTTCGCTTCCTCGTCGCAACGATCGATGGTGCAGACGTCGGAGTCGTTGCAGCTCTCGCGCACGCCCTCCTGGCAGCCCATCTCCGGGTCACACACCTCGCGCCCGTTGCAGAAGATGCCGTCGTCGCACTGGGCCGGATCGACCGTGTGCACGCACATGCTCTCCGCGTTGCAAAAGTCGCGGGTGCAGTCGACACCGTCGTCGCACTCGTCGTCGGACGCGCAGCGCGGCCCGCTGTCGACGGGTCCGACGTCGGTGCCCGCGTCGAGCATGCCGCCGTCACGCGCCGGTCCGTCGTCGTCTCCACAAGCGAAGGTCGCGCACAGGAGGAGCAGCGCTCCGGAAGAAAGTCTCATCGTTCGAAGCCTCGTCGCGCCGTTCCCGTCCGGCGTCGCACGTTCGATCTCGAGCCGGCGCCTTCGCGACCGCCTCCGCCGAGCCTCCCCCGGCATCCGCGGGAGTATGGCAGTCGTGCCGGGACCTGTCGCGTCGCGTCGTCGTGTGCGGACCGCTCGAGCACGGTCACGAGCGCTTCCGCGAGCGTCGGCGAACCGTCGCCACCGAGTCGTCGCCACCGAACCATCACCACGGGGCCGCACGAGCGCGACGCTTGCGCGCTCCGCCGCACGGTGCACCCTCGCGCGCATGAGCACCCCCGCCGTCCGCTACGAGCGCCACGGGCACGTGGGCGAGATCGTCCTCGACCGCCCCGACAACCGGAACAGCATGACCCCCGAGCTGCTCGGCGCCTTCGCCGAGGCGAGCGCGGCGGCGCGTGCCGATCGCGAAGCGCGGTGCGTGATCGTGCGCGGCGAAGGGAGCTGCTTCTCCGCCGGAGCCGACTTCAAGGCCACGCTCCAGCTCGACGACGGAGGCCTCCCGCACGAGCGATCGTTCGCGATGTACCGCCCGTTCCTCTCGCTGCTCGACGTCGAGGTGCCGGTGATCGGGGCGCTCAACGGCCACGCGGTCGGCGGCGGCTTCGGGCTCGCGCTCGTCTGCGACCTCCGCATCGCGAACCGCGACGCGCGCTACGGCGCGAACTTCACGCGCCTCGGCCTGCACTCCGGGATGGCGATCAGCTACCTGCTGCCGCGCCTGGTCGGCCTGCCACGCGCGAGCGAGCTGCTCTACACGGGTCGTCTGATCGACGGCGCGGAGGCCGAGCGCATCGGCCTCGTGAACCGCGCGGTCGCGCCGGACGAGGTGCTCGGCGAAGCACGCGCGCTCGCGAACGAGATCGCGGCGAGCGCGCCATTGGTCGTGCGCACCACCAAGCAGGCGATCGTGCGCGGCCTCGGCTGGGATCCGAAGACGGCGGCGCGCCTGGAAGCGCCGATTCAAGCGGAGAGCCTTCGCACCGAAGACGCGAAAGAGGGCATGACCGCGCTCCTCGAGAAGCGGACGCCGAACTTCGTCGGGCGCTGACCCAGCGAGTCCACGAACGGCGTCCGCCGACCTCGATCGACACGCTCGAACGGTGTCCGCCGACCTCGATCGACGCGCTCGATCGACGGGCTCGATCGACGCGCTCGATGGACGGGCTCGTTCGAACGCGACGACCGCGCTCGCCGCCGGGCTCAGGGCTCGCGCTTGTCGAGGAGAGCCAGCAGCTTGAGGGCCCGCGCGTTGTCGGGCTCGAGGACGAGCACCTGCTCGAGCGCCGCGCGCATGCCGACCACGTTGCGACGCTCGAAGAGGCCGCTCGCGAGCTTGAAGAGGCATTCGCGCGCGAGCTCGCGATGGCCGTGCTCGAGGTGGAACTCCGCCACGCGACGGAGGAGCAGCAGGTCTTGCGGATACTTCGCGAGGAGCTCGTCGAGGCGCTCCGCGACCTCGGCGCGGTGCCCGTAACGAAGAAGCACCGCCATGTCGCCGAGGCGCCCCTCGAGCTCGCGCGCGGGGATCTGTCCGTCCTCGCTGCGCTCGCGCACGGGCGTCTCGGGCGGCCGCACCGCCGCGACGTCCGGCACGAGCTGGATCGCTTCGAGCCGCTGCGTCGCCGAGCCGGGCCGCGACGTGTGCTCCGGATCGGTGTGCTCGCTCTCCGCACGCGCGATCTCGTCGGAGTCGACGCGCGCGGTGCGCGATTGACGACCCATCGCGAGGGCGCCCGCCACGAAAGCTTGGAAGACGCGTTCGACGTCGGGCGGTGCGAGCAGTCGCTCGGTGGCGGTCGGCACTGGCCGAGCGTAGCAGATGCGACGCACGCGACCGCCTCATCCCGGAACGGCCGGAGAGTGCTGGCGGGAATGCCGGTTCGCAACGACGCGGGAAGGAATCCCCGACCTCGGCGTAAGCCCATCGGAGGATGGGGAGGGAATGAGGCATCTGCTCGCCGCGATCGCCGTGGGGCTCGCCGTGATGCTCGTGCACGGAGCCATCAGCCTCGCGCTGCATGGGCTGGCGTGGACGGCCGCCCAGCGAGGTGGACCGCGGTGGTTGCCGCGTCTGCCGCTCGTCGCGCTCGGCGTGGTCTTCGTCGGCGTGCTCGCTGCCGTCCCGACCCTCGTGTTGGTCTCGACCCCGTTCGGGCTGGTGCTCGGCGCGAGCGTGCTCGCCCTGGCGTGGACGGTCTACGGCGCGACGGTGGCGTTGCTGCTTCGGCGCCGACTCTGATCCGACGACTCTGATCCGACGACTCTGATCCGACGACGCGGATTTGACGACGCGGACGTCGAGCCGCAGCGCGCAACCCCTTCGCCGAAGCGCTGGGGTTGCGCGGCAGACGACGGACGCGCTTCAGGAACGAAGCATCGCGAAGAGCTCGTCGAGCAACGCCAGACGCACCTTCTTGCGCTGCTCCACGTACTCGTCGGACGGCGTCTCGGAGCCGGCCTCGATGGCGTGCAGCTCCTTCGAGACCTCGTGGTAGTCGTGCATCAGCCGCGCGAAGTGGCCGTCGCTGCTCTTGAGCTCGTGGATTCGCTCGCGGTGCTCGGGAAACTGATGGGCCAAGTCGTGGTGTCCTTCGGACATGTCACCTCCGACTGGGGACAGAGCAGCAACCGTGCCGCGCGCGTGTCCGCGCGTTCAGCGGAGCTGGTCTTCGGCCCAGTCGAGCACGCTCGCGCCGTCGTCCTCCGTGCCCTCCGCGAACGCCGCGTCGGGGTAGACGAGCGACGCGATGCGCTCGATCGTCGAAGCGCCCGCGCCCACCGCGACCAGCTCGCGCACGCGCTGGATGAGCGGCGCGAGCCCCGACGCGCGCATCCGCGGCAAGAGCAGCGCGAAACGGCGGCGGTACAAGAACACCATGTCCGTCTTGCGAAGCCGCTCGGTCACCGCGTCGAGCACCGAGCTGTAGACGCCCTCGTTCACTCCGTCCGCGACCGTGATCACGACCACCGCGAACGAGTCTCCGTAGCGGTCGGCGAGCCCGATCTGCTCCCGCAAGCGCTTACGGAAGTGACGACCTTCGAGCACGCGCGCCGATTGCTGGGCGCTGCCGTGCACCGCGATCTCGAGCACGTCGCGGAGATCCTCCGGCGTCCACTCGCGGCCCGGCGCGATCTGCCGCGCGAGCCCCGCCAGCCGGCGCGCGAAGCGCTGCGCGAGGACGGGATCGGCGCAGATCCGATCGAGATCGCCATCCTGCAGCGCGGAGAGGTCGTCAGCCTCGAGGACACGCTTGAGCGACTCCGTGACCGTGGTCATCAGCGAGCGCGATCGTAGCACCGCGTCGCGCCGCCCCCCAAGTTTCCCCCGCAGAAACCGGCTCGGCGAGGGGTCCTCACGCGCGAAGCGCGACGCGCTCGTCAGCCCGGGCAGACGCGCATGCCGAGATCCCCGAAGGTGTCCTGCGGGAAACCATCCCACTCCACCGAGGGATCGAACGCGTCGCTGCCGTCGACGTCGCCCATCGTCACGTCGCACTTGCGGCGCAGCGTGCGGTCCTGCGAGCTCAGCCCGCCGCCAGTCCACGCCGGTGACGGTCGCTCCCCGATGCGGCCGAAGGTGTCGATCACCACGCCCGTACACACGAGCGCGACCGCATCGTCACCACTGAAGTTGATCGCGAGCGAGGTGGCCGCGCAGGTCGCGCCCGTCGCGTGCGAGGGGTGGCAGTACACGATCGACTGCCCCGGCTCGAGCATGCCGTTGAGCGCGAGGGTGTTGCCCGCGGTGGTGCCTCCGTTGGAGTAGAGCTGCACCTCGCAACCGATGAGCGAGATGTCCCCGTCGCCGACGTTCGTGATCTCGAGCGCCTTGTTGAACGACGAGCCCTCGACGTACTCGGTGATGAGGAGCCGACCTTCGCCGGCCATGCCCGCGTCGGTGCCTGCGTCGGTGCCCGCGTCGGTGCCCGCGTCCTCGTCGCCACCGTCCGGCATCCCGCCGTCCTCGTCACCCGCGTCGATCATGCCGCCGTCGGTGCCGCCATCGACGCCTCCGTCCATCGGCATCTCGCCCTGACAGACGCCCGCGAGGCAGCCGACGTCGGGGCTCGTGCAGATCACGTCGAGGCAGTCGCGGTCGAGGATCACGCTGACGCGTGTGGTCGAGCCGCTGACGAAGCGAACCGGCGCGAGCACGCGACGGATGCGCTCTCGACCCCCCGCCAACCCGTACACGCGGATGCTGACGAGCTCGTCGGAGCGTCCCGCCCCCGGACGAATCGCGAACGTCTGTGGCCACGTGCCCGGCAGATCCGAGGTCACGTCCGCCATCACGCCGCTCTCACCCACCGCGAGCACACGGACTTGCGCGACGTCGGTCGGAACGACGAGGTTGGGCGACTCGAGCTCGAGCAGGATCGCGGTTTGGTCCGCCGAACAGCCAGCGAAGGCGGCGACGAGACCGAACGAGCCGACGACGCAGAGGCGGGCCCACGGAGCACGGTGTCCAAACATTCGGGGTGAGGGTAGCGCCTTCCGTCCCATCGGGCACGGTGCGTCACGAGCCTGCGACCTGGCCGCTGCAGACCACGGTGGGCCTGACGCGACGAATCGGGTCTCCCGACCGAGCGAGCTCCCTCGGCGCACACCTCGGACGAGCGCACACCTCGAACGAACGCGCACCTCGAACTCGAACGAGCGCGCACTTCGAATGAGCGCGCACTTCGAATGAGCGCACACCTCGAACGAGCGCACACTTCGAATGAGCGCACGCCTCGAACGAGCGCACACCTCGAACGAGCGAGCTGCTCTCACGAGCAGGCGTCGGGGTCACTCCAGCAGCCGCAGCCCGGGCGGGAGCGCGTCACCGAAGATGCGCCGCTCGTCGGCCTCTTCGAGCTGCGTCACCTCGAGCACCATGCGCTGCCAGCTCTCCGGCTGCGCGGCCATCATGAGGCGCTCGGCCACCCGCTTGCGGAGCGGCTCGTCGAGGTCGCGCTCGCGATCCCCGCTCAGGCGCGCGAGCAGCGTCGACGCGAACGCCGCCTCGGGGGCGTCGCGCCAATCGAAGCGCAGCGCGGTCTCGAGCCATTGCGCGGCCACGTGTTTGGGCACGACCTGGTGCGCGCTGCCGTAGAAGGGCACACGCGCGCCGAGGCGACCGACCGCCCACCACGTCTGCAAGTTCTCCCCGTGCTGATCGAGGCGCTGCACGAGCCAGCCGCCGATCTTCGCCTTCGTCTCCGGCGCGAGGCGCTCGAGGGAGCCGGCGAGGCGGATCATGTCGCTCTCACCGAGGCGCTTCGGACCCGGCGGGCGCTTGCGCGGCTTCTTCGACGGCGGCTCGAGGTACCACTCGATCTCCGAGAGCAACGCGGCCTGCGCTTTGTCGTCGAGACCGCCCGCGAGGCGGCGCCACATCGTCCAATACTCCGCCCAGTTCTGAGCTTCGGGCGCGAACTGGACACCCCCTTTGATCACCTCGGCGACGAGCTGTTTGATGCGCCACTCGTCGAGCGGATACCCGAAGCCCGGACGCAGCGTGTAGCCGACCAAGTGGAACCACACGCGCTCGTGGTCCTCGCTGCGGCGGCGACGCTTCATGCCGGCGAGGAGCGCGCCGAAGAGCTCGCGCAGGAGCGGCGTCTGCCACGACTCGCGCGGGCCGAGGATCTTCTCCAGCTCCGCGCGCAGACGCTTGACGTCCCGGTGGCTGACCTCGTCGTCGCCGACCGCCTTGCCGTACACGAGCCGCACGCGCTCGGTCGCCTCCGCGAAGCGCGGGTGGAGCTGGCCGATCCGCTGCGCGCTCGCCTGTTCTTCGCTGCCACCGCGGAGCTGGAGCTCCAGCTTCCAGCGCCGGTTCTCGCTCGCGACGCAGCTCACCTCGAGCGTGCCGACCTCGGTCAGCGCGGACGCGAGCGTGACCGGGATCTCCGGCTTGGTGTCGTCGCCTTCGAGCACCGCCGCGATGGGCGGCAGGTCCTTGTAGCGATCACCGTCGTCGACCGCGACGGTCTCGTTCGCAACGCGTGCAGCTGCTACCGCGTCACGACCGACCTCTTCGGCAAGATCGGCGGCGACGGTCCAGAGAGCACAGAGTAGCTGCTCGATGCCGGAACCGCCGGTCGGCCGACGCTGTTGGCCTACGACTCAACAC
>CALJLK010000569.1 GCA_937982655.1 uncultured Sandaracinus sp.
CCCCGCCGATCCTCGACGCTCGTCGGCGGCTGACCCTGCCGACCTTCGACGCTCGTCGGCGGCTCCTCGACGCTCGAGCGACCGAGCGAGGCCACGAGCGCCGCGACCTGCGCGGGGACGTCGTGGTAGAGCGTGTAGCTGTTGCCGACGAAGAGGACGCGCATCACGCGTTCGGATCCGGCGGCGGATGCGAGGTGCGACTCACCTCTTCGAGCAAGGGCTCGAGCCCGTCCACACGCTCCACGAGCTCGACCGCGACGCGGTGACGCCACAGGCCCTCGAGGTCCGCGGTGTTCGGATCGACGCGCACGATCGTGCCCTCGACCGTACGCGCGGTGTCGCCCGGGAGCTGCATGGTCAGCGTCACCTTCGCGCCCACCGTCGGCGCCGCCGCCGCGACCAGCAGCACGCCGACCTCGCTCACGTCGCGACTGATCGCAAGGATGACCTCGCCGTCACGCGCGATCTGCATCGGAAACCAGAGCGCGAAGCGCGGCGCTCGCCTTCGTTCGTCCGCCATGGGCGCCGAGCGTATCAGGTCTCGCACCGTCTCCGTCTCCGTCTCCGCTCGGTCCGTCTCCGTCTCCGCTCGGTCCGTCTCCGTCTCTGTCTCCGTCTCCGTCTCCGTCTCCGTCTCCGACTCCGACTCCGTCTCCGACTCCGACTCCGTCTCCGACTCCGTCTCCGTCTCCGTCTCTGTCTCCGTCTCTGTCTCCGCCTCTGTCTCCGTCCTCTGTCTCCGTCTCCGTCTCCGCCTCCGTCTCCGACATGCCCCTCGTCCCCACCCGAGCCATGCTGCATCGGTGGCGGTCCCGACCCTCGGCGGTGCACAGCTCTGGAGCGACGTGCGGTGGCGCGAAGGCTGGCGCGTGCAGCGACACGTGCTCTCGCGATGGCATCGCCTGCTCGATCCCCACGACCACGCGCACGCGCTCGGCACCGAGCAGGCGTGCGAGCGCGCCCTCGACGCGCGCGTCTCCCCGCGGCATCACGAGCACCTCGTCGTCGTCCTGCACGGGCTCGGTCGTTCGCGTCGATCGATGCGCCCGATGGTGCGCGCGCTCGAAGCCACCGGACACGACGTCGCCTGGCTCGACTACGCGAGCACGCGGCAGACGCTGCGCGAGCACGGGCGCGCGGTCGCCACGCTGCTCGCCCACGTCGACGCGACGCGCGTGAGCTTCGTGACGCATTCGCTCGGCGGCCTCGTCGCACGCCTCGCGCTCGCCGAGCTGGAAGGCGCTTCGGAAGGCTCTCCGCGAGGCAGCCTTCGCGAGAGACTCCCGCGCCCGCATCGCCTCGTGATGTGTGCGCCCCCGAGCCGTGGCGCGGCGATGGCGCGTCTGCTCCACGCCAACGTCCGCGGTCTGGCGCGACCGGTCTTCGGCCCGGTGCTCGACGAGCTCGCGCAGGGTCTCGACGTGCCGCTTCCGACGATCCCCTTCCTCGTGATCGCGGGCGCGAAGGGCGAGCGCATCAACCCACTCCTCGAAGGTCCGGACGACGGAATCGTGACCGTCGAAGAGACGAAGCTCGAGGGGATGACGGCTCACCTCGTGGTCGACGCGATCCACACCTTCGTGATGGGCCACCCCGAAGCGATGGCGGCCGCGACGCGCTTCGTCGACGATCGCTGACCGAGCCCCAAGGTGCTCGGTCGGTTCAATCCAACAAACGCGCCTGCCGCAGCAGCTCTCTCACGCTCGGACGCGATCCCGTCAGCAGCAATCCCACCCGAAACAAACGCGCTCCGAAGCGGATCGAGAGCCACGTGCTCGCGAGCAACACGCCGAGCGCGCCGAGGATCTCGTGGAACGCGATGCCTTCGGGCGCGATCGACATGCGAACGATCACCGTGAGCGGGGCGCTGAACGGGATCCAGGTGAGGATCTGGCCGACCGTGCCGTGCGGCTCTTCGAGGAGGATCACCATCAGCATCAGCGGGAGCACCGCGAGCATCGCCCAGCCGAGCGTGAGCTTCTGGCTCTCCGGCACGCTGGAGCCGAGCGATCCGGTGCAAAGCATCAGGCTGCCGATGAAGAGGTAGCCGAGCACGAAGAAGAGCGGCGAGATCGCGATCGCGGCCCAGGGCACCGGGACCTTCAAGGTCGCCACGAGCGCGGCGAGGGTGAGCGCGCCGCCGACCACCATCGCGGCCCAGACGAAGAACTGCAGGAGGCCCGCGCCGCCGAGGCCGAGGAGCTTGCCCGTGAGCAGCTCGTCCGGGTCGGCGCTCGAGAGCAGCACCTCGACGACCTTGCTCTCCTTGTCGAGCGCAACCGTCTGCACGAGGTAGCCGCTCGCGGAGAGCAGCGCGGTCAGGAGCAACACGCCGAGCAGGAAGGGCACGCCCGTGCGCACCACGAGCTCCAGCGCGCGGTTCTCGGTGGAGCGCTGCTCGCCCGTCGGCGCGAGGGTGACGCGATCGAGGAGCATCGGATCGAGCACACGTTCGATCACCGCCTCGTCGACGCGACCGCGCAGGAGGCGATCCGTGAGCAGGCGCTGGAGGACCGGCTCCACCGTCGCGCTGCGCACGCTGAGCACGGGGCCGGACTCGGACTCGAAGACCGTGACTGCCCCCGAGGTGAGGTAGTCCTCCGCGACCGCGTAGACCGCGCCGAGACGCTGGGTGCGGAGCAGCGCGAGCGCGGACTCTTCGTCGGGGAAACGCGCGAAGACCACCGCGTCGAGCACCAGGTAGGCCTGGCCCGTCGTCGGCAGCTCCGCTTCGAGGATCGCGTGGCGCGCGCGGGAGCCTTCGACGCCGTCGAAGTCGGTCCAGATGGCTTCGGAGCTGACGAGCCCCGTGCGGTCGACCAGCCCGTACACCGTGGTGCGCTCCGCGCGCTCGACCAAGAACTTGCCTTGAATCGTGAGCAAACCGCCGGAGAGCGCGGAGAAGAAGAGCGGTAGACCGAAGGTGACGAGCAGGTAGCTCCAACGTTTGGCGACGTTGAGGAACTCGAAACGCGCGATCGCGGCGACCTTGCGCGGACGGATCACGCGGCCTCCCCACCGAGCGCAGGTGCCTTCGACACCGCGCAAGCTCGGCGCGAACGTTCCTCGGGCGCGACCTCGAGCGGACGGATCACGCGGCCTCCATCGGGGCGCTCTCGCCACGCACCGCGCGCAGGAAGATCTCCTCCATCGTCGCGAGCACCTCTTCGAAGTGATGCACCCGCACCTTCGCGGCGACGAGCGCTTCGAGCACGTCCGAAGGCGAGGTGCCGGGCGCGAGGTGGAGCTCGAGCAGATCGCGATCCTCGGTGACGCGCAGCAGACCCGGCAGCTCGGGGAGCTCGCCCTCGATGCGCACGCGCACCACCGGCGTCGAATGCGCGCGGCGCACGTCGCGGAGCGCGCCGTAGACTACCCGCTGTCCGGCGTGGATCACCGCGAGCCGATCGCAGAGCGCCTCCACCTGGCTCATCTGGTGCGTGGAGAGGATCGTGGTGCGACCCGCCGCGCGGCGCTCGCGCAGGAGCTGCTTCACGAGATCGACCGCCACCGGATCGAGGCCGCTGAAGGGCTCGTCGAGCACGCAGAGCTCCGGATCGGAGAGCAGCGCGCTCGCGATCTGGATCTTCTGGCTCATGCCTTTGCTCAGCGTCTCGACGTTGCGCTTGGCCACATGCGCGAGGCCCACCTTCTCGAGCCAGACCTCGGAGCGCGCGCGCGCGTCTTTCTTCGTGAGCCCCTTGAGGCGCGCGAAGTATTCGAGCGTGTCGATGACCTTCACCTTGCGGTAGAGGCCGCGCTCTTCGGGCAGGTAGCTGACGCGATCGAGACCGTCGCGTTGGAGCGGATGCCCGAAGAGGAGCACGCGCCCGGAGTCGGGGCGCAGGATGTCGAGCCCGATGCGGATCAGCGTGGTCTTGCCCGCGCCGTTCGGCCCGAGCAGCCCGAAGATCTCGCCTTCACGGACGTCGAGGGAGACGCCCGCGAGCGCCACGGTCGCGCCGTAGCTCTTGCGGACGTCCTCGTACGCCAACACCGCGTTCATCTACGTCCCAGGCGTCGCGCCACGCGGACGGGTGTACCGCCTCGGGCTCCCCGCGCCAAGCCGCATCCGTCGAGGTCGGCGACGGCGTGGTGGTCTCGACGACCGAGGTCGGCGCGACGTCGTCGGGCGTCTCCGCCAGGAGCAGGCGCGCGGAGATCGCGCCCACCACCACGAGCGCGAGCGCGGACCACGATCCCGGCGCGGCGCGCAGGATCCACGCCCCGAGCACGACCGCGAGGATCGACACCCCGCCGAAGAGCGCGCGGCTCACGCGCCGGCCCTCCGGACGGGCGCGAGCGGGCGCACGTCGTCGTGGAGCGGCTGCAGCTCGGGGCGCGAGGCGCGGCCGCGGAGCTCCGCGAGGGCGTCGTGCAGCGTGCGAGTCGGGTCCGGATGATCGAGCGCGTCCGCGAGCCCGACCTCGGTGAGCTGCTGGGCCACCGAGGGGCGCGCGCCCGTGAGCTGGATGCGGCGCGAGTCGCCCTGCACGTGGCTGACCGCTCGAAGCAGCGCCTCCATCGCCGACTCGTCGATCGCGGACACCGACGCGACGTCGACGATCACGAGCTCCGCCGTCGTGGACTCGATCGCCGCCACCGCGGAGCCGACGTTCGCGAAGTGGAGCGGGCCCTCGAACCGAAGCGCCGCGACCGCGCTCGACGCCTCGACCGGCACGCGCCGCACGCTCACGCCCGCGTGCACCGCCGCCATGCGCACGAGCGCCGCGACGATGCCGCAGAGCACCCCCGGCACGAAGTCGATCGCGACCACCGCGACGACCGTCACCGCGACCACCGCCGCGTCGCCGCGCGAGCGCTGGAAGAGCGCGGCGATCACACGCGGCTGGAGCAGACGCGCGCCGACTACCAGGAGCACCGCCGCGAGCGCCGCGACCGGGATGAAGTGCACGTGGTGGCCGAAGACCACGAGGAGCACCCCGAGCGCGATCGACTGCACCATCGGCGCGAGGCGGTTCGTGCCGCCCGCGTCGGCCGCAGCCGCCGAGCGGACGATCGCGCCCGCGACCGGCATGCCGCCGAGCAGGCCACACGCGAGGTTCGCGAGGCCCTGCGCGACGAGCTCCTGATCGCTGCGGTGCCGATCGCCGATGCGCGCGTCGATGCTCACCGCGCTCAGCAACGAGTCGAGCGAGGCGAGGAGCGCGAGCCCGAACGCGACCGGGAGCAGCGAGGCGATCTCGGCCACACCGAGGTTCGCGAGACCGACGGTGGTGACGATGCCGTCGATGTCGGGCACGCGCGGCGCGTCGACGTCGAGCCCGAACGCGAGCCCGATCGCGACCGCGAGCGCGACGAGGGGCGCGGGGATGCGCGGGTGGAGCTTCGGGATCACGACGAGCAGCGCGATCACCGCCGCGCCGAGCGCGAAGGCGCCGAGGGAGATCGATCCGACGAAGCCCAGATCGCGCAGCTCGCGCACCGCGCCGATCTCCTCGGGCAACCCGAGCCAGCGCGGGAGCTGCGAGTCGAGCACCATCACGCCGACCGCGGCCATGAAGCCGATCACGACCGGCTTGGGAACGAGCTGGATCCACTTGCCGAGGCGCGCGAAGCCGAAGCCGATCTGCATCAGGCCGGCGAGGAACGTGCACCAGAGCATGCCTTCGACGCCGTGCTCGCGGACGATCACGAGGGTCATGGGCGCGAGCGCGACCTCGGGCCCGGTCACCTGCAGGCGCGCACCACCGAAGATCGCGCCGACCACGCCCGCGACCGCGCCCGTCCAGAGGCCGACGCTCGCGGGAAGACCACAGACCAGCGCGAGCGCGACGTTGAGCGGCAACGCGACGAGCGCGGTCGAGATGCCCGCGCCGACGTTCGCGAGCATCCGGTTGCCGAAGGCGCTCTTCCACGCGTTGGCGGTGAGGCGGGCCGCATCGGACCAGGGGACGTGGCCGGCGCGGCTCGGCTCGGAGACGCGGGCGGAAGGGTTCGGCGTGCGAGCCGAGGTGCGTTGCATCGGGCCGCTGCAATGCGGCGCACGTGCCGGGCCGAACGTCCGCCCGAACGGAGCGTGTGTCGGGACGTCCCGACGGCAGCGGACCGACACTGTCCGAGATCCCCGACAGCTCGGGGATTCACGGGAAATCCCGCCGCGCACGGGTCTTGCTCGTCGGGGGAACCGTGCGGCTCTTTCCTCGGCTCTTGCTCACGCAGGGCGTCCCGCTCGCGGTCATGACCGGCGCGGTCGCGGTCGTGCTCGTCGGCGCGGGCACCGTCACCGGATTGCTCTCGGAGATGGAGCGCGGCGAGCTGCGGGTCCTCCGCGACGAGACCGCGCTCCACCGCGTCGGGTGGGCGTTCGACGTCTCGATGCGGCGCGCGGAGAAGGAGTGCCGCGACGCGCCTTCGAGCCCCCAGGTGTTCGACCGTTCGGAGGTGGTGCGCGAGCGCGCGACGGAGCTTCGGGCCGCGCTCGATCGGTCGACCTCCGCCGACCACGAGCTGCGACGGGTGCTCGAGGCCTACGTGGCGCTGGTGACCACGCTGCGACCCGAAGCGCCGTGCGAGCTGCTCGGGAGCCTGCCGCACGAGCAGCGACGCGAGGTGCTCGACGAAGACCTCACGAACGCCTGGGTCGCACGCATCTCGCGTCTGCATCAGGAGGTCGTCGACCGCGAGGCGGAGGCGCAGGAGGTGATCCGCACCGCGCTCGTCCGCGGCGTGACGCTGATCGCGCTCGCGCTCTTGATCGCAGGCACGGTGTCGTGGTCGCTCGCGCGGAGCGTGAGCCGCTCGATGGCTCAGCTCGGCGAGCAGGCCCGGCGGCTCGCGCGGCAGGACTTTCGCGCGCCGATCGATCCGATCGCGACGCCACGCGAGGTCCGCGAGCTGGCGCGAGAGCTCGAGCTCTTGCGCATGCGGCTCGCGGAGGTCGACGTGCTCAAACGTGGTTTCGTGTCGAACGTCTCGCACGAGATGCGCACGCCTCTGTCGAAGATGCGCGAAGCGCTCGCGCTGCTCTCCGACGGGGCCGGCGGCTCGCTCTCGTCGCGTCAGATCCGGCTCGTGACGATCGCGCGCGACGCGTGCGAGCGACAGATTCGAACCGTGACCGCGCTGCTCGATCTCTCGCGTCTGCGCGCGGGGGCGGCGCTGCGGCTGGAGCCGCGGACCCCGCTCACTCCGATCCTGACGCGCGCGGTGGAGGAAGAACGTACGGACGCGGAGTCACGGAAGGTCGACGTCACGCTCGCGGTCTCGGCGGACGATCCTCCGACGGGCTCGTTCGACTCCCCGCTCGTGGAGCGCGCGCTCGCCAACCTGGTACGCAACGCGGTCGGGGTGTCGCGGAGCGGGCAGCGGGTCGAGGTCGAGTGCACCGTGCACGACGACGGGCCCACGGGCGTCGCGCTTCCTCGCATGGCGCGGCGTTGGGCGCGGATTCGTGTGAAGGACGAGGGGCCGGGCATCCCGAACGAGCTGCGCGAGTCGCTCTTCCAGCCCTTCGTGTCGAGCCCGGTGCCGAGCAGCCCCAAGGCGCTCGGGGTGGGGCTCGGACTGTCCCTCTGCCGCGAGGTCGCGGAAGCCCACGGCGGAACGCTCCTGCTCGGAGAGACCGAGGAAGGGGCAGGCGCCGAGCTGGTGCTCTGGTTGCCGATCGACGCGACCGCGTCGCGACCGGAACGAGTTGCCGACTCCGACTCCGACGCCGACGCCGACGCCGACGCCGACGCCGACGCCGACGCCGACGCCGACACCGACGCCGACGCCGACGCCGACTCCGACGCCGACGCCGACTCCGCCCCCGCCCGCGCCGCCCGCGAGAGGACTTGACGATGAACGCCGCCGACTCGATGCACCGCTCCGTGATGCTGGGCGCCCGCCTGATGGTGGTGGACGACGAAGAGGACCTCTGCGAGCTCATCGCGATGCGCCTCGAGCACCACGGCTACGAGGTCGTCACCGAGACGTCGTGTCGTGGCGCGCGCCGAGCGCTACGGAACGAGCTGGTCGACGTGCTCGTCTTGGATCTGCGTTTGGAGGACGGGGACGGCCTCACGCTTCTCGACGAGCTCCGCGAGACGGATCCGGATCTTCCGGTGGTGATCCTGACCGCGCACGGGAGCATCGAGACCGCGGTCGAGGCGATGAAGAAGGGCGCGCATTCGTTCCTGACCAAGCCCTTCCACGACCACGAGCTGCTCGCGACGGTCGCGCAGGCGCTCGTCGGGGCCGAGCTACGGCGCGAGCTCGCGGGCTTCCGGCGCGGCTCCGGGCGCAGCTCGGGCACGCGACTGCTCGGCGAGAGCCCCTCGATGATCGCGTTGCGCGAGCGGCTCGCGCGGGTGGCGGGCACGGACTCGACGGTGCTCGTCACGGGCGAGTCGGGCACGGGCAAGGAGCTCGTCGCGCGGAGCCTCCACGAGCTGAGCCACCGCCGGAAGCGGCCCTGCATCGCGGTGAACTGCGCGGCGCTCCCGCCGGATCTGCTCGAGAGCGAGCTCTTCGGGCACGTGCGCGGGGCCTTCACGAGCGCGCACCGCGACAAGGACGGTCTGCTCGCGGCGGCGGAAGGCGGGACGCTCTTCCTCGACGAGATCGGCGACGCGCCGCCGTCGGTGCAGGCGAAGCTGCTGCGCGTGCTGCAAGAGCGCACGTATCTCCCGGTGGGCGCGACCCGCGAAAAGCAGGCCGACGTCCGCATCATCGCCGCGACCAACCGCGAGCTCGGAGCGGACATCGCGGCGGGACGCTTCCGCGAAGACCTCTTCTACCGACTGCACGTCGTGCCGCTGCACCTGCCGCCCCTGCGCGAGCGACGCGAGGACATCCTGCCGCTCTCGGAGCTCTTCCTGCGGCGCGCGAGCGAGAAGCACGACCTCGGCCGCGTGCGGCTCTCTCCGAAGGCGCTCGAAGCGCTGCGCGCGCACGACTGGCCCGGCAACGTGCGCGAGCTGGCGAACGTCGTCGAAGCGGCGGGCCTGCTCGCGACGGATGGCATCGTCGAGCTGACCCACGTGGAGGCCGCGTTGCCTCGGCCCGCGTCGTCGTCGACCGCGTCGTTCGAGCCACGACTCGACGTCGAAGATCTCCCGCCGATGGCGGACGCGCGGCAGAAGTTCGAGCGTGCCTACCTCTGCGAGGTGCTGCGCCGCACGCGCGGCAACGTGAGCGCGGCGGCACGGCTCGCGGGACGCAACCGCACCGACCTGCACGACCTGCTGAAGCGGCACGGGATCGACGCGGCGGACTTCCGCAACTGAAGCGCGTCGCACGCCCTCGCACGACGCAACTGCGCGGGCGAGGGCGCGTGCGCGTGCGGGAGACGAGCGAAGCCGGCGCTCGTGGTCTCGCGCGCGAGGCGAATCATTCGACGAGCACTCACTCGACGATTCAGCGCATCGCGGTCGCGCGCCCCGGATGGCTCACTCGAGGATCCACCGCGTCACCACCGCTGCGCCGACCTTGCCGTCCTCCACCTCGACTCCACCACCGATCTGCACTCGGAATCGACGCGCGATCTGCCAATGAAGCTGCGCGAGCGCCGCGCCCGAGCGTCCTCCGTGGATCCCGAACGCCGCGTTGCCCTCGAGACCGACCGTGACCGCCTCGTGCACGTCGACGAAGACGCTCGGGTTCGCGACGACCTCCAGATGACCTCCCTGCGCCGCGACACCTCGCACCCCGACCATCGCCAAGGTCGAGACGGATCCCGTGCGCCCTCCGAAGAGATAGAGACCCGTGATCTCGGTCGCCTCTTCGTCCAGCAGGTACTCACCGATGACTTGCACACCGTGGGCGAATCGTTCGTTGGGGGAAGGCGCGGTCCACTGAAACGCTGCCTTCAGCGCGTGCACTTCGCGGTCGACCATCGGCAGCTCGAGCTCGACCGCGAGCCCATCCGCGAAGGCCCACTCGACCTCGGGCGCCCACGTCGTCTGCGCGAGACCTCCACGTCGCGGGCGCAGCGTCACGAGCACGTTGGTCTCGAGCTCGCCCGCGTGCGCACCGAGCCCACGCACGAGATCGAAGCTCATCGGCTCCGGAAGGTGCGGCGCCGTGCCGGGAAACAAACCGGGAACTCGCGGGTCGCTCTCGCCCGGGTCCACGACGCCGTCGAGGTTCGTGTCTTCCTCCCCGTCCGGCACGCCGTCGCGATCGGTGTCGGCGCGGAGCGGACGTGTTCCGGTCGCGCGCTCCAGCGCGTCCGGCAGCCCATCCCCATCGCTGTCGCGTTCCGCCTCGCGGCGCGCCGCGCGCTCATGCTCGGCGGCCGACGGTGGGGCCTCGTCGTACGCCGGCGGCGTCGCGACCTGCGCGTCGCGCACTCCGTCCTCGCGGTCCGGCTCGACGCGCTCCGGCTCGACGGCGGGCTCCTGCCGAACCTCGGTCGCGGCAGGCTCGGACGGCGGCTCCGAACGCTCGCCCGACTGTGCGAGCACGAACGAGGGGCTCACGAGCGAGCCGCTAGCCACGAGCGCGACGACGAAACGACGCGGGACGTCGCCCACAGCGCGGAGAACGAGACGGTGGATTCGCACGGTTCGTGCGAGGCTGCATCGTGCGTGCCGGTCGTCCTGTCGGCCGCCTTCACGCCCCGCGCGCCGAGCACGAATCCATGCCGTTCGTCGCGCGTTGCGCTCTGCAACACCCGAGTCGGAACTTGCAGCACCTCTCCCTCGCCACCCGCCTCTCCATCGCGCTCGCGGTGGTGGCCCTCGCGCTCCTCGGCGCGGGCGGCGCGTGGCAGCTCGCGGCCGAGCGCGACGACCTCGACGACGCGGTGGAGCGCGAGCTGCGCATGCTGGGGCGCAGCCTCCAGGTCTCGTTCGAGAACGCGCTGCGTGATCGACAGTCGGAGGACGTGCACGACACGCTCGACGCGCTCGATCGTCTCGATCCCACCGTCGACGTCGTGGTGCTCGATGCCCAGGATCGGGTGCTCGCGAGCTCGGACGGAGCCGACCTCGACGCGGCGCGGGCGGTCGCGAGCGGCTTCCACGCCGATCACGGCTCGGCGGAGCTGCGTCTGCCGCTCCGCGCCGACACGCGCCGCGCGCACCTCGTGCTCGTTCGGCCGACCACCGACGTCGAGCGCGACCTCGCCGCCACGCGCCGACGCGTCGCGGGCTCGCTCGCGATCTACGTCTTCTTGCTCCTCCTCACGACCGTGATCGCCACGCGGCTCTGGGTAGGCGCGCCGCTCGCGCGCATGCTCGCGCACATCCGACGGGTGCGCGCGGGCGATCTCTCGGTGCCCGCGCATCCGTCGTTGAAGCGCGACGAGATCGGCGAGACCGTGCACGAGTTCGAGCGGCTGGTGGAGGATCTCGCGAGAGCGCGCGCGCGCCTCGAGGCGGAGACGGAAGCGCGGCGCGGCTTCGAGCGTGCGGTGCGCGAGATGGACAAGCTCGCGACGCTCGGCCAGCTCGCGGCGGGTCTCGCGCACGAGATCGGCTCCCCGCTGCAGGTGCTCGAAGGTCGCCTCGCGTCGCTGGAGAAGCGCGCCGAGGATCCCGACGAGACGCGTCGGCTCGCGGGGATCGCGCGCGAGCAAGCCGCACGCATCACGCGCATCGTCGCGCGCCTCTCGAACCTCACGCGACGACCGACCAGCCCCACGCACGTGGATCCGCGCGAGCCCGTGCGCTCGATCCTCTCGCTCCTCGAGCCCGAGGCGCGCCGACGTGGTGTGCGGTGGGAGGCCGAGCTCGCGGACGACGTCCCGACGATGCACGCCGATCCGGACGCGCTGCAGCAGATCACGCTCAACCTCGTGCGCAACGCGATCGAGGCGACCTCGGCGGGAGACTCCATCGTGGTTCGGCTCGATCGCGCGGGCGACGACGCGATCGCGCTCGAGGTGCGCGACACCGGACGCGGCATGTCGCCCGAGCATCGCGACCGCGCCTTCGAGCCCTTCTTCACCACGCGCGCAGACGGCACGGGTCTCGGGCTCGCGGTCGTGCGTGGCATCGTGACGGAGCTGCGGGGCGAGCTCGCGTTCGAGTCCGAGCTCGATCGCGGCACCCGCGTGCGGGTGGTGCTGCCACGCTCCGAAGGAACGACGCGGAGGACCGATGACGAAAGGTGAGAGCGGGCTCGTGGTCGACGACGACGCGGAGGACCGATGACGAAGGGTGAGAGCGTGCTCGTGGTCGACGACGACGCGGAGATCGTCGCGTGGCTGGTGGAGGAGCTCACGGCGAGCGGTCGCGAGGCGGTCGGCGTGACGGATCCGCAGATCGCGCTCGCGCGGCTCGAGGAGCGCGCCTTCGACCTCGTGATCTCGGACGTCGAGATGCCCACGATGCGTGGGGTGGATCTCCTGCCCGCGATCCACGCGCGTCGCCCCGATCAGCTCGTGATCCTGATCACGGCGTTCGGCTCGATCGAGCTCGCGATGCGCTGTGTCCGCGAAGGCGCGTCCGACTTCCTCGCCAAGCCCTTCACCTTCGAGGGCCTCGAGCACGCCATCGAGCGGACGCTGCGCGAGCGGCGGATGAAGCGTGAGCTCGTTCGGCTGCGGCGCACGCTCGTGAGCTCCGAGTCGGGCGAGCTGGTGGCCGAGAGCCCCGCGATGCGGCGCGTGCTCGACGTGGCCCGTCGCGCGGCGCAGTCGAGCTCGACGGTGTTGCTCACGGGCGAGAGCGGCGTCGGCAAGAGCGCGGTCGCGCGGTGGATCCACGCGCAGGGATCGCGCGCGGATCGAGAGCTCGTGGAGCTCAACTGCGCGGCGCTGCCGGCCGGGCTCGTGGAGGCCGAGCTCTTCGGCGTGCGGCGCGGCGCCTACACCGACGCGCGCGAGGATCGCGCGGGCCTCTTCGTGCGCGCGAACGGCGGCACGCTCTTCCTCGACGAGATCGGCGAGACGGCCCTCGAAGCGCAGCCGAAGCTGCTCGCGGCGATCGAGCGCGGCGAGGTGCGTCCGGTGGGCGGCACGACGACGACCACGGTGGACGTGCGTGTGATCGCGGCGACCAATCGACCGCTCGAAGAGGCGGTGCGCGCGCGGACCTTCCGCGAAGATCTCTTCCATCGTCTGAACGTCGTGCGCATCGAGGTGCCTCCGCTGCGCGAGCGCGCGGCGGACATCCCCCACCTAGTCGACCGCCTGCTCGATCGCCTCTCCGTGCGCACGCGCCATCGCGTGCAGGGCGTGACCGACGAGGCGATGCGCTGGCTCTGCGCGCAGCCGTGGCCGGGCAACGTGCGCGCGCTCGCGAACGCGCTGGAGCGCGCGACGATGTTCGCCGATCACGACGCGCTCACGCTGGCCGACTTCCACGGCGGCGAAGCGCCCCCCGACGACGACGCGTGGCTCGAAGGCGCCGCGGAGCGCGCGATGACGCTCGACGCGCTCGAACGTCGCTACATCGCGCGGGTGCTCGAGCGCTTCGACGGAAACAAATCGAAGGCCGCGCGCGCGCTGGGGATCGACCGGACGACGTTGTGGCGGAAGCTGCAGGAGTGAGCGCGCGACGCTCGCACCGAAGGTGGTGCCCGAGAGCCTCGACCCGGCAACGCTGCTACGCTTCCGCGCCGTGGGGGTCGTGGGGGCACGTTCCGGGGATGACGCCGAGCCGTCGGGCTCGCGTGATGCGTCGCCCGCGAGAGGCACCACGTCGTCGAGCACGTCGACCACCACCTCCGAGCCCGGCATCGACCCGAGCCGCACCGATCCCAGCCGCAC